>NZ_MABH01000126.1 GCF_001720585.1 Cereibacter johrii | reverse complement strand
CGCCGCGCACCGCCCCCACGCGCGACCCGAGCCGGCCCGAGACGAAGAGCGCTGCCAGCACGTCGATGAGCAGCAGCGCAAGGGCCCCCGCGAGGAAGGCGCCCTTCAGCGCCTGCTCCTCGCCGGCCTCGAGCCCTTCGACCGGGATCCGGTCGGGCCAGACGGCGGCGGCGAGCTGCGTCTCGGGGCCGACCGCATTGAGCGCCACGCGACGGTCAGACCCTGCGTAGAGGCCGGGCAGCAGCGCGGGCCCCGGCGCTCCCTCGGCAAGCAGCTCGCCCGGCACGCCCGCCACCTCGCCCGCGTCGCGCGGCGCGCCGAAGCCGTCGAGCACCACCTCGGGCACCCAGACCTGCCCCGCCAGATCGGCCGCATCGGGGGCCGCGGGGCGGGTCGAGACCGCCAGCCGCTCCAGCATCTGCACGAAGAGGCCCGAGAGCGGCAGGGTCGACCATTCCGCATTAGCCGTCACATGCACGAGCACCACCTGCCCCTGCCCCACCGGCTTGCGGGTCACGAGGGGCGTGCCGTCGGCGAGCGAGGCAATGGTGCGCGACCCGAGCTCGGGATCGGGCTGTGCCAGCACCTGCGCCGTGACCGAGACTTCGGGCGGGATCGGCAGGCCGTGGAAGGGCGAGCCTTCGGGGAAGGGCGCGAGCGTCTTGGGCTCGCCCCAGCTCATGGCCCCGCCGACCGTGCGGCCCCCTTCGCGCAGCCGCACCGGCAAGAGCGGGTCCTCGGCCATCCGGCTCACGTCCGACGAGGCGAGCAGCGGGCCCGCGAACCGCAGGAGGAGGCCGCCGCCGTCGAGCCAGTCGAGGATGCCGTCCTGCTCGGCCTGCGTAAGGCGCGCCACATCGGCCAGCACGATGACATCGGGGCTGGCCAGCAGCACATCCTGAAGCGACCCGTCGATCAGGTCCGCGACCGGCTCCAGCGCCTGCCGCAGGTAATGGGTGGGCGACAGAAGCTGCAGCTGCTCGCGCCCTTCGCGGCCCGCGATCAGCGCCACCTTGCGCCGCTTGAGACTGTCGTCGGTGAGGCTCACCGCGCCCGCCGATCGCACGCCCGCGATCTCGAACCGCGCGATCCGGTTGCGCAGCTCGGGCGGCAGCGAGAGCGCGGCCCCTGCCTCGCGCGCACCGGCCGCGAAATCGACGGTGGCGCGGGCCAGCTCGCGCTCGATCCCCGCCGGATCGAGGCCGCGCGCCGAGACATCGATCGAAACCGCATCGGAGGCAGGCTCGCGCAGCGCCGAAAGCTGCACCGCACCGTCGGCAAAGCCCGACGGGCGCAGCGCCAGCACCGGGCGCGGGCTCTGGAACAGCGTGACGGCGCCGCGCGCTTCGAGGGCCGACAGCAGCGCCGCCCGGCCCGGATGGTCGAGCCCGTCCGACAGCCAGAAGCTCTGGAACCGGCCCTCGGGCAGGGCTCCGGCCCATGGGGTGAGGTCCGGCAGCCACGGATTCGGGGCGAGGCCCGCCAGACGGCCCTCCCAGGCGCCCGCGCTCTGGAAGGCGGGGGTCTCGGGCCGGTCGGTCAGCCGGACCACGGCCACGGTGCGGCCGTCGCGGCCCGCCTCTTCGACCAGCGCCTTGGCGCGCTCCATCCGCCGGGGCCAGTCGCGGGCATCGGCCCAGCTGCCATCCACCAGAATGAGAAGCGGCCCCGTGCCCGGCTCGCGTGCCTGCGGGTTGAGGACCGGCCCCGCGAAGGCCAGAATGGCCGCGGCCACCGCCAGCATCCGCAGCAGAAGAAGCCACCAGGGCGTCTTGTCGGTCTCGGTCTCCTCGTCGGAGAGGCCGAGAAGCAGCGCCACGCCCGGAAAGCGGCGCCGGATGGGCGTGGGCGGCACGGCGCGCAGCAGGAGCCACAGGACCGGCAGCAGCAGAAGCCCCAGCAGGAGCCAGGGCGCCGAGAAGCCGATGGGGCCCAAAATCCACATCAGGAGGCGCGCTCCAGCGCGCGGTAGAGCCACAGGAGCGCGGGCAGCGCCCCCTGCCCCGTGTGATGGCAATCGTAGTGCCAGCCCGAGGCCCGGGCGACCGTGGCGAGCCGGTCCTTCCGCTGTGCCAGCCGCTCAAGATAGCGGGCGCGCAGGTCGCCCGCCCGCAGCGTCTCGTGCCGAAGGCTGCCGCCCATCGATTCGAAGATCGTCCGCCCGTCGAAGGGAAAGGCCTCCTCGGCCGGGTCCAGCACCTGAAGCAGCACGCCGCGCACATCGCGCTCGGCCGCCCGCTCCATCGCGCGCTCGACCCCCTCCATGTCGCCAAGGAAATCCGAGACGAACACCATCCGCCCGTGCGGCACGAGGCCCGTCATGTCGGGCCGACCGTAGTCGGCGGCGCCCTCCTCGGTCAGCGCATCGGCGAGGCGCAGCACCTGCGCCCGACCCGAGCGCGGCCTTGCGGCCTCGCCGGTCAGGCCCACCCGCTCGCCTCCGCGCAGGAGGAGCACGGCAAGGGCCAGCGCCACCAGTTTCGCGCGCTGTGCCTTGGTCTCGCGGTTGCCGTCGCCGGTGAAGGCCATCGAGCGCGAGCTGTCGACCCAGAAATTCCCCGTCTGCGCCGCCTGCCATTCGCGCTCGCGCACGAAATGGCTGTCGGAGCGGGCCGAGCGGCGCCAGTCGATCATGCGCGCGCTGTCGCCCTCGTGCGCGGGGCGATATTGCCAGAATTCGTCGCCCATCCCGGCGCGCCGGCGCCCGTGCTCGCCGAGGATCACGGTCGAGGCGAGATGTTCGGCCGAGGCCAGAAGGGGCGGCAGCGCCTGCCCCAGCGCCTCGGCCCGCGGGCGCAGGGCGAGGATATCGGTCACTGAGCGGCCCAGTCGGCCGAGCCCGCACCCATCTGCCGGGTCACCACCCGCTCGATCACGCCGGCGAGCGACTCGCCCCGCGCCCGGGCGGCGAAGTTGAGCTGCATCCGGTGGGTAAGCACGGGCCGGGCCAGCGCCGCCACATCCTCGACCGAGGGCGCAAGCCTGCCCGACAGGAGCGCGCGCGCCCGCACCGTCAGCATCAGGGCCTGCGCCGCGCGGGGCCCGGGGCCCCAGGAGAGAACCTCGCCGAGGCCCGCCCCTTCGGGCTCGCCGGGGCGGCAGGCGCGCACGAGATCGAGGATCGCCTCGACCACCGCATCGCCCACCGGCATCCGCCGCAGCAGGGCCTGCGCCGCGATCAGCTCCTCGCCGGTGAAGACCTGATGCACCTGAGCATCCTCGGCACCCGTGGTGGCGATCAGGATCTCGCGCTCGGTCTCGCGGTCGGGATAGTCCACGTCCACCTGCACGAGGAAACGGTCGAGCTGCGCCTCGGGCAGGGGATAGGTGCCCTCCTGCTCGATCGGGTTCTGGGTGGCGAGCACATGGAACGGCCGGCCGAGCGGGCGGTGGCGGCCCGCGATGGTCACCTCACGCTCCTGCATCGCCTGCAGCAGCGCCGACTGGGTGCGGGGGCTGGCGCGGTTGATCTCGTCGGCCAGCAGCAGCTGGCAGAAGATCGGCCCCTCGATGAAGCGGAAGGCGCGCGCCCCGTCCGCGCCCATGTCGAGCACCTCGGAGCCGAGGATGTCGGCGGGCATCAGATCCGGCGTGAACTGGATGCGGTTGCCCTTGAGGCCCATGACGGTCGAGAGCGTGTCCACGAGCCGCGTCTTGCCGAGGCCCGGCAGGCCCACGAGCAGCGCATGTCCGCCGCAGAGCATCGCGCCGAGCACCAGCTCCACCACCCGCTCCTGTCCGATGAACCGCCGCGAGATGCTGGCCTTCGCCAGCGCGAGCTTCTCCTCGAGGGCTTCGATCTCGGCAACCAGTGCAGTGGCGTCGGCCATGACATCTCTCCCCGCGGCGTTATATGAACATCAGACCAAACTATGACAGGCGGCACAAATGGCAAAAAGCGGGGAGACACAAATGATCGTGAAACCCTCGGCAGAGGGCGTGATGGCCTCGGCCGCAGCGGCCGTGAAGCAGCGCGGCCCGGCGCCGGTCCATCTGTGGAACCCGCCCTTCTGCGGCGACCTCGACCTCCGCATCGCCCGCGACGGCACCTGGTTCTATCAGGGCACTCCTATCGGCCGGCCCGAGATGGTGCGGCTCTTCTCCACCATCCTGAAGCGCGAGGGCGGGAAATATTTCCTCGTGACGCCGGTCGAGAAGGTGGGGATCGAAGTGGACGATGCGCCGTTCGTGGCGGTCGATTTCGAATCCGAAGGCACCGGCCGGGACCGCCGCGTGACCTTCGTGACCCAGGTGGGAGACACGGTGACGGCAGATCCCGAGCACCCGCTCCGGGTCGCGCGCGCCGAGGATGGCGAACCCTCGCCCTATGTGCTCGTCCGCGGCGGCCTCGAGGCGCTCATCGACCGCAAGTCCTTCTATCGGCTGGGCGAGATCGGCGAGCATCACGAAGACTGGTTCGGCCTCTGGTCGGGGGGCGCCTTCTTCCCGATGATCCCCTCGGCCGACCTGCCCGCATGATCCCGCTGCGCTTCGCCCCCTATCTCTTCGGGTTTCTCCTGTCGGGCTTCATGTCGGCCATCGTCTCGGGCGTGGCCACCTTCCGCGCGGCGGGCCTGCCGCCCGGCTTCGGCGGCCTCTGGCTCGGCGCCTGGCTCACCTCCTGGAGCATCGCCTTTCCTTCCGTGCTGGTCGCGGCCCCCCTCACCCGACGGCTGGTCGAGCGGCTGGTCCGGCGCTGAGCCACGGATCGCGCGAAGCTGACCAGTCGGCCCTTGCCCCTGCGGCCTTGGCCGCTATCATGCGCCGCCAGCCCAAGACGCGCCAGGAGAGTGCCCGAATGTCGATCGAAGCCCCGGAAACCGTTGTCGTCTCGACCTGGAAGGTCGCCTGCGACGGAGGCGAGGGCGCGCTCGGCCATCCGCGCGTCTGGCTCTCGATCCCGCACGAGACGGGCTTCGTCGAATGCGGCTACTGCGACCGCCGCTACATCCACGAGAGCTTCGCCACCGCGAAGTGAGCGCACGGCCCTTCTCGGGGCGACCAGATCATTCCGGGGAGGGACCATGACGTTCGGCAAGGGCCACCATCTGCATCTCATCGACGGTTCGGCCTTCATCTTCCGGGCCTACCACGCGCTGCCGCCGCTGACGCGGAAGTCGGACGGCCTGCCCGTGGGCGCCGTCGCGGGCTTCTGCAACATGCTGTTCCGCTATGTCGAGAACAACAAGGGCCCGGACGCGCCGACCCATGTGGCGGTGATCTTCGACCATTCCTCGAAGACCTTCCGCAACGAGATCTACCCGCTCTACAAGGCGCAGCGCCCCGAGCCGCCCGAGGATCTGCGCCCGCAGTTCCCGCTCACGCGCGAGGCGACGCGGGCCTTCAACATCGCCTGCATCGAGACCGAAGGGTTCGAGGCCGACGACATCATCGCGGCCCTCTCGTGCAAGGCGCGCGACGCGGGCGGCTCGGTCACGATCCTGTCCTCGGACAAGGATCTGATGCAGCTCGTGGGCGACGGGGTCGAGATGCTCGACCCGATGAAGAACAAGCGCATCGGCCGCGACGAAGTGTTCGAGAAGTTCGGCGTCTACCCTGAGCGCGTCGTGGATGTGCAGGCGCTGGCGGGCGATTCCATCGACAACGTGCCGGGCGCGCCCGGCATCGGGATCAAGACGGCCGCGCTGCTGATCCAGGAATATGGCGATCTCGAGAGCCTGCTCGCGCGGGCGGGCGAGATCAAGCAGCCCAAGCGCCGCGCCGCCATCGAGGAGAATGCCGAGCAGATCCGCATCTCGAAGCGGCTGGTCGAGCTCGACTGCAACACCCCCCTCACCTTCTCGCTCGAGGATCTCGAGGTGCGTCTGCCGGTGGCCGACGACCTTCTGGGCTTTCTCAACCAGATGGAGTTCCGCACCCTGACGAAGCGGGTGGCCGAGAGCCTGAAGGTCGAGCCGCCCCCCGCCCCCACCGCCTTCGTCCTGCAGAACGAGGGCGTGCCCGAGATCGTCGAGCAGGTCGAGGCGGCGCTGCCCTTCGACAGCGCCTCCTACGCCTGCATCCGCGATGCCGAGGCGCTGGCCGCCTGGATCGCCCGCATCCGCGACCTGGGCCATGTCGCCATCGACACCGAGACCACCAGCCTCGACGAGATGCGCGCCGACCTCGTGGGGATCTCGCTCTGCGTCGAGGCGGGGGCCGCCTGCTACATCCCGCTCGGCCATCGCGCGGGCGGGGGCGATCTCTTCGGCGGCTCGGAGCTGGTGGCAGACCAGATGCCGCTCGACCTTGCCCTGTCGATGCTGAAGCCGGTGCTCGAGGATGAGTCGATCCTCAAGATCGGCCAGAACATGAAATATGACGCGAAGATCCTCGAGCGTCACGGCATCCGGGTGGCGCCGATCGACGATACGATGCTCATGTCCTATGCGATGCACGCGGGCCGCCACGGCCACGGTATGGACGAGCTCTGCGACACCTACCTCGGCCACAAGCCCATCGCGATCAAGACGCTGCTGGGCTCGGGCAAGAGCCAGATCACCTTCGACCGGGTGCCGGTCGAGCAGGCCGTCTGCTATGCGGCCGAGGATGCGGATGTGACCTTCCGGCTCTGGAAGCTGTTCAAGCCGCAGCTGCACCGCGCCCGGGTGACGACGGTCTACGAGACGCTCGAGCGGCCGCTGGTGCCGGTGCTGGCCGCGATGGAGATGGCGGGCGTGCAGGTCGACCGCGACACGCTCTCGCGCATGTCGAACGCCTTCGCGCAGAAGATGGCGGGGCTCGAGGCCGAGATCCACGCGCTGGCCGGCGGCCCGTTCAACGTGGGCAGCCCCAAGCAGCTGGGCGAGATCCTGTTCGAGAAGATGGGCTTGCCCGGGGGCCAGAAGGGCAAGAACGGCGCCTGGGGCACCGGGGCCGACGTGCTCGAGGATCTGGCGGCCGAGGGGCACGACCTGCCCGCGCGCGTGCTCGACTGGCGCCAGCTCTCCAAGCTGAAATCGACCTACACGGACGCGCTGCAGGAGCATATCCATCCCGAGACGGGGCGCGTCCACACCTCCTATTCCATCGCGGGCGCCAACACGGGCCGCCTCGCCTCGACCGATCCGAACCTCCAGAACATCCCCGTGCGCAGCGAGGAGGGCCGCCGCATCCGCGAGGCCTTCGTGGCGCCGCCCGGCAAGCTTCTGGTCAGCCTCGACTACAGCCAGATCGAGCTGCGGATCCTCGCCCATATCGCCGATATTCCGGCGCTGAAGCAGGCCTTCCGCGAGGGGCACGACATCCATGCGATGACCGCCTCCGAGATGTTCAACGTGCCGCTCGAGGGCATGGATCCGATGATCCGGCGGCAGGCCAAGGCCATCAACTTCGGCGTGATCTACGGGATCTCGGGCTTCGGCCTCGCGCGCAACCTGCGCATCCCGCGGGCGGATGCGCAGGGCTTCATCGACCGCTATTTCGAGCGTTTCCCCGGCATCCGGGGCTACATGGACGAGACCATCGCCTTCGCCAAGGCGAACGGTCATGTGGAAACCCTGTTCGGACGCAAGATCAACACGCCCGAGATCAATGCCAAGGGCCCGGGCGCGGGCTTCGCGCGCCGCGCGGCGATCAACGCGCCGATCCAGGGGACGGCGGCCGACGTGATCCGCCGGGCGATGATCCGGATGCCCAAGGCCATCTCGGGAATGCCCGCGACCATGCTGCTGCAGGTCCATGACGAACTTCTGTTCGAGGTGGAGGAAGAGGCCGCCGACGCGCTCATCGAGCGCGTGCGCGAGGTGATGGAAGGTGCGGCCGAACCGGCGGTGAAGCTCACCGTGCCACTGACGGTCGAGGCGGGCCGCGGCCTGAACTGGGCCGCCGCTCACTGACAGCTGCGAAGGGACGCCCCGACGGGGGCCGCGCCAGGGCATAGCCGGGGGCTCCGTGCAACCGGGGTTTGCCCTTCGGCAAAAGGCGGGGCCGCAACCTGATCGCGGCCGAGAGCCGGGAGCCGGGGTGAGCCCTCGGCCCGGCATCACGGGGAGAGACAGGGCGCCCCCCCGGCATAGTCTCCCGCGCGTCCCCCTACAGGGGCCGCGCGGGTGCGGATCAATCGCGGTGCGAGAGCATGGGCCCGAGCGGCCGGCCGGCGAGGATGTGCATGTGGTAATGCGGCACTTCCTGCACCGCATCGAGCCCCGCATTCGAGACGGTGCGGTAGCCGTTGCCGCCCTCTCCCGGGCCGATGCCCAGATCCGCACAGACCTTCGCGGCCGTGCGGTGGAAGTCCACGATCTCCTCTGCACTGGCCTCGGCCGCGAAATGGTCGAAGCAGACATAGGCGCCCTTCGGGATCACCAGCACATGATGCGGCGTCTGCGGGCGGATGTCCCGGAACGCGAGCGTATGTTCCGTTTCCAGAACCGTGTCGTTCGGGATCTCGCCCCGCAGGATGCGCGCGAAGATGTTCTGGGGATCGTAGTCGTAAGCCATGGGTCAACCCACCTTCAGTGGTTCAGGGATCTGTCGCGCAGGAGCCTCCCGGATCGGGCGCGCCTGTGCAAGAGGCTGCATGCGCGACCGCTCCGCGCCCCTGCGCTCCCCGATGGGTGGACCGCCCTGCTGCCTCACAGGGTCCATGTCTCGCAGGAAGAGGGCGCCACCGCTCTGTCGCATCGGTCGGGGCCTGTCTCACCGGCTGAGCCGTCCGGTCCTGCCCCCCCCGGAGCCGCGCAGGGGCAATGCGCTGGAGAATACAGGAGTGGCCCGGCCTCGACGACTGTCGAACCGGCACCGCAGGCGCTCCGCTTCCGCTCGGCGCCCCGGCTCTCCCCGGGAAGGCCGCGGAAGAGCCGGGACTGCCGGCGCCGCCCTCCGCGGCAGCGGCGCGCGGCGATGGCCCCGGAGGGGCCTGAGCCGCGCGCCCGCCCCGCTCCTGTCCCTGTTGCTCAGAGCACGCCCTGCGCGCGGAAGAGCGTGCGCAGATCCGCCTCGGGCCGGGCACCGATGTGGGAGATCACTTCCGAAGCGGCGATGCAGCCCATGCGCCCCGCCGTCTCGTAGCCATGCCCGTGGGTCAGTCCCCAGAGGAAGGCGCCGGCGAAGAGATCGCCCGCCCCGGTCGCATCCACGATCTGCGTGGGCAGGGCCGGCACATGCCAGTGCTGCCCGTCCGCAAGGATGTGGGCCCCCTTCTCGCTCTCGGTGCAGGCCACGATCGCGACCTCCGCGGCCGCGGCCTTCAGCGCCGCGCCGAAATCCTCGGTCTGATACATCGACAGGATCTCGGCCCGGTTGGCGAACAGAAGATCCACATCCTCCCGGATCATCCGGCGGAAGGCGTCGCGGTGGCGCTCGACGCAGAACGGATCCGACAGCGTGAGCGACACCCGCCCGCCCGCGCCCCTGCAGGCGGCGATGGCCTTGGCGAAGGCCGCATGGCTCTCCGGCCCGTCGAAGCGGTAGCCTTCCAGATAGATCCACTCGGTCGAGGCCATCTGCGCCTCGTCGATGTCGTCGGGCGTCAGGAACTCGGACCAGCCGAGACAGGTGTTCATCGAGCGCTCGCCGTCGGGCGTCACCAGTATGATGCAGCGCCCGGTCTCCTGCTTCGAGGCCTTCGGGGCGGGCGGCGTCTCGTAGACCGCGCCCTGCGCCCGCAGGTCGTGGGCGAAGATCGCGCCGAGCTGGTCGTCGCAGACCTTGCCCACATAGGCCGTCCGCCCGCCAAGCTGGGCAATGCCCGCGATCGTGTTGGCGGCCGACCCGCCCGAGATCTCCTGCGCCGGCCCGATCCGGCCGTAGAGATCCACCGCGCGGCCCATGTCGATGAGCTGCATGATCCCCTTGCCGATGCCGTTGTCGGCCAGGAAGGCATCGTCGCAATGGGCGAGCACATCGACCAGCGCATTGCCGATGCCGACGATCTGGAACTGTTTCATGCCGTCTTTTCCTCGTAAGGGCAGAGATCGCGGATCGGGCAGATGCCGCATTTGGGTTTGCGCGCGACGCAGATGTAGCGGCCGTGCAGGATGAGCCAGTGGTGCGCATGAAGCGCGAAGGGCGCGGGCACATGATCCTCGAGCGCCCGCTCGACCGCTTCGACATCGCGGCCGGGGGCGATGCCGGTGCGGTTGGCCACGCGGAAGATATGGGTGTCGACCGCCATCGCCGGCTGGTGGAACCACATGTTCAGCACCACATTGGCCGTCTTCCGCCCCACGCCCGGCAGCGACTGGAGCGCCGCGCGCGACGAGGGCACCTCGCCGTCGTAATGGTCGACGAGGAGGCGGCTCAGCGCGATCACGTTTTTGGCCTTGTTGCGATAGAGGCCGATGGTGCGGATATGTTCGGTGAGCCCCTCCTCGCCCAGCTCCAGCATCTGGGCGGGTGTCGTCACCTGCGCGAAGAGCGCCCGCGTGGCCTTGTTCACCCCCGCATCCGTCGCCTGCGCCGAGAGCGCCACCGCCACGAGAAGCGTGTAGGCATTCACATGGTCGAGCTCGCCCCTGGGCTCCGCCTCCAGCGCATGGAGGCGGGGGAAGATCTCGTGGATCGTGCGGTAATCGAGTTGGCGGGCCATCGGTGCAACCTATGCCCGAGCCGGTCACGCGGAGCAAGCGAAGCCGCAGGAATCGGGTCGCGGCGGCCCGTCGCGGCGGCTAGGGTCGGACCCACCAGCCCGAGGACCCGCCATGACCGACAGCCTCGCCGCCGAGCGGCCCGCCTACCATTATGCCGTGATCGCCCGCGCGCTCGCCGAGATCGACGCCGGAGGCCCGTCGCTTTCGCTCGAGGATCTGGCGGCGCGGATCGGCCTCAGCCCCGCCCATTTCCAGCGCATCTTCTCGCAATGGGTGGGCGTGTCGCCCAAGCGCTACCAGCAGTATCTGACGCTCGACCATGCGCGGCGGCTTCTGGCCGAGCGGTTCACCGTGCTCGATACGGCGCTCGCCACCGGCCTTTCCGGGCCGGGGCGGCTCCACGACCTGTTCCTGCGCTGGGAGGCGATGAGCCCCGGCGATTTCGCGCGGGCGGGAGCCGGGCTCGAGATCGGCTGGGCCTGGGTGGCCTCGCCCTTCGGCGAGGCCCTGGCCATGGCGACCGCCCGCGGGCTCTGCGGCCTCGCCTTCTCGGCCGAGATGGGCCGCGAGGCC
>NZ_MABH01000125.1 GCF_001720585.1 Cereibacter johrii | reverse complement strand
CGGCGGGGGCTGGGCGCCGCCGCGAGGCCGCCGGCCAGCACCTCGCTCATCGGATGGTCGGGCCGCCCCGCAGCATAGGCCTCGAGCAGCGTCCGCAGCGCCTCGGCCACCCGGTCCGACGGCAGGCTCAGCGCCCAGTCGACGAAGATCGAGCGGCATTCGCCCGCGCTGATCCCCTCGATCGCATAGCTCTCGCGCACGAGGCCCTTCGGGTCCGCTTCATCCAGCTGCACGGTCGCCCTCTCCTTCTTCTGTCCCCGTCTGCGGCCCAAGCCGCGCATCGATGCGCAATGCGGCCGCCGTCACCCGCTCCTGCAGCCGCGTGAGCAGCGCCTCGGCGTCCGGCGCCTCCACCTCGCGCAGAAGGAAGGCACACCCCCCCTCGCCCAGGCTGTCGAAATCGAGCGGCCCTTCCGAGAGAAGCCGCGAGCCCGCCTGCAGCCGCCAGCAGAGCCGGTAGGCCGCCAGCAGATCCGCCTCGCAGGCCGCCGTCAGAAAGCCGCTCCGCACGCCGGCACGCAGTTGCTGCTCGACCCGCCGCGCAGGATCGCCCGCAAGCAGCGCCGCCGTCTCGGCCAGAAGCTCCACATCCATCAGCCGCCCCGCGCCGTTCTTGGCCTCCCACGGCCCGCCCGGCGGCTTGGCCTCGGCCAGCCTGCGGCGCATGTCGGCCACGTCCGGCAGCACGCGCGCCGCCACCGCCTTCTCGGAGAGGATCTCGCGCCGCAGTGCCTCGATCTCGCCGGCGAGGTCCGGGTTGCCCGCGAGCGGGCGGGCGCGGGTCAGCGCCAGATGCTCCCAGGTCCAGGCTTCCTCGCGCTGATAGCTGCGGAAGGAGGCGAGCGCGGTGGCCACCGGCCCCTGTCGCCCCGAGGGGCGGAGCCGCATGTCGACCTCGTAGAGCCGGCCCTCGGCCATGGGCGCGGTGAGCGCGGTCACCATCGCCTGGGTGAGGCGCGCGAAATAGGGCCGCGCCGCAAGCGGCCGCGGGCCCTGGCTCTCCTCCTGCCCCTGCGCATCGTGGATGACGATCAGGTCGAGGTCCGAGCCCGCGTTGAGCCGCCCCGCCCCGAGACTGCCCATGCCGAGGACGACCGCCCCGCGACCGGGCTGCGGGCCATGCTTGCGGGCGAATTCCTCGCAGACCACCGGCCAGAGCGCCACGACCACCGCCTCGGCCAGATCGGCATATTCCTTGGCCGCTTCGAAGGCATCGATCAGGCCGCGCAGGTGATGGACGCCCACGCGGAAGTGCCATTCCTTCATCCAGCGCCGCGCCGCATCGAGCTTGCGCTCGTAATCGGGACGGTCGGCCAGCTGGTCGGTCAGCTCGCGCACGAGGGCGGGCGTGCCCGGCCAGTGGGTGAAGAAGCCGCCCCCGATCACCGCATCGAGCACCGAGGCATTGCGCGAGAGATACCGCGCGAGCTTGGGAGAAGTCGCGCAGATGTCGGCGATCAGATCGACGAGCGGCGGGTTCGCATCGAAGAGCGCAAAGATCTGCACGCCCGCGGGGAGCCCGCCCAGGAAGCCGTCGAAGGCGGCCAGCGCCTCGTCGGGGTTGGCGGCGCGCGCGAGGCTCTTCAGGATCTGCGGTCGCAGCCGCCGGAAGATCTCGACGGCGCGCTGCGAGCGGAGCGCGGGGTAGCTCGCCCAGCCCTCGACGATGTCGCGCGCGCGGGCCGACAGCTCCGGCCCCTTCTCGGCCGCGCCGGGGGCGAAGAACCCCTCGGTCAGCCGGTCCACCCGTTCGAGCCGGTCCCGCAGGAGCGTGCGGAAGGCTTCGGGCGTGCGGCCGCAGAAGGCCGCGATCCGGTCGACCCCCTCGACGCTGGTCGGCATGGTATGTGTCTGGGCATCCTGCACCATCTGGAGCCGGTGCTCGACCTCGCGGTGGGCGCGGTAATGGTCGATCAGCTCCTCGGTCACGTCGGCGGGGATCCAGCCCGCAGCCGAGAGCGCGCGCAGCCCTCCCACCGTCGTGCGGTCGCGCAGACCGGGGTCGCGTCCGCCGGCGATGAGCTGGCGGGTCTGGGTGAAGAACTCGATCTCGCGGATGCCGCCCACGCCGAGCTTCATGTCATGGCCCTCGATCACCACCGGCCCGTGCAGGCCGCGATGGTCGCGGATGCGCAGCCGCATGTCGTGGGCATCCTGGATCGCCACGAAATCCAGATGCTTGCGCCAGACGAAGGGCACCAGCGCCTTCAGGAACCGCTCGCCCGCGGCCAGATCGCCGCCGCAGGGACGGGCCTTGATATAGGCTGCCCGTTCCCAGGTGCGGCCGACGCTTTCGTAGTAGCTTTCGGCCGCGGCCATCGAGAGACAGACCGGCGTCACCGCCGCATCGGGGCGCAGCCGCAGGTCGGTGCGGAAGACATAGCCCTCGGCGGTGAGATCGGACAGGAGGGCGGTCATCTTGCGCGTCACGCGGATGAAGGAGGCGCGGGCCTCCTGCTGCTGCCCCGGATAGCGCGTCTCGTCGAAGAGGCAGACGAGGTCGATGTCGGAGGAATAGTTGAGCTCTCCTGCCCCCATCTTGCCCATGGCGAGCGCCACCATGCCGCCCGCCGTCTCGGCATCCTCGGGCGTGGCACCGGGCAGCTTGCCGCGCCGGATCTCGTCGGCCACCAGCCGCTTCAGCGCGAGGTCGGTCGCCCGGTCGGCGAGCCGTGTCAGCGCGGAGGTCACCGCCTCCAGCGGCCAGACCCCGCCCAGATCGGCCAGAGCGGTCAGAAGCGCGGTGCGCCGCTTGGCGATCCGCAGCCCGTCGCCCAGCGCGGCGAGCGGCAGATCCCCCAGCGGGTCGAGGATCCCGTCGAGCGCGGCTTCGGGGGCCAGCGCCAGCGCCTCGCGCAGCCAGTCCCCCTCGCGCACCATGAGGCCGCGCAGATAGGGGCTGCAGCCGGCTGTGGCGCCCAGAAGGGACGCAAGGTCCGGATCCAGATCGGCGAAGCTCGCGGCGATGTCGGCCGCGGCGTCGGGCTCGTAGGGCAAGGGCTGGCGGGTGAGGCGCGAGGCGAAGGATGTCATGGCGGCGAGCATGGCCGCAGCCCCGCGCCGGGTCAACGGCTGCCCCGACTTGAAAGGTCGCAGGCGGCGGGCGATAGAGGGGACGGCAGGCGGGGACGGGAACCCCGGAGACAGGAGAGGGAAGCCATGAGCAAGAGCCTCGCGCGGGTCCGGTCCGCGCTGGAGGCGGCGGGCGTTGCGGCCGAGATCCGCGAGATGCCGGCCGAGACCCGCACCGCCGAACAGGCCGCCGCCGCCGCGGGCTGCGCGCTCGACCAGATCGTGAAGTCGATCCTGTTTCTCGGCGCAGAGAGCGGCCAGCTGCATCTCTTTCTCACCGCGGGCGGCAATCAGGTCTCGGCCGAAAAGGCGGGCGCGCTCGCGGGTGAGGCCCTCGGACGGGCGGATGCGGCCACGGTGCGCGCGCAGTCGGGCTTCGCCATCGGCGGCGTGGCGCCCGTGGGTCACCTCGTGTCGCTGCCGGTCTGGCTCGATCCGCGGCTGATGGAGTTTCCCGAGGTCTGGGCCGCGGGCGGGACGCCGCGCCACATCTTCGCCCTCGCTCCCGACATCCTGCAGCGCCTGACCGGCGCGCGGATCGGGCAGTTCACCGCCTGAAGCCTCCGGGCCCGCATCGCGGAAGGGTTGGCGGCCTTTCCCGGCAGCCTCCCGGCACCGGGCGTCGGCTGCTTCCTCCCCATCGGCGCCGATCCCGGGGCATCGCGCTTGACGCAGTGCGCGTGCGCGAGGCCCGACCGGCGCCGCGAGGCTCTGGAGCGTCCTGGACCCGCCCGGATCGCCTCTGCCGCCAAAGGGGCAGCCTTGCCACGCTGGGGCGGCGGTCACGCGGCGGGGCCGATCCACTCTCTGCCGGGGCCGGAGGTTTCGGGTCCGGCAAAATGTCGGCCTCCTCCCTCCGCAGATGTGAATTACCTTAACATCGCCTCTTGCACAGGGGCGAAGACTTCCCATCTGAAGGAATGTGAAAGAGCTTCACATCCACCTTTCAGACGGAGATCGCCCATGATACCCGCCACTGCCCGAGCCGGCTTTGCCTCATGGCCCGGCCGCGCCGAAGCCTGGCTCGACGAGCGCGGCCGTCCGGCCTGGATCGCCGCGATGGTTGCCGGCTTCATCGCCTTCTGGCCCGTTGGCCTCGCCCTTCTCGCCTACATGATCTGGAGCAAGCGCATGTTCAGCCGTTCCTGCAGCGCCCGCCGCAGCATGTCCCGGTCCATGGCCTGGAACAGCAGCGGCAATGCCGCCTTCGACGCCTACAAGGCCGACACGCTGCGCCGGCTCGAGGAAGAGCAGATCGCCTTCGAATCCTTCCTCCAGCGCCTGCGCGAGGCCAAGGACAAGCAGGAGTTCGACGCCTTCATGCAGGAGCGGGCCCGCAAGGCCGGAACGCCCGCCGGGGATGTCGAGGCCTGAGGCAGCCGCTGCGGGGGGCGTCTCGCCCCCCTCTCCGACGCGCGTCCCGGGCCTTGCGCCCGGGCCACGGCGCTCCGACTTGCCCGCCTGAGATGGGGTCCCGAGACCGCGCTGCCTGGAGATCGTCCCCACCCCTTACCGACGCCCCCCGGACCTTCCACCCGGGCCACGGCGCTCCGACTTGCCCGCCCTAGGATGGGGAGGCCCGAGGCTGACGCTGCCCGGCGATCATCCCCACCCCTTACCGACGCCCCCGGACCTTCCACCCGGGCCACGACACTCCGACTTGCCCGCCCGAGGAGGGGGAGGCCCGAGGCTGACGCTGCCCGAGGATCCTCCTCACGCCACTCCGGCGACGCACCGGGTCTTGCACCGGGGCCGGGGCACTCCGACATAGAGGCGGCCACCGGGCCGCTTCCCCCTACAGAGGAACCTGCGATGAGCCACACCTGGACCGACCCCCTGCCCGATCCCGACCGGCACGCGGAATTCTATGCCGACGTGCCGCTGAAGCGCGGGCTTGCCTGGGTGATCGACATGGTGCTGATCGCGCTCCTGACCGCGCTGATCGTGCCCTTCACCGCCTTCACCGCGCTCTTCTACCTGCCGTTCCTCTTTCTCTGCGTGGGCTTCGCCTACCGGACCGTCTCGCTGGCGCGGAGTTCCGCCACGCCCGGAATGCGGCTGATGGCGATCCGGCTGCGCACGCACGAGGGACGGCCCTTCGGCCTGCCCGAGGCCTTCCTGCACACGCTGGGTTACACGGTCTCGATCGGCATGGTCCTGCCGCAGATCGTCTCGGTGGTGCTGATGCTGACGACGGCGCGGGCGCAGGGCCTGACGGACCTCGTCCTCGGCAGCGTGGCCATCAACCGGGCCGCCGGCGAATGAGGGCGGGCAAGCTGTCGCGCATTTGACCGGCCCGGGCGGCAACAGGGACCTTGGCGCCGCCCGGAGGCCTTGCTAACGTATCCGGCAGTCCAGCGAAGAGCCGTCCATGCGCCACACGCTCCCCATCGCGCCCCAGTTCTATGTGACGGCCCCGCAGTCCTGCCCCTATCTCGAGGGGCGGCTGGAGCGGAAGCTGTTCACAGCCCTTCAGGGTGAACATGCCCAGAAGCTGAATGACACCCTGTCGAAACAGGGCTTCCGGCGGTCGCAGAACGTGCTCTACCGGCCGTCCTGCGCCGAATGTTCGGCCTGCCTCTCGGCGCGCATCCGCGTGGCGGATTTCGAGCCCACGCGCACCCAGCGCCGGGTGATGAAGCGCAATGCCGACCTCAGGCGCAACGCCACGAGCCCCTGGGCCACCGAGGATCAATATGCGCTGTTCCGGCGCTACCTCGACGACCGGCACGCCGATGGCGGCATGGCCGACATGGACATCTTCGAATTCGCGGCCATGATCGAGGAGACACCGATCCGCTCGCGCGTCATCGAATATTCGCGCCCCGGCGACACGCCCTCCAACCGCCCGCTCTCGGCCGTCTGCCTGACGGACATCTTCGACGACGGGCTGAGCATGGTCTATTCCTTCTACGATCCGGACCTCGCCGGCCGGTCGCTGGGCGCCTATGTGATCCTCGACCATATCGAGATCGCGCGCGAAGCGGGCCTGCCCTATGTCTATCTGGGCTACTGGGTGCCGGGCAGCCGCAAGATGGGCTACAAGGCCACCTATTCGGCGCTCGAGATCTACAAGGGCGGACGCTGGCAGGACATCGGCCAGCCCTCCGACCATCGCGCCGAACTGCATCCGCTGAGCGTCGATCCGATCGCCGAACAGGTAGCGCGGATCAGCCTGCCCGAGGCGCGCTCGGGCGACCGCAGCCGCGACTGACAGGCGCAGGAGGGCGCTCGCGGCGAACGCTGCCCGAGACTCGCTCGGGCGACCGCAGCCACGACCGACAGGGGCGCAAAGGGACGCTCGCGGGTAGCGCCTCCCACGCCGGCCCGCTCCCGCGCCCTTTCCGGGCCGCCGCCGGTGACGATCCCGCCGCGTTCTGGGCGGCGGATCGGTCGGCCCGATGACGCCGCGGCACATGGCCCCATCCCTCATGGTGTCACGGCGGCGGGTCCTGCGCGATCCGTCAGGTTCCGGGCAGGCGTGGCTTTCCCTCCCCCGCGGCGCTCCCGTCCCGTCGGACGCCGCGTCATCGGAAAACATTCATCGCGGATTCCTCTTGCAATGTCCGCGGCTCTGCCCACTTCGGCCCGGAAGCAGAGGAGTGCATCTTGGTCTACATCCTGTTTGTCGCGGGCCTTCTGGGCCTATTCTTCGGAGGCGAATTTCTGGTGCGGGGTGCGGCCAATGTCGCGCGGTCCTACCGGATCAGCCCCATGGTCATCGGCCTGACCATCGTGGGCTTCGGAACCTCGACGCCCGAGCTTCTGGTCTCGCTCAACGCGGCGCTCGACGGCGCCTCCTCCATCGCGGTCGGAAATGTCCTCGGCTCGAACATCGCCAACATCCTCCTGATCCTCGGCCTCACCGCGCTGATCTATCCGGTGGCCGTCGACGGTCGCCGGGTCTGGAAGGATCTCGCCTTCATGGTGGGCGCGGCGGTCCTTCTGTGGATCATGCTGCTGGGCGACGGGCTGTCGCGGATCGAGGCGGGCGTGCTGGTGGCGGCCCTCTTGGGCTTTCTCGTCATGTCCTTCCTCTCCGGGCGCACCGAGGCGGAGGAGACCGACCCCGAGGCGCTGACGCCGGTCTGGAAGTCGGCCCTGATCACGCTCGGCGGGCTCGTGGTGCTGATGGTGGGCGCGCGGCTTCTCGTGGACAGCTCGACCCAGATCGCCCGCTCCTTCGGCATCTCCGAGGCCGTGATCGGCCTGACCATCGTCGCGGTCGGCACATCGCTTCCCGAGCTTGCCACCTCGGTCATCGCCGCCTGGCGCAGGCATTCCGAGATCGCCGTCGGCAACGTGATCGGATCGAACATCTTCAACGTGCTGGGCATCCTGGGAATCACCGGCCTCGTCCTGCCGATCGAGGGGCTCGACCCGCGCTTCCTGCGGGAGGACATGCCCTGGGTCTTGGGCTCCTCGCTTCTTCTCGTGCTCCTGGCCTTCGCGCTGAAGGGCGTGCCCCGCTGGGCCGGGGTGCTGCTGCTCCTCGCCTATGGAGGATATGTGGCGCTGATGCTCTGACGCGGCCGCTCCGGATTTCCGTTTGTTTCGACCTGCGGGGAAGCAGAGAAACAAATGTGCGGCCGCCGGACCCTCTGCGACACTTTCTTCGCCGATTTGCCATTGACGGTGGGTCGGGCACGGCCTAGTGTCCGGCCCGACCGCAACGGAGGCCCGGAAATGTCTGGTGTCGTACTTCTTGTAGGAAAGCTGCGCATGGGCCGGTGACGGTTGACCATAATCGGTTCCCATGCGCCCCCGAGTGAAACCCGGGGGCTTTTTGTTGCGCGGATCGCGCCGCCCGAGGCGGCAAGGATGGAGAGAGAGATGACCGAGGTGATGAGCGGCGCGCGGATGGTGGTCCAGGCCCTGAAGGATCAGGGGGTGGACACGGTGTTCGGCTATCCGGGCGGCGCCGTGCTGCCGATCTACGACGAGATCTTCCAGCAGAACGACATCCGGCACATCCTCGTGCGGCACGAACAGGGCGCGGTCCATATGGCCGAGGGCTATGCGCGCTCGACGGGCAGGCCGGGCGTCGTCCTCGTCACCTCCGGCCCCGGCGCCACGAATGCCGTCACCGGGCTCGTCGATGCGCTGATGGATTCGATCCCGCTCGTCGTCCTCTCGGGCCAGGTCCCCACCTTCATGATCGGCACTGACGGCTTCCAGGAGGCCGATACGGTGGGCATCACCCGCCCCTGCACCAAGCACAACTGGCTGGTGAAGGACACGGCCAGGCTCGCCGAGACGATCCATCAGGCCTTCCATGTGGCGACCCACGGCCGGCCGGGCCCGGTGCTGGTCGACATCCCGAAGGATGTCCAGTTCGCGACCGCGGCCTACCAGCCACCGCAGAAGGCGCGGGTCGACCATTACCAGCCGAAGGTGAAGGGCGACATCGAGGCCATCACGCGCATGGTCGAGATGATCGAGACCGCCGAGCGGCCGGTCTTCTACACCGGCGGCGGCGTCATCAACTCGGGCAGCGCGGCCAGCCAGCTCCTGCGCGAGTTCGTCGATGCGACGGGCTTCCCGATCACCTCGACCCTGATGGGGCTCGGGGCCTATCCGGCCAGCGGCAAGGGCTGGCTGGGGATGCTCGGGATGCACGGCCTCTACGAGGCCAACCTCGCCATGCACGGCTGCGACCTGATGATCAATGTGGGCGCGCGCTTCGACGACCGGATCACCGGCCGGGTGAAGGATTTCTCGCCCTTCTCGCAGAAGGTCCATATCGACATCGATCCCTCCTCGATCAACAAGGTGATCCGGGCGGACGTGCCGATCATCGGCGATGTGGGCCATGTGCTCGAGGATGCGCTGCGTCTGTGGAAGTCGCGCGGGCGCAAGGTGAACCGCGAGGCCCTGGCCGTCTGGTGGAAGCAGATCGCCGAATGGAAGGCGGTGAACTGCCTCGACTACACGCCCTCCTCGTCGCTCATCAAGCCGCAGCATGCGCTGCAGCGGCTCGAGGCGCTGACCAAGGGGATGGATCGCTACATCACCACCGAAGTGGGCCAGCACCAGATGTGGGCCGCGCAGTTCCTCGGCTTCGAGGGTCCGAACCGCTGGATGACCTCGGGCGGGCTCGGGACCATGGGCTATGGCCTGCCCGCCTCGATCGGCGTGCAGGTGGCCCATCCCGAGGCGCTGGTCATCAATATCGCGGGCGATGCCTCGTTCCTGATGAACATGCAGGAGATCGGCACGGCGATGCAGTTCCGCCTGCCGGTGAAGCAGTTCATCCTGAACAACGAGCGGCTCGGCATGGTGCGGCAGTGGCAGCAGCTTCTGCACGGCCAGCGCTACTCGCAATCCTGGAGCGAGAGCCTGCCCGACTTCGTGAAGCTCGCCGAGGCCTTCGGGGCCAAGGGCATCCAGTGCGCCGCCCCGGCCGATCTCGACGATGCGATCCGCGAGATGATCGCTTATGACGGGCCGGTGGTGTTCGACTGCCTCGTCGAGAAGCACGAGAACTGCTTCCCGATGATCCCATCGGGGCGGCCGCACAACGAGATGCTGCTGGGCGATGCCGAGACCGAGGGCGCCATCGGCGCCAAGGGGGCGGTGCTCGTCTGAACCGGCGGACGCGGGGGCTGCCTGCCCCCGCACCCCCGGGGATATTTCCGCCAGAATGAAACAGGATCAGGGAGACGGACGCATGGCGCCGCTCAACATCAAGCAGGGATCGACCCAGCATTCGGCCTACGATCTGCGCGACCCCCATTCGGAAGTCATCGAGCAGCATACGCTGGCGCTCGTGGTGGACAACGAGAGCGGGGTTCTCGCGCGGGTGATCGGGCTCTTCTCGGGCCGCGGCTACAACATCGACAGCCTGACCGTGGCCGAGGTGGACCATACCGGCCACCGCAGCCGCATCACCATCGTCACCCGCGGCACGCCCGCGGTGATCGAACAGATCAAGGCGCAGCTTGCGCGTCTGGTGCCGGTGCACGAGGTGCACGACCTGACGGTGGAAGGCCCCTCGGTGCAGCGCGAACTGGCGCTGTTCAAGGTCTCGGGCAAGGGCGAGGCGCGGATCGAGGCGCTGCGGCTGGCGGAGATCTTCCGCGCCAAGGTGGTCGATTCGACGCTGGAGAGCTTCGTGTTCGAGATCACCGGCACGCCGGAGAAGATCGACGCGCTGGCCGATCTCATGCGCCCGCTGGGCCTGCGCGAGATGGCGCGGACCGGCGTCGCGGCGCTCTCGCGCGGGATCTGAGGCCGCCGCCCGAAGATCGGAGGCCCGGCGCCGGAGCGCGCCGGGCTTTGCGTCAGCGCCCCGAGAAGGTGGCGGGGCGCTTTTCGAGGAAGGCCGTGACGCCTTCCATGAAATCGGCAGACGCGCCGCACTGCCCCTGCAGGCGCGCCTCGAGAGCCAGCTGCTCCTCGAAACTGTTGTCGAAACTGGCCCGCAGCGCCTGTTTCAGACCGCGGTAGGCCTGGGTCGGGCCTTGTGCCAGATGGGCGGCGCGGGCCTGCCAGCGGGGTTCGAACGCGGCGTCGGGCACGGCCTCGTAGATCATGCCCCAGCGGGCGGCGTCGGCGGCAGAGATGGGATCGGCGAAGAGAGCGGCCCCCATGGCCCGGGCAAGCCCGATCTGGCGCGGCAGCGTCCAGGTGCCGCCCGCGTCGGGGATCAGCCCGATCCGGGTGAAGGCCTGGATGAAGCTCGCGCTCTCGGCTGCGATCACCACGTCGCAGGCGAGCGCCAGATTGGCCCCGGCCCCGGCCGCGACGCCGTTCACGGCGGCGAGCGTCGGCAGCGGGCAGTGGGCGATGGCCCGCAGGAGCGGCTCGTATTCCTCGCGGAGGATGCGCTCGAAATCGGGGACGTCCAGGGCGCGGGCGTCGCCCAGATCCTGCCCGGAGCAGAAGCCCCGCCCCTCGCCCGTCAGCACGAGGGCGCGCGCGCGCGTGCCGGCCTCGGTCACCGCGTGGAGAAGCTCCTCGCGCATCCGGCTGGAGAGTGCGTTCATCACCTCGGGCCGCGCGAGCGTGACGCGGCAGAGCCCGTCCCGCTCCTCGACCCTGATCGTCCGATAGTCCATCCTGTCCCTCCCTTTGCCCCAGAATAGCCGGGCGGGAGGGTCGCGAAAGCGCGACGGCGCGTCAGTCCTTCAGGATTTCCGCCAGCCGCGCCCGCTCTTCGTCGGAGAGCGCCGCCGAGGCCGCATCGGGGGCGGTGCGGCGGCGGCGGAGATAGAGGGCCGCAAGCCCGAGCCCGCCGGCCAGCATCGCCGGGCCCGCGATCCAGAGGATCAGGTTCGCCCCGCCCGCGGTCGGGTTCAGCAGCACATATTCGCCGTAGCGGTCCACGACGAACGCGACCACCTCGGCATTGCTGTCGCCCGCCACCAGCCGCTCGCGCACGAGGAGCCGCAGATCGCGGGCGAGCTGGGCGTTCGAATCGTCGATGTTCTCGTTGCGGCAGACGAGGCAGCGCAGCTCCTGCGAGATGTCCCGCGCCCGCGCCTCGAGCGCCGGATCGGGCAGGATCTCGTCGGGTTGCACCGCGAAGGCGGGGGCGGGGGCGGCGAGGATGGCCGCGAGGAGAAGCGCCGCGACCCTCATTCTGCGGCCACCGCGGCCGGCATCCGGCGCGCGCCGGCAGCGATGCGGTAGCGGCGGTCCGAGAGGCTCAGAAGCCCACCCAGCGCCATCAGCAGGGCGCCTCCCCAGATCCAGTTGGCGAAGGGCTTGATATAGCTGCGCACCGCATAGCCGCCCCCCTCCTGCGGATCGCCGATCACGAGATAGAGGTCGCGGGTGAAGCCGTAGTCGATGGCGGCTTCGGTCGTGGGCATGGCGGCCACAGGATAGACGCGCTTCTCGGGGTGGAGCGTCGCCACCTCGGCCCCGCCGCGGCTCACGCGGAAGTCGGCCACGGACGATCGGTAGTTCGGACCCTCGATCTCGCGCACGCCTTCGAGCAGGACGTCGTAGCGGCCAAGCGCAAAGCTCTCGCCCGGCTTCATCACGCGGATGGACTCGACCTGCCAGGCAGTGATGGCCGCCACGGCGAAGATGGTGATGCCGAGGCCCGCATGGGCGGTGGCCTTGCCCCAGTCGGCCCGCGGCAGCCGCCGGAGGCGGG
>NZ_MABH01000124.1 GCF_001720585.1 Cereibacter johrii | reverse complement strand
ACGCGGGCTGGCTCGCGCCCGGCGCCCTCGTCCTGTGGGAGGAGAACATCGCCCCGGTTCCGCCGGAAGGCTTCACGCAACTCGACCAGCGGCGCTACGGCGACACGCTGGTCACCATTCTGGAGGCGCCATGATCGAGGCGGTGATCTTCGACTGCGACGGCGTGCTGGTGGACAGCGAACCCACGGCCTTCGCGCTTCTGGGCGAGGATCTCGCCCGCCACGGCCTTGCGCTCGACCATGCGGCGCTCGAGGCGCATTTCCTCGGCGGCACCATTCCCGGTGCGGCCGTGACGGCCCGCCGTCTGGGGGCCGACCTGCCCGCGGACTGGGTGGAGGACTTCTACGAGCGGCTCTATGCGCGGCTGGCCCGGGGCACGCCGCTCATCCCCCATGTCGAGGAGGTGGTGGCCGCGCTCGATCAGGCGGGCATCCCCTATGCGGTGGGCTCGAACGGATCCGACCGCAAGATGCAGGTGACGCTCGGCCAGCATCCGGCCCTGATGGCGCGGCTCGCCGGGCGGCTCTTCTCGGGCCAGTCGCTGGACGCGCCGAAGCCCGCGCCCGACCTCTATCTTCATGCCGCCCGCGCGCTGGGGGTGGAGCCGGACCGCTGCGCGGTGATCGAGGACAGCCCGACAGGCGCCCGCGCCGCCCGCGCCGCCGGCATGACCTGCTTCGGCTATGTGCCCGACGGCAGTTCGGCGGCCCTCGAGGCCGAGGGCGCCCGGCCCTTCTCGGACATGCGCGAGCTGCCTGCCCTCCTCGGTCTCTAAGGGCCGCCGCACTCTTCGACTGGAACCCGGCGCCCCCAGCGCCGGTTGCCCTCCGACAGCAACGGAGGCCCCATGCGCGACCCGATCCGATATGCGCCCGACATCGAACGTCCCGAGGAGGAGGAAGAGCAGACCGAGCGCCTGCTCTGCCGGGCGCTGACCGAGATCCTCGACACGACCTCGGGCAACTACGGCCATGCGGTGCGCGCGGTCCATGCCAAGAGCCACGGGATCTTCGAGGCGCATTTCGAGATCCTGCCCGATCTGCCGCCCGAGCTGGCGCAGGGGCTGTTCGCACGGCCGGGCCGGCACCCGGCGCTGGTGCGCATCTCCACCAATCCGGGCGACCTTCTGCCCGACAGCGTCTCGGTGCCCCGCGGGCTCGCGCTGAAGATCCTGCAGGTGGAGGGCGAGCGCCTCCCCCGCGCCGAGGGCGACACGCAGGATTTCGTGATGGTCAATGGCCCCGCCTTCGCGGCTCCCGATGCGGCGAGCTTTCTCAAGAGCCTCAATCGCCTCGCCCGGACCACCGATCAGGCGACCTGGGCCAAGGTCGCCTTGTCCTCGGTGCTGCGCGGGGTCGAGAAGACGCTCGAGGCCGCAGGCGGCGAGAGCGCCACGCTGAAGACCATGGGCGGCGCCCCGAACGTGCATCCGCTGGGGGAGAGCTATTTCAGCCAGACGGCCTTCCGTCACGGCGACTTCATCGCGAAATACCAGCTGGTCCCCGTCTCGGACAGCCTCACCCGCCTGACGGGCGAGGAGATCCCCGCAGCCGGCGCGCCGGACGCGCTGCGCGAGCGGGTGGCGCAGGATCTGGCCGGGGGTGGCGTCTGGGACTTCCGCGTCCAGCTCTGCCGGAACCCCGAGACGATGCCGGTCGAGGATCCGAGCCGGATCTGGAGCGAGGAGGAGAGCCCCTTCGTGACGGTGGCGCGCCTGACCGCACCGCCGCAGCCGGGCTGGAGCGAAGCGAGGGCCAAAGCCGTGGACGACCCGATCCGCTTCTCGGTCTGGACCGGGCTTGCCGCGCACCGGCCGCTCGGCGCGATCAACCGCGTGCGGCAGGCGACCTACAAGCTTTCCTCCGACTATCGTGCGGCCTTCAACCGCTGCCCGATCCACGAGCCGGACCGATTGGATCTGCCCTGACGTCACAAGTTTGCGAACGGCTCGCAATTTATCCTTGAAGTTTTGCGAATGCCTCGCATTATCACAGTTGGAGGTGCGAGCATGAACATGCGACGGATCGGATGGGCCGCCTCGATGGCGACGCTCCTCATGGCGGGGCCGGCGCTCGCCGACCGGCTGAAGGTGGCCACGACCTTCACGGTCATCGCCGACATGGCGCAGAACGTGGCGGGCGACGCGGCCGAGGTGGTGTCGATCACCCGCCCCGGCGCCGAGATCCACGGCTACGAGCCCACGCCGCGCGACATCGTGCGCGCCTGGGACGCGGACCTGATCCTCTGGAACGGGCTCAATCTCGAGCTCTGGTTCGAGCAGTTCCTCTCCAACCTGAAGGATGTGCCTTCGGTGACGGTGAGCGAAGGGATCGAACCGATGGCGGTCGCGGGCGGCGAATATCGCGGCAGGCCGAACCCGCACGCCTGGATGGGCCTCGACAATGCGATGATCTACATCGACAACATCGCCCGCGCCCTGGCAGAGGCCGATCCGGCCCATGCCGAGAGCTACCGGGCCAATGCCGCAAGCTACAAGGAGCGGCTCCGGGCGACCATCGGCCCGCTCCGCGACCGGATCGCGGCCCTGCCCGAGGAGCGGCGCTGGCTCGTGACCTGCGAGGGCGCCTTTTCCTATCTCGCCCGCGACTTCGGGCTGAAGGAATTCTATCTCTGGCCGATGAACACCGATCAGGTCGGCACGCCGCAGCAGGTGCGCACGGTGATCGACGGGGTGAGGAAGCACGCGATCCCGGCCGTCTTCTGCGAGAGCACGGTGAACAATGCCCCCGCCCGGCAGGTCGCGCGCGAGACGGGGGCGGCCTATGGCGGCATGCTCTATGTGGACAGCCTGAGCCCGCGCGACGGGCCGGTGCCGACCTATCTCGACCTCCTGCGGGTGACGGCCGAGACCATCGCGAACGGGCTGGAGGGCGCAAGATGAGACCGGAGATCCCATCGGCCGGGGCGGAGGCGGGCGCGGGCATCTCGGTCCGCGATGTGACCGTGACCTACCGCAACGGCCATACGGCGCTGCGCCACGCGAGCTTCTCGCTGCCGCGCGGGACGGTGGCGGCGCTCGTGGGCGTCAACGGGGCAGGCAAGTCCACGCTCTTCAAGGCGATCATGGGCCTCGTGCCGGTGGGCTCGGGCGAGATCCGGCTGCTCGGCCGCACCGTGCCCGAGGCGCTGCGGCAGAACCTCGTGGCCTATGTGCCGCAATCCGAGGAGGTGGACTGGACCTTCCCGGTCCTCGTCGAGGATGTGGTGATGATGGGCCGCTACGGCCACATGGGCTTCCTGCGCCGCCCGAAGGCCGCCGACCGCGCGGCCGTGGCCGAGGCGCTGGCCCGCGTCGGCATGGAGGGGCTGCGTCACCGCCAGATCGGCGAGCTTTCGGGCGGGCAGAGGAAGCGCGTGTTCCTCGCCCGGGCGCTGGCGCAGGAGGGTCAGGTGATCCTGCTCGACGAGCCCTTCACCGGCGTCGATGTCCAGACCGAGGGCGAGATCGTGGCCCTGCTGCGCGAATTGCGCGCCGAGGGGCGGGTGATGCTGGTCTCGACCCACAATCTCGGGTCGGTGCCGGAATTCTGCGACCGCACCGTGCTCGTGAAGGGCACCGTTCTGGCCTACGGGCCGACGGAGACCACCTTCACCCATGCCAATCTCGAGGCGGCCTTCGGCGGCGTCCTCCGGCGCTTCACCCTGTCGGGCACGCTCCTGCATGACGACGACGACCCGCGCGAGGTCAGCATCCTCACCGACGACGAGCGGCCCTTCGTGCAATATGGCGGCCGCACCCACCGGCAGGAGGCCGAGGATGAGCGCGGCTGAGCTCTGGGAGCCGTTCCTCTACGGCTACATGACCAACGCCATGTGGGTCTCGGCGCTGGTGGGGGCGGTCTGCGCCTTCCTGTCCTGCTTCCTGATGCTGAAGGGCTGGTCGCTGATCGGCGATGCGCTCTCGCATTCCGTCGTGCCGGGTGTCGCGGGGGCCTATGTGCTGGGCCTGCCCTTCGCGCTCGGCGCCTTCCTTGCGGGAGGGCTCGCGGCGGGGGCCATGCTCTTCCTCTCCGGCCGCAGCGGGCTCAAGACCGACGTGGTGATCGGGCTGATCTTCACCTCCTTCTTCGGGCTCGGCCTGTTCATGATCTCGGTCGATCCGATGGCGATCTCGATCCAGACCATCATCATGGGCAACATCCTCGCCATCTCGCCCTACGACACGGCGCAGCTGGCGGTGATCGGGGTGGTCTCGCTCGCGATCCTGCTCGCGACATGGAAGGACCTGATGGTGACCTTCTTCGACGAGACCCACGCCCGCTCGATCGGGATCCGCACCGGCGCGATGAAGCTTCTGTTCTTCACGCTGCTTTCGGCCTCCATCGTGGCGGCGATGCAGACGGTGGGGGCCTTCCTCGTGATCGCCATGGTGGTGACGCCCGGCGCCACGGCCTATCTGCTCTGCGACCGCTTCCCGCGCCTGCTGACGCTCGCCGTGGCGATCGGGGCCGCCACGGGCTTCCTCGGCGCCTACATCTCCTATTTCCTCGACGGGGCCACGGGCGCGGTGATCGTGACGCTGCAGACGGCGCTCTTCCTTCTGGCCTTCCCCTTCGCGCCCAAGCACGGGATGCTGGCCGCCCGCCGCCGCGCCGCCCAGGCGCTGGAGCAGCCATGACCGAGACGCTCCTCTTCCCGTTCCAGTTTCCCTTCATGCAGAACGCCTTCCTCGTCTGCCTGCTGGTGGCGGTGCCCACGGCGCTTCTCTCCTGCCTCCTCGTCCTGAAGGGCTGGGCGCTGATGGGCGACGCCATCAGCCACGCCATCCTGCCGGGCGTGGTGCTGGCCTATATCGCGGGCGTGCCGCTGCTGGTCGGCGCCTTCGGCGCGGGCATGGCCTGCGCACTCGCCACGGGCTTCCTCGCGGGCAACAGCCGGGTCAAGCAGGACACGGTGATGGGCGTGGTCTTCGCCGGCATGTTCGGGCTGGGGCTGCTGCTCTACACCTCGATCGAGACCGACGTGCATCTCGATCATATCCTGTTCGGCAATATGCTGGGCGTGGGGCCCGGGGATCTCCTGGTCTCGGGGGCGATCTCGGCCGGCGTGACGGGCGCGCTCCTGCTGACCTGGAAGGATCTGCTTCTCCATGCGTTCGATCCGGCGCAGGCACGGGCCTCGGGCCTCAGGGTGGGGCTTCTGCATTATGGTCTTCTGCCCGCGCTCGCGCTGACCATCGTGGCCACGCTGACGGCCACGGGCCTCATCCTCGCCGTGGGCCTGCTGATCGCGCCGGGGGCCATCGCCTTCCTGACGGTGCGGCGCTTCGGGCCTATGCTGATCGTGGCGGTGGCGGTCTGCCTTGCCGCGATGCTGGCGGGGACCTATGCGAGCTTCTTCCTCGACAGTGCCCCCGCCCCCACCATCATCCTGATCCTGAGCGGGATCTTCGTGCTGGCCTTCCTCGCCCGCCTGCGGCGCAACCGGCGCGCGACGCTCAGCGCGGCAGCCCCGCCTCGCTGAGGAGCGCCGCAAGCTCCACCGCATTGCGCGCGCCCATCTTCGCGATGAGGCGAGAGCGGTGCAGCTCGACCGTGCGCATGGCGATACCCAGCGTGTCGGCGATCTGCTTGTTCAGCCGCCCCTGCAGCATCAGCCGCAGCACCTCCTCCTCGCGCGCGGACAAAGTGGCGAGGCGGCGCGCCACATCCTCGCGCGCGCCGCTGTGGGCCAGCTGCGCGGCATGGGCCTCGATGGCGGCGAGCACGAGATCGACCAGCGCATTGTCGTTGAAGGGCTTCTCGACGAAATCGAAGGCGCCGGCCTTCAGCGCGCGCACCGCCACCGGCACATCGGCATGGCCGGTGAGGAAGATCACCGGCGCCGCGCAGCCCGCCGCGCGCAGCCGGTCGAACGTGTCGGGCCCCGAGATCCCGCCCATCCGCACGTCAAGCATGATGCAGGCGCAGTCGGGCAGCGGCAGCGCCTCGAGAAAGGCCTCGCCCGAGGGCCAGCCCTGCACGCGCAGCCCCCGGGAGGCAAAGAGAAACGAGAGCGCGTCGCGGATCGCCTCGTCATCGTCGATGATATGGACGCACCCCGTCATTCGGCGGCCACTCCTTCTTCGGCGGCGGCGGGCAACGCCACCCGGAACACGGTGCCCCCGCCCTCGCGCGGGCGGTGGGTCAGGCGGCCGCGGTGCATCTCGACGATGGTGCGGCAGATGTTCAGCCCGATCCCCATACCCTCGGCCTTGGTCGAGGTGAAGGCGTCGAACAGCCGGTCGGCCACCTCGGGCGCGATGCCGGGGCCCCGGTCGGCCACCTCGATCACGGCCCGCGCGGGCCCGGGGCGGAGGCTCACGGTCAGCGCATCGACGCTTCCCGCCTCGCCCATCGCCTCGATCCCGTTGCGCATGAGGTTGATGAGGAGCTGCTCGAGCAGGATCCGGTCGGCCAGCACGGGCGGCGCGGGCGCCAGATCGACGGCGATCCGCACCCCGCGCACCCGCGCATCCGCCTCGAGGAAACCGGCCGTCTCGCGCACGACCGAGGCCAGATCGAGCGCCGAGAAGCGCGGCTCGCGCTTGCGCACCAGATCCTGGATCCGGCGGATGATCTGGCCCGCCCGGTCGGCCTGATGCGAGAGCTTGGCCAGTGCCGACGACAGCAGCGCCGGATCCGCCCGCTCCTGCCGCAACAGGTTCGCGGCCCCGGCCGCATAGCTCGCGATGGCGGCGAGCGGCTGGTTCAGCTCATGCGCCAGCGTCGAGGCCATCTCGCCCAGCGTCACGAGACGGCCCGTCCGCGCAAGGCTCTCCTCCTGCTCGCGGGCGAGGCGGGCGGCGCGACGGGCGTCGGTGATGTCGATGATCGAGCCCATCCAGCCGCGATGCATCCCCTTCGCGTCGATCAGCGGCGCCTCGTAGACCTGCACGTCGATCTCGGTCCCGTCGCTGCGGCGGAAGCGGGTCTCGAAGGCCTGCGGCTCGGCGCCTCCCTCGGCGAGCGCCCGCTGGCGGCGCAGGGTCTCCTCGATCCGGTCGGGGGCCCAGTAGGGCATGGGCTGGTCGTGGCCGACCAGATCCTCGGCATTCCAGCCCACGAGCTTGCAGAAGGCGGAATTGACATAGAGCACCCGGCCCGCATGGTCCTTGGCGCGCAGGCCCACGGTCAGGCTCTCCTCCATCGAGCGGCGGAAGGCCATTTCCTCGTTCAGCCGCAGTTCGGCCGCGCGCCGCCGCTGCGCGTTGCGGTAAAGCGCGAGCAGGGCCAGGATCGCGAAGGCCGCAAGCCCCGCGATGGCCGCGGGCAAGAGGGCGCGGGCGAAGGGCGCGGCCCCCTCGTAGGAGGCGATGCGCAGCACCGCGCCCGGCAAGGGCGGATCGAAGCTGATCGCATGGCTGGGGCCTTCCGGCTCGGGCGTCCCGCGCGAGCGGCGGGCCCGCACCGTGTCGCTGCCGTCGAGCAGCCAGACCGCATATTGCTCGGCGATCCACCAGGGGATGTGGCGTTCGAGCATCAGGGGCAGCGAGACGGTGGCGGTGATGACCTCGTCGGAGCCCTGCGGCCGCAGGCCCATCGTCACCGTCTGCCCGTCCATCAGCGCATAGACCGGGCGGGCCCGAGCCCCGGTGCGCCGGAGCTGCGCGGCCAGCTCCTCGTCGGCGCGGGTGTCGGCGGGGCCCGGCACCGCCCGGAGGATGCCGCCCGCCGCATCGTGCCAGACGATCGAGAGGATCTCGGGATTGGCCGCGATATGGGCCCGCGCCCGCGCCTCGAGCACGGCGGGCGCCGTGCCGCCCGCCTCGTCCAGCGCAAGGCGCGCCAGCATGTCCTCGTCGACCGAGAGCTGGAAGCGCAGCGTCTGCTCGACCCAGAGCGCGTCGGTCGCAAGCTTGGTGCGGATCTGCTCGGTCTCGCTGCGGCCCGCGATCCAGACCGAGGCCGCCACCAGCGCCACCAGCGCGACGATGGCCACCAGCGGCATGAGCGAGAGCAGATCCACGCGGCCGCGGTCCGCGGGCGGATCGAGCGCCCACGGCTCGCCCGGGCGTGCGCCCGCCTGCCGGCCTGTCCGCTCTTCCACCCGTCCTCCCTCGCGCCGCACCGCCTGCGACAAGCTGTCATCCGTGCAGCCCCTTGCGGAAACCCACAATAGCGGCAGGCGGTCGCGGCTGGCAAGGAAGGGCAGGACCGCCGGGAGGGCGGCACAGAGGAGGATACCCATGTTGACCCGTCGCAGCCTCGCCGCTCTGGCAGGCGCCGCAGCGCTGGCGCTCGCCGCCGCCGTGCCGGCTCTCGCCCAGCCGATCGTCATCAAGTTCAGCCACGTCGTCGCCCCCGACACGCCGAAGGGCAAGGGCGCCACGAAGTTCGAGGAGCTGGCCGAGAAATACACGAACGGCGCGGTGGATGTCGAAGTCTATCCCAACAGCCAGCTCTACAAGGACAAGGAAGAGCTCGAGGCGCTGCAGCTCGGCGCGGTCCAGATGCTCGCCCCGTCGCTGGCCAAGTTCGGCCCGCTCGGCGTGCAGGATTTCGAGGTCTTCGACCTGCCCTACATCTTCAAGGGCTATGACGCGCTGCACACCGTGACCAACGGCGAGGTGGGCAAGATGCTGTTCTCGAAGCTCGAGGACAAGGGCATCAAGGGCCTGGCCTACTGGGACAACGGCTTCAAGATCATGTCGGCCAACAGCCCGATCGCCACGCCCGACGACTTCCTCGGCCTGAAGATGCGCATCCAGTCCTCGAAGGTGCTCGAGGCCGAGATGAACGCGCTCGGCGCGGTGCCGCAGGTCATGGCCTTCTCGGAGGTCTATCAGGCGCTGCAGACCGGCGTCGTGGACGGCACCGAGAACCCGCCCTCGAACATGTATACCCAGAAGATGCACGAGGTGCAGAAGCACGCCACGGTCTCGAACCACGGCTACCTCGGCTATGCGGTGATCGTGAACAAGCAGTTCTGGGACGGCCTGCCCGAGGAGGTGCGCGCCGGGCTCGAAAAGGCGCTGACCGAGGCCACCGACTATGCCAACGGCATCGCCAAGGAAGAGAACGACAAGTCGCTTCAGGCCATGAAGGACGCGGGCACGACCGAGTTCCACGAGCTGACCCCCGAAGAGCTCGCGGCCTGGGAAGAGGCGCTCGCCCCCGTCCATGAGGAAATGGCCGGCCGCATCGGCGCCGAGACCATCGCCGCCGTGAAGGCCGCGACCGGGACCAACTGATCCACCCGACCTTTCCCGGGCAGCCGGCCCCGCCGGCTGCCCGCTTTCCCTTTCCCGCAACATCCTAGCCACAGGAGGCCCGCCATGATGCGCCTTCTCGACCGGCTGGAGGAAACGCTCATCGCCTCGCTCATCGCGGCGGCGACAGGGCTGATCTTCGTCTCGGTCGTCCAACGCTATTCGCTGGGCCTTCTGGCCGATGGCGTGGCCTTCTTCCGTGGCCACGACATGCCCGAGCTCTCGGCCATGATGCGCAGCGCCTATCTCGGCCTGCGCGAGTTCAACCTCGTCTGGGCGCAGGAGCTCTGCATCATCCTGTTCGTCTGGATGGCGAAGTTCGGCGCGGCCTACGGGGTGCGGACCGGCATCCATGTCGGCATCGACGTGCTCATCAACAAGCTCGACGAGCGCAAGCGCGGCTTCTTCATCCTGCTGGGCCTCGGGGCGGGCGCGCTCTTCACCGGGATCATCGCGACGCTCGGCGGCAATTTCGTGTGGCACATGGCCCAGACCAGCGCGATCTCGCCCGATCTCGAGCTGCCGATGTGGCTCGTCTATCTGGCGATCCCGCTCGGCTCGGCGCTGATGTGCTTCCGCTTCCTGCAGGTGGCGGTGATCTTCGCCCGCACGGGCGAGCTGCCCCACCACGACCACGGCCATGTCGAGGGCGTGGACACCGAGGACGAGGGCATCGACGTGCTCGGCAGCACCTTCCTCAAGTCGCCGCTGACCCCCCGCGACCTCGTCGAGAAGCCGAAGGACGAATGAGATGAACGCAACCCTCATCTTCGGCGGTCTCATCGCCCTCATGCTGACCGGAATGCCGATCTCGATCGCGCTCGGCCTCACGGTTCTGACCTTCCTCTTCACCATGACGGCGGTGCCGATCGACACGGTGGCGCTGAAGCTCTTCACCGGCATCGAGAAGTTCGAGATCATGGCGATCCCGTTCTTCATCCTCGCCGGGAACTTCCTGACCCACGGCGGCGTGGCGCGGCGGATGATCGCCTTCGCCACCTCGATGGTGGGCCACTGGCACGGGGGCCTGGGCCTCGGCGGCGTCTTCGCCTGCGCCCTCTTCGCCGCCGTCTCGGGCTCCTCGCCCGCGACCGTGGTGGCCATCGGCTCGGGCATCCTGCCCGCCATGGTGGCGCAGGGCTTCCCCACCCGCTTCGGCGCGGGCGTCATCACCACGAGCGGCGCGCTCGGCATCCTGATCCCGCCGTCCATCGTGATGGTGATGTATTGCGTGGCCACCTCGGGGATGATGGTCGAGGGGCCCGACGGCACCATCGTCGATGCGGCCTCGGTGGGCGAGATGTTCATCGCGGGCGTGATCCCGGGGATCATGCTGGCGGGGGCGCTCGCGCTCACCACCTGGTATCGGGCCTGGAAGAACGACTATCCCCGCCTGCCGAAAGCCAGCTGGCGCGAGCGCTGGCAGGCCTTCCGCCAGGCGATCTGGGGCCTCCTGCTCATCGTGATCGTGATGGGCGGCATCTACACCGGCACCTTCACCCCCACCGAAGCCGCCGCCATGAGCGCCGTCTATGCCTTCGTGATCGCGGTCTTCGTCTACAAGGACATGGGGCTCAGGGACGTGCCGCGGGTGCTGCTCGCCTCGGCCAACATGTCGGCGATGCTGCTCTACATCATCACCAATGCGGTGCTGTTCAGCTTCCTGCTCACGCACGAGAACATCCCGCAGGCGCTCGGCCAGTGGATGGTGGATTCGGGCCTGACCTGGTGGATGTTCCTGATCGCGGTGAACATCATCCTGCTGATGGCCGGCAACTTCATGGAGCCTTCCTCCATCGTGCTCATCATGGCGCCGATCCTGTTCCCGGTCGCCGTGCGGCTCGGGATCGACCCGGTGCATTTCGGGATCATGATCATCGTGAACATGGAGGTCGGCATGTGCCACCCGCCCGTGGGGCTGAACCTCTATGTGGCCTCGGGCATCACCAAGATGGGCATCACCGAGCTTACCATCGCGGTCTGGCCGTGGCTCCTCACCATGCTGGCCTTCCTCGTGCTCGTGACCTACGTCCCGCAGATCTCGCTCTTCCTGCCGCATCTGCTGGGCATGCGCTGACATCGAAAGGGCCGCCCGGCCTCTGCCGGCGCCTTCCGGGACCCCACGCCTACCGACGCAAGTCGGTAGGCGTTCGACATTCGCAGGGATGCGCCGACAGCGAAAGGAGCCGCCCGCGAAAGCCCTGAGGCGCCCGCCTCAGGCCTCGGCGATCATCGCCTTGATGGCCGCGCCATGGCCATCCTTCGCGCCGAGCGCATCGGCCGCAAGCGCCGCGGCCTCGGCCAGAAGCGCCTCGGGCGGCACGATCCGGTCGAGGAGGCCCCAGGCCAGCGCCTCCTCGGCCGAGGCCTTCACGCCGCCCATCAGGATCATCTTGGCCCGCGCAGGCCCCGCCAGCGCCTTCAGCCGCCGCACGTCCGAGGGCTGCGGCCGGAAGCCGAGCTTCATCACCGGATAGAAGAGCTTCGTCCCCGGCACGGCGATCCTCAGATCGCAGGCGAGCGCCATCCCCATGGCCCCGCCCGCCAGCGTGCCATTCAGCGCGGCCACGGTCAGGCAGGGCAGCGCCGCCACCGCCGCCGACACGCGCTCCCACACCGGGTCGACGGCAAGCCCCGCCCGCGCCTCGTCGAGATCGGCCCCGGCCGAGAAGACGCGCCCCGCCCCGGTCAGCACAAGGGCCCGCACGCCCTCGGCCGCGGCCTGCGCCACGGCCGCCTCGATCTCGAGCAGCATGGCCTTCGTCAGCGCATTGGCCTTGTCCGGCCGGTCGAGCGTCAGGGTCCGAAGCCCCTCCGCCTCCGCGACGCGGATCATGCGCCGAGCCCCACCGCCCGGCGGATCGCCTCGTCGCGCAGCGAGATCTCCTGCCCGAGCCACTTGTCCGCGCCCGGGCCGCACATCCACAGGAGCGCCTTCGCCGGCCAGTCGGCCGGAATATGGACCGACGGATCGAGCCGGCTCACCGGGTTGATGCCGCTCTCGCGGATCTTGTCCTGCATCCCGGTCGCGACCGTCCCGGGCGAGAGGCCCAGGATGCGGATGCGGTGGACCGCCTCCTCGAGATGGGCGCAGCGGGTCAGCATGGCCGCGCCCGCCTTCGAGCTGCAATAGGCGCTCCAGCCCTCGAGCGCATTCTGCGCAGCGCCCGAGCTGACGGTGATGATGGTGCCGCCCTTTCCGCGCATGTGCGGCACGGCCGCGCGGATCCCGTGGAAGACGCCCTTGAGGTTCACGTCGATGGCGCGATCCCAGGCATCGGGATCGACATCCGCCAGCCGCGCGATGGGCTCGATCACGCCCGCGTTGTTGATGAGCACGTCGATCCGGCCCGCCGTCTCGACCACCCGGTCGATCGCCGTCTGCACCGAGGCCCGGTCGGCCACGTCGCAGGTCAGGGCGAAGGCGCCCTGCCCCGCCTCGGCCGCCAGCGCCTCGATCTCGGGCCCGCTGCGGGAGAGGAGCGCGACGCGCGCGCCCGCCGCCGCAAAGACACGCACCGCCGCCGCTCCGATCCCGCGGCTGGCCCCGGTGACCGCCACGACCTTGCCCTGCATGTTGCCCATTGCGCCGCTCCTTCCCTGGCCTTCTGACAAACGTGTTAGCCGATCCTTGCATTCGACGGAAAGGCTTGACCCTCCAGAACCCACGGAAGAATGTGGGCCGATTATCCGCGTTGGGGAAGGCATATGACGTATTTCAGCACACTGGCAGGCACCACCGCTCTGGCGACGCTGGTGGCGGCGGGATCGGCCATGGCCGATGTGACGCCCGAGCAGGTGTGGCAGAGCTGGCAGGAGCTCGGCGCCACCTACGGCCAGACCCTGACCGCCGCGAACCAGAGCCGGACGGGCGACACGCTGAAGCTGCAGGACGTGCGGATGCATTTCGCGCAGGACGGCACCGTGGTCGAGGGCACGATCCCCGAGGTGAACCTGACGCAGCGCGGCGACGGCACGGTGGAGATCACCATGTCGCCGGAATTTCCCGTCGAGATGACGATCCCGAACGAGCCCGATGCCGAAAATCCCGCTCCCGAGCCGACCGAGCTCGCGCTGGCCCTGCGCCAGCCCGGCATGGTGATGGTCGCGGGCGGCGACGATCTGGCCACCACGCTCGCCTTCGACGCGCCCTCGACCACCATCGCCGTCACCGGGGTGGATGGCGTCTCGGCCCGCGAGATGAACCTCACCGCCGAGATGACGATGAGCGACGTGGCCGGCACCTACCGCACCGAGGGCACCGACACGCGCTCCATCACGAACGACTTCACGGCCGCGGTGGCCGAGATGACCTTCGCGATGACCGACCCCGAGACGAAGGGCAAGGTCAATGTCCGCGCCAGCGCCACCGACCTCAAGGGCACGTCCAGCGGCAAGATGGTGGGCACGCTCGGCATGGCGGACATGGCGGCGGCGCTGCAGGCGGGGGCGGCCTCGACCGGCAGCTTCACCTATGGCCCGGCCACGCTCGAGTTCGACTTTGCCGATGCGACCGACAAGGGCAAGGGGTCGGCCAGCGCCGCCGGGGGCAATCTCGACGTGTCGATGAGCGGCGACAGCCTCTCCTACGGCGGCGGGACCAAGAACGTGAGCCTCACCCTCAGCGGCAGCCAGATCCCGTTCCCGCAGTTCAACATGAGCTATGCCGAGGCCGCCTTCCAGCTGCTCACGCCGGTCACGACCTCCGAGGAGCCGCAGGACTTCCGCCTGCTCACCCGGCTCGTCAACCTGAAGGTCTCGGACGAGATCTGGGCCATGTTCGACCCCGAGGCGCAGCTGCCGCGGGATCCGGCGACGCTGGTGCTCGATGCCAAGGGCAAGGCGCGGCTCGACATCGACCTGCTCGATCCCAAGCAGGTCGAGACGCTGGGCGAGAAGGCTCCGGGCCAGATCGAGGCGCTCGATCTCGATCAGCTTCAGCTCTCGATCGCGGGCGCCGATCTGACCGGCGACGGCAGCCTCACCTTCGACAACGCCGACACGACCACCTTCGGCGGTATGCCCGCGCCCACGGGACAGATCGACCTGAAGCTGGTGGGCGGCAACGCGCTCATCGACAAGCTGGTGGGCATCGGCCTCGTGCCGCAGGATCAGGCGATGGCCGCGCGCATGATGCTCGGCCTCTTCGCCCGTCCGGGTGAGGGCGAGGACACGCTGACCTCGACGCTCGAGTTCAAGGACAAGGGCTTCTACGCCAACGGCCAGCGCCTCCAGTAACCTCGGCGCCCCCGCCCTGCGGCGGGGGCAGCCTGCCTTCCCCCAAGGATCGCGGCCCCACGCCAAGGCGCGCCTCTCCCTCCTCCACGCGCCGTCCCATCGGGCAGGCCACGCGCGCCGTCCGATCAGGCAGCCTGCGCCCCTTCCCATCGGGCAGGCCGTGCGCCTTCCCATCGGGCAGGCCGCGCGCCTTTCCATCCGGCAGGCCCGTCGCCTTCCCATCAGGCAGGCCGCGCGCTGTCCCATCGGCGCGGCTTCGTCCCGACGGAACGTCGGTTCCTGTGGCTCCGGCGCTTGTCACGACGGGCGTGCCCGATTACCTCGGGACGGAACCCAGAGGAGCCAGCCATGACCCAACCGCTCGACCGCCTGACCGACCGGCTGCTGCAGGTCGCCCGCAGCGCCGGAGCAGAGGCCGCCGATGCGATCGCGGTGCGCGGCACGTCGCTCTCCATCGACATCCGCGAGCGCGCGCTGGAGCAGGCCGAGCGGGCCGAGAGCGTCGAGGTGGGCCTGCGCGTGCTCCTCGGCGGCAGGCAGGCCTGCGTCTCGGCCTCCGACATCTCCGAGGCCACCCTCTCGGCCATGGCCGAGCGCGCGGTCGCCATGGCGCGGGAAGCGCCCGACGATCCCTGTGCGGGCCTCGCGGACTCCGCCGAGATCGCGCGCGGATGGGATCTGGCGGCGCTCGAACTGGTCGATCCGTCCGACGAGCCTTCGCCTGCGGCCCTGGAGGAGGATGCCCGCGCGGCCGAGGCCGCGGCGCTCGAGACGGCCGGCATCTTTCAGGTCGAGGCGGGCGGCGCCTGGTCGCGCCGCGAGATGCATCTGGCGGCCAGCAACGGCTTTTCCGGCGGCTATGCGCGCAGCTCGCGCTCGATCTCGGCCGTGGCCTTCACCGGCTCGGGCACGCAGATGGAGCGCGACTGGGCGGCCGAGACCCGCATCTTCGGCGCGGACCTGCCGGCGGCCACCGAGGTGGGCCGCTTGGCCGCCGAACGCGCCATGGCCCGCGTGGGCTCGCGCAAGCCGCCCACAGGCAGCTTCCCGGTGCTCTATGACGAGCGCATCGCGGCCTCGCTGATGAGCCACCTGTTGTCAGCTGTCAACGGCGCCACCATTGCCCGCGGCGGCTCGTGGCTGCGCGACGCGCTGGGACAGCAGGTGCTGCCGGCGCATCTGTCCTTCATCGAGGACCCGCTGCGGCCGCGCACCGGCTCGTCGCGCCCCTTCGATGGCGAGGGGCTGCCCACGCGCCGCCGGGCCATCGTCGAGAACGGGTTCCTGACCGGCTGGACGCTCGACCTCGCCACCGGGCGCAAGCTGAAGATGGCGAGCACGGCCAATGCCGCGCGCTCGACCTCGCAGCCGCCCTCGCCCTCGGTCTCGAACACCGAGCTTACGCCCGGCACGGTCACGCGGGCCGAGCTTCTGGCGCAGATGGGGACGGGCCTTCTCGTGACCTCGCTCATGGGCTCGTCGATCAACGGCAACACGGGCGACTATTCGCGCGGCGCGTCGGGCTTCTGGGTCGAGCGCGGCGAGATCGTGGGGCCGGTGAACGAATGCACCATCGCGGGCAATCTGCGCGACATGCTGCGGACCATCGTGCCCGCGAACGATGCGCGGCCGCACCTGTCCAACCGGGTGCCGAGCCTGCTCGTGGAGGGTCTCACGATTGCCGGCGCGTGACCTCGCGCTGCTGAGCGAGGCCGCGCGGGCCGCGGGGCCGGTCGCGCTCCGCTACTGGAAGAATGCGCCCCGCGCCTGGGAGAAGGACGGGAATGCGGGGCCGGTGACCGAGGCCGACCTCGCGGTGAACCTGCTGCTCGAGCAGAGGCTCCGCTCGGCGCGGCCCGATTACGGCTGGCTCTCTGAGGAGAGCGCCGACAGCGGGGCGCGGCAGGGGGCCGAGCGCGTCTTCATCGTGGATCCGATCGACGGCACGCGCGCCTTCATGGCGGGCGAGGACACGTTCTCGGTCTCGCTCGCCGTGGCCTTTGCCGGGCGGATCGTGGCCGCGGCGGTCTATCTGCCGGCGCTCGACCGGCTCTATACCGCGGGCGAGAGCGCGCCTGCGCTGCGCGACGGGCAGGCCATCGCCGCCAGTCGGCGCGCCGAGAGCCAGGGCGCCACCTTGCTCGCCTCTCGCCATACGCTCGGGGAAAGCCACTGGCCCGGAGGCGTGCCGGAGGTGAAGCGCAGCTTCCGCGCGTCGCTCGCCTTCCGGCTCTGCCTCGTCGCCGAAGGGCGGCATGACGGGATGCTCATGCTGGGTCAGGCGTGGGAATGGGATATTGCCGCGGGCAGCCTGATCGCCGCGCGGGCAGGAGCCGCCGTCTCCGACCGCTTCGGCCAGCCGCTGACTTTCAACGGCAGCCCTCCGCAGACCCCCGGCGTGATCGCCGCCGCTCCGGGCGTGCATGCGGAACTCCTGCGCCGTCTCACGCCCTGATCGCCCCGGCGGAGGCCTGCGGGCTGCTCGATGAAAGCTGCCCTTCGGGACGTCCCCCGGGGCACAGGACGCCCGGAGGCGCCGCCGCCGGGGCGGCGGCCGCCGGAAGTCCTGCGAGACCGGCCAACCTCACTTGTTCGTGCGGCCGCGCTGGTTCGGATCGATACCGCCCCACGGGTTCGTGTCGTTCATCACGTCGCCCTCGAAGGTGGTTTCGCCCTCCATCGGCTCCTCGCCGCGCCGCAGACCTGTCGAGCGCCCGATGCCCGGATCGCCCTTGAGGTCTGCGTCGAAGGGCTGCTTCGTCTTCGGATGCTTGCTGGACATGGATCCGTCTCCTCTTGCTGGAGGCAGGGAAACCGGGCGCGGCCGCCCTCTGTTCCGGCGCGGGCCGGGGATCGGCGAGCCCTCGCCGCCCCGCGGAACTTCGGCTGCGCCCATCGGTTGCGCCCGCCCACCCTGCCTAACAGGAGGCTCCGATGACCGACCATCCCAAACCCCCGTTCCCCGATCAGGAACAGCCGATGCCCGGCACGACCGCCCGCCTCGACCCGCAACCCGATCACGGAGAGAAGAGCTATCGCGGCTCGGGTCGCCTGCAGGACATGAAGGCCGTCATTACCGGCGCGGACAGCGGCATCGGCCGGGCCGTGGCGCTGGCCTTCGCGCGCGAGGGGGCGGACGTGCTGATCTCCTACCTGTCCGAGGACGAGGATGCGGCCGAAACCGAGCGGCTCGTGACGGAGGCCGGGCGCAAGGCGGTTCTGGTGCGCGGCGACCTTCAGGACGCGGCCCACTGCCGCGCCGTGATCGACCGTGCCGTCGAGGAATTCGGTCGGATCGACCTCCTCGTGAACAATGCCGCCCATCAGGCGAGCTTCTCCGAGCTGGGAGATATCCCGGACGAGGAATGGGAGCTGACCTTCCGCGTGAACATCCATGCGATGTTCTACCTCTCGAAGGCGGCGGTGCCGCACATGGGCCCGAACAGCGCGATCATCAACACGGCCTCGGTCAATGCCGATTCGCCGAGCCCGCATCTTCTGGCCTATGCCACCACCAAGGGCGCGATCCAGAACTTCACCGGCGGCCTCGCCCAGATGCTGGCCGAGAAGGAGATCCGGGTGAATTGCGTGGCGCCGGGCCCGATCTGGACGCCGCTCATTCCCTCGACCATGCCTGCGGAGAAGGTGAAGAACTTCGGCATGCAGGTGCCCATGCAGCGGCCGGGACAGCCCGCGGAACTGGCCACGGCCTATGTGATGCTGGCCGATCCGCTCTCGAGCTACACGTCGGGGGCGACCATCGCGGTGACGGGCGGCAAGCCCATCATCTGACCGCGCCTGAGGCCAAGCCCGGCCCGCAGGGGCCGGGTGCCGCCTTCCCTGTCGGGCGCGACCCTGCCGTGCGCCCGAAGCGCGGGCGCCGGGGGCGCGCCCCGGGAGCAGGCCCTTGGCCGGCCTCGAAACTTGACTGTTTTCGTAAACATAAGTAGAGCACGGGCAGCCGTGACCTTGCTGCGACTCGACCATGCGTCGTGAGCGGGAGACAAGCCAGAACATCAAGCGCCGCCACGCGCGGCCGAATACCGGAAGACCTCATGGCCTTGCTCTTGCGTCCGATCCTGCTGTTCCTTCTGACCGCCGCCGCGGCCCAGGCGCAGGAGCAGCCTCCCGCCGTGCCCGATCTCGCGCCCCAGATGCAGGCGCCCGCGCCCGAGACGCCGGCGCC
>NZ_MABH01000123.1 GCF_001720585.1 Cereibacter johrii | reverse complement strand
CGCGGTCCGCCCGCCGCGGCTGTGAGCCTCCGCGAGCGGATCGGCGGAACGGGGAGCGACAGGCGCGCCAGCATGCGCCGGGCCGCCGCGATCTCGTCGGCCGACATCTGCTCGAAATCGAGCCGCCGCAGCCGTTCCTCGCCCGATGCGGTCTCGGAGGCGTCGATCTCGATCAGGCTGCCCTCGGGCTCGGGGGCGGCGCGCTCGGGGCGCTCGGCGCCGTCGAGGAGCGCCTCGGCCGCGCGTTTCTCGGCCGGCTCCGGCGGCCGGTCTTCCTGCAGACCGCGGAGCTGCGGCAAGAGGAGGCTCATCATCTGCTCGAGGAACTGCGGATCGCGCCAGAACAGGCGGAAGACCTGCGCGAAGACCGCCCGATGTTCGGGGCGGGAGACGAAGCAGGCGTGGAGCGTCCAGTAGAAATCCACGCGCGAGGTGAAGCCCGCCGCCTCGACCGCGCGGACCGCATCGGCGATCCGGCCCGATCCGATGGGCAGCCCCGCCTTGCGGAGCGCGCGGGCGAACCACAGGATGTTGCGGGCAAGGCTGCCGTCGGCAGGGGCTTCGAGCTCCATGTCTCAGCTCCGGCCCCGCCCGCGCCGGGGGGCTGTCTGCCCCCCGCGCCTCCGGCCGGGGCCGGAGGCCCCCCCGAGGATATTTGCACCAGACTGAAAGAGGCTCATGCCGGGGCGAGGTCGCGGCGGGCCTCGTCAAGGAGGCGGCGCGCCTCGGAGCCCTGGATCTTCTGGATGTCGTCCTGATATTTCAGAAGCGCCCCCAGCGTGTCGGCGATGAGTTCGGGCGAGAGCTCGATCACGTCGAGCGCGAGCAGGCACTTGGCCCAGTCGATCGTCTCGGCCACGCCCGGGCGCTTGAACAGATCCTCGCGGCGCAGGCGCTGGACGAAGGCCACGATCTCGCGGCCGAGGACCTCCTGCGCCTCCGGCACGCGGGCGGCGAGGATGCGGGCCTCGCGCGGGAAATCGGGATAATCCACCCAGTGATAGAGGCAGCGGCGCTTGAGGGCATCATGCACCTCGCGCGTCCGGTTCGAGGTGAGGATCACGAGCGGCGGCTCGGGCGCGCGGATGGTGCCGAGCTCGGGGATCGTGACCTGGAAGTCCGAGAGGGCCTCGAGCAGGAAGGCCTCGAACGGTTCGTCGGTGCGGTCGAGCTCGTCGATGAGCAGGACCGGGGCGCCGCCGGGCTGGGGGCGCATGGCCTGCAGGAGCGGGCGCTCGATCAGATAGTCCTCGGTGAAGAGCTCGGTGCGGAGCGCGGAGCGGTCGGCCCCGCCGGCCGCCTCGGCGGTGCGGATCGCGATCATCTGGGCGGCGAAATTCCAGTCGGCCACGGCGGAGGCCGCGTCGAGCCCCTCGTAGCATTGCAGCCGGATCAGGCGGCGCCCGAGGGCTGCGGCCAGCGCCTTGGCGATCTCGGTCTTGCCGGTGCCCGCTTCGCCTTCGAGAAAGAGCGGCCGGCCGAGCTTCAGCGACAGGAAGACGACGGTCGAGAGCGCCCGGTCGCTCACATAGCCCTGCCCCGCGAGAAGGGCTGCGGCGGCGTCGATCGAGGCGGGCAGGGATTGGGTCACGGCTTCACTCCGGTCATGGGGCGAAGGTGGCGGGGTGCGCCGCCCGGGTCAAGCGCGGGGCCGCGGTCTGCGACCAAGGTCGCGAGCGGCGGGGCTTGCGCGACTCACTGGAAAAGGCCCGCCCTTTGCAGTAGGCGGCAGGCATGACCCAGAGCCTGACCCTGCGCCGCCCCGACGACTGGCACCTCCACCTGCGCGACGGCGCGATGCTGGAGGGGGTGCTGCCCGAAACCACACGGCATTTCGCCCGTGCGATCGTGATGCCGAACCTCGTGCCGCCGGTGGTGACCGCGGCCGAGGCCCAGGCCTATCGCGACCGGATCCTGAAGGCCCTGCCCGCGGGCGCGCGGTTCGAGCCGCTGATGGTGCTCTATCTGACCGAGACGACCGATCCGGCCGATGTGCGGGCCGCGGCGGCCTCGGGCCTCGTGACGGCGGTGAAGCTCTATCCCGCGGGGGCCACGACCAATTCCGCCTCGGGCGTCCGCGACTTCGACCGGGTGCGCGGGGTGCTCGAGACCATGGCCGAGATCGGCCTGCCGCTTTGCGTGCATGGCGAGGTAACGGATCCGGCGGTGGACATCTTCGACCGCGAGGCCGTGTTCCTCGACCGGGTGCTGGATCCGATCCGGCGCGCGACGCCGGGGCTCAGGGTCGTGCTCGAACATGTGACCACGCGGGAAGGGCTCGATTATGTGCGCGGCGGGGGGCCGGACATGGCCGGCACGCTCACCACCCATCACCTGATCATCAACCGCAACCACATTCTCGCGGGCGGCATCCGGCCGCATTACTACTGCCTGCCGGTGGCCAAGCGCGAGACGCACCGGCTGGCGCTCCGGGCCGCGGCCACGGGGGGCGAGGCCTGCTTCTTCCTCGGCACCGACAGCGCGCCGCATGTCGATGCGGCCAAGGAGAGCGGCTGCGGCTGCGCGGGCTGCTTCACCGCCACCAACACGCTCCCGATCCTCGCCCATGTGTTCGAGGAGGAGGGCGCGCTCGACCGGCTCGAAGGGTTCGTGTCGCTCCATGGGCCCGCCTTCTACCGCCTGCCGCCGAACGAGGAGCGCATCACCCTGCGCAAGGGGGAGGCTCTCGCGCTGCCCGCCAGGATCGAGACGGGCGCCGGGCCGGTGACGGTCTTCGATCCCGGCTTCCCGCTTCTGTGGCACGTCGAACCCTGACCCCTTCCCGCCGCAGGCGGACCCGATGAAAGGACCATCCCGATGATCCCCACCTCCTTTCCGCCGCGCGAGGAGATCGCCCGCCTGACGGCGCGGATGCTGCTCGAGATCGAGGCGGTGCATTTCCGCCCGCAGGAGCCCTTCACGCTCGCCTCGGGCCTGCCCTCGCCCACCTATATCGACTGCCGCAAGCTGATCTCCTATCCGCGCATCCGGGCGACGCTGATGGATTTCATGGCGGTGACGCTCCTGCGCGACGCGGGGTTCGAGGCCTTCGACAATATCGCGGGCGGCGAGACGGCCGGGATCCCCTTCGCGGCGCTGGTGGCCGAGCGGCTGGGCCTGCCCATGACCTATGTGCGCAAGAAGCCCAAGGGCTACGGCCGCAACGCCCGGATCGAGGGGGTCATGACCGAGGGCCAGCGCGTGCTTCTGGTCGAGGATCTGACCACCGACGGCGGCTCGAAACTCTCGTTCGTCGATGCGATCCGCGAGACCGGGGCCAGCTGCGCCCATACGGCGGTGATCTTCTACTACGGGATCTTTCCCGAAACGATCGGACGGCTGCAGGCCCACGGGGTGACGCTGCACCATCTGTGCACCTGGTGGGACGTGCTGGCGGAGGCGCGCGCCTCGGAGGCGTTCGACGCGGCCACGCTGGCCGAGGTCGAGAGCTTCCTGTCCAATCCCCGCGACTGGCAGGACGCGCGGAAACCGGCCGATCTGACGACGCGCCTCTGACGGGAGCGGCGGGGGGCCTGTGGGCGAATCCGGGCCTTGCCCGAAGCGCGGCCCACAGCCTGCGTTTTCGGGCTGAAGGCGCCGCGATATGTGGTAGGCTCTGGGGCAGGCGAAACGATCCACAGCTTGTCCACAGGCTTCAGGCCGGATCGTCCCCGAACCTATACCCCCTGCCCGGCGCGGCCGTTCGGGGGTATCAGGGGCCACTGAACCACGAAGGGCGCCCGCTGAAGGTGGCGCCCGCGCAATGAGAGCAGAGGGCAGAGTCATGAACGAGGTCAGGGCGCTCCGGGAGCCTCAGACGGAGAAATCTCCGGAGGTGCTTCCGCACAACATCGAGGCCGAGCAGCAGCTGCTCGGCGCGATCCTGACCAACAATGACATCTTCGACCGCATCGCCTCGGTGATCCGGGCCGAGCATTTCTTCGATCCCGTCCACCAGCGCATCTTCGAGATCGCGGCGGCGCGGATCCAGAAGAATGCGCTGGCCTCGCCGGTGACGCTGAAGGCCTTCCTCGAGGAGGATGCGGGGCTGAAGGAACTGGGCGGGCCCGCCTATCTGGTGCGGCTCGCGGGGGCGGCCATCTCGGCCTTCGCCGCGCGGGACTATGCGCAGATGATCTACGATCTGGCCGTCCGGCGCGAGCTGATCGGGCTCGGGCGCGACATCGCCGCCAAGGCGGCGCGGGTCGATGTGGCTTCGGAGCCGAAGGAGCAGATCGTCGAGGCCGAGCAGAAGCTCTACCGGCTGGGCGAACAGGGCCAGGCCGAGCGGGGGTTCCAGAGCTTCCTGAAAGCGGTGACCGACGCGGTGAACGTGGCCAATGCGGCCTACCAGCGCGACGGGGGCCTTGCGGGCATCTCGACGGGACTTGCCGATCTCGACAAGAAGCTGGGCGGGCTGCATCCCTCCGACCTTCTGATCCTCGCCGGGCGCCCCTCGATGGGCAAGACCTCGCTCGCCACCAACATCGCCTTCAACATCGCCAAGGCCTACCGCCGCGGGCGCCTGCCCGATGGGGCGGAAGGGGCGATCGAAGGCGGCGTGGTGGGCTTCTTCAGCCTCGAGATGAGCGCCGAGCAGCTGGCCGCCCGGATCCTGTCGGAAGCGGCGGAGGTGCCCTCGGAGCAGATCCGCCGCGGCGACATGACCGAGGCCGAATTCCGCCGCTTCGTCGAGGCTGCGAAGGCGCTCGAGGCCTGCCCGCTCTATATCGACGACACGCCGGCCCTGCCGATCAGTCAGGTGGCGGCCCGCGCGCGGCGGCTGAAGCGGACCCATGGGCTCGACGTGCTAATGGTGGACTATCTCCAGCTGCTGAAGGGCTCGGGCGGCTCGCGCGACAACCGCGTGCAGGAGGTCTCCGAGATCACGCAGGGGCTGAAGGCCATCGCGAAGGAGCTGAACATCCCGGTGGTGGCGCTGTCGCAGCTGTCGCGTTCGGTCGAGAGCCGGGACGACAAGCGGCCGCAGCTGTCCGACCTGCGCGAATCGGGCTCGATCGAGCAGGACGCCGACGTGGTGATGTTCGTGTTCCGCGAGGAATATTACCGCGAGCGCGAGAAGCCGGGCGATCACGAGATGGAGAAGATGGCCCAGTGGCAGGCCATCATGGAGCAGGTCCATGGCAAGGCCGAGGTCATCATCGGCAAGCAGCGCCACGGGCCCATCGGCTCGGTGGAGCTGAGCTTCGAGGGCCGCTTCACGCGGTTCGGCAACCTCGTGCGGCCCTGGCAGCAGGGAATCGAGAGCTACTGACGCGCCGGGAGGGGCCGGATCGGGGGGCATCGAGCCCCCGCTCTCCGGCGCTGCCGCGGAAAAGGCCGGCAGGCCGCGCACCCGCGGCAGATCGGCGGCGTCCGACGCCGAGGCTCGGCAGGACCGCGCCAGAAACCCTCGCACGCGCCCTTCGCGCCCTGCCCTCCGGCGCCTGCGCGGAAGGATCCGCCATTCCCGGCCCGGCAGCGATCGGGCGAGGGCTGCCTTCCGCGGGAGCGCCCGGTTGAAGCTCGTCTGCTGCTCCCGTGCCGCAGCGCCTGAGGGGGGCTCCGACGACGCATACAGGCGTGCCTCCGCCCCGCCGTGCGGATCAGGCGAGGAACGCCTTTCGCAGCATGTTCAGCGCCACGATCATGATGAAGACGGCAAAGACCCGCTTCAGGGGCTTGGGGTCCATCGCATGGGCGAGCTTCACGCCGATGGGCGTGGTCAGGAGCGTCATGGCGATGGTGATGCCGAAGGCGGGGAGGTTGACCGCGCCCACCGTCAGGGGCGGCGCCGCATCGGTGGGCGTGAGCAGGAAGAGCGCGGCCGCAGGCAGGGCGATGATGACGCCGAAGCCCGCCGCCGTGGCGACGGCACGGTGGATCGGCACGTTGAAGAGGCTCATGAGCGGGACGCCGAACGTGCCGCCGCCGATGCCCATCAGGACCGACAGGAGCCCCACCCCGGTGCCGGTCGCCGCCCGCCCCGCGCCCTGCGGCAGGCTCTCGCCCAGCCGCCAGCTCGACTTGCCGAAGGCCATGTAGAGGCCCACGACCACGCCCACGAAGCCGAAGATCCCCTGCAGGACGACCGACTTCATGCTGGAGGCGAGGAAGGTGCCCGCGACCGCGCCGAGCGCGATCCAGAGACCCCATCGCCGCAGGATCTCGAGATCGACGGCGCCCTTGCGGTGGTGGGCATGGACGGAGCGGAGCGAGGTCACGATGATCGTGGCGAGCGAGGTGGCGAGGCAGACGCGCATCAGCGAGGGCCCGCCGTAGCCCATCGCCTCGAAGGCATAGAGATAGGCCGGCACGAGGACGAGCCCGCCGCCCACGCCGAGAAGGCCCGCGATGATCCCCGCGAAGGCGCCGATGGCGAGGAGGAGCGCCAGCATGGGCAGGAGCAGCGAGAGATCGGTCATGGCGAGCCTGTTCTTGCGGGAGTGCGCCCCGCCTTAGCCTGCGCGGGGAGCGAAGGCCAGAGGCCCGCCGCAGGGACGGTCAGGCTGCGCGCGGCCGCACCGCCTCGAGCGCCTCGTCGAAGAGCGCGAGCCCCGCCCCGGGCCGGGAGGCGCCCTCGGAGAGGATGCGCCGCCAGTGGCGGGCACCGGGCCGCCCGGCGAAGAGCCCGAGCATGTGCCGGGTGATCTGGTGCAGCCGCCCGCCGCCCTCGAGATGCGCCGAGATATAGGGACGCATGTCGCTCAGAACTGCCGCGAGATCGCGCGGCGGCTCTTCGCCCCAGAGCCGGTCGGCCCCGAGCAGGAGTTCGGGCTCGTTGTAGGCGGCCCGGCCGATCATGATACCGTCGAGCCCCTGCGCCAGCAGCGCCTCGGCCTCTGCCAAGCTGCCCACCCCGCCGTTGAGGCAGATCGTGAGCTCGGGGAAGCGGCGCTTCATGGCGATCACCAGCGGGTAATCGAGCGGCGGGATCTCGCGGTTCTCCCGCGGGCTCAGCCCCTGCAGCCAGGCCTTGCGGGCATGGATCACGAAATGCCGCACACCGGCAGCGGCCACGGTCTCGAGGAAGGCGGGCAGCACCTCGGAGGGCTCCTGCTCGTCCACGCCGATCCGGCACTTGACGGTGACGGGCACCGGGCTCTCCGCGATCATGGCCGCCACGCAGTCGGCGACGAGGGAGGGCCGCTCCATCAGCACCGCCCCGAAACAGCCGGACTGCACCCGGTCGGAGGGACATCCCACGTTGAGGTTGATCTCGTCGTAGCCGTAGGGTTGCGCGAGCCGGACCGCCTGCGCCAGTTCCGCCGGATCGGAGCCGCCGAGCTGCAGCGCCACGGGATGCTCCGCCTGTGAGAACTCCAGCAGCCGGTCGCGCGGCCCGTGGATGACGGCAGGCGAAGTGACCATCTCGGTGTAGAGCATGGCCCGGCGCGTCATCAGCCGATGGAAGAAGCGGCAATGGCGGTCGGTCCAGTCCAGCATCGGAGCCACGGACAGGCGGCAGGCCGTCGACGAACGCTGCTTAGTATCAGTCACTTACACTCACCTCGCCTTCGTCTCGTTCCGGCCTGTTCCGTGCCATGCACGCCGATTTCGCCATCGGACCCGATGCACGGAGCCAGCGCTTCCCTTTGCGCCAGGTCCGAAGGTCATCCCGGGCTCGATCAGCGCCCGCAAACGGAGGGATCCGGCACCGGCTTCCCCTTGCGCGTGGGCGCGATGCGAGACCTGTCCGGCACGACCAACTTGCCGACCGGCTCCCCCCTCGCGCGAGCGCGCGATGCGAGAAGGGATCCGTATCATGAGACGAAGACCTTTGACAGACGCCCTGCCGCACCCGCTGCATGAAAGAAGCGTGAGAAAGAGCTGGGTGCGCCCGAAGCGGCGACCGCATCCGCTGGCCGACGCGGCACGGAACCGCAGGGCCGCCCTGCATGACCTCGAGAGGCTACGGGCCCGCCTCTGTATCAACCCGGCGGATCCGCACAGGTCGAGCGGCGAACGGGGAGGCCTCGGCGGAGAGTTTCCTCTCCAGCGCCCGACGTCGGCGGGCAGCGATCGGAGATGTATTTGTCGGCCACCCGGGCTCGCCCGGGGCTCGCCTTCCCCACAGGCGGGGCCTTGTCGAGCGGCCGCGTCCTCCTCGGGGTCGACATGCGGCTCTGCTTAAATTATCTATAATCCATGCAGCACACACCGGAAGAAACCCAGTCCGCCCGCATCGCCCGCATTCTCGCAGACCGCATCATTTCGGGCGAGATCCCTCCCGGTGCGCGGTTGCGGCAGGATCACGTCGCGACCGAGTTCGGCGCCAGCCATGTGCCGGTGCGCGAGGCCTTTCGCGAGCTGCAGACCCGAGGACTGGCCGAGAGCGAACCGAGGCGCGGCTTCCGCGTCACCGAGTTCGACGTGGCCGAGCTGCGCGAGGTCGCCGAGATGCGATCCAGCCTCGAAAGCCTCGCCCTGCGCCATGCCGCTCCCAACCTGACGCGCGCCCTTCTGAATGAAGCCGAAGAGGTTACGCGCCACGGCGACAATGCCGGCACGGTTCGCGAGTGGGAGGAGGCGAACCGTCATTTCCACCGGCTGATCCTGTCGCCTTGCCGGATGCCCCGTCTGCTGCGGACCATCGACGACCTGCAGGCGGCCAGTGCGCGGTTCCTTTTCGCGGCCTGGCGGCGCGACTGGGAGGCGCGCACCGATCACGACCACCGCGCCATTCTGGATGCGCTGCGCAAGGGGCAGACCGACCTCGCCTGCGCCACGCTCGCCCGCCATGTCGGCTGGGTCGGAAAACGCAAGCGATCCGCAAAGAATGGCGACACGCCAGGGACTTACGAAATCCTCGACTGATTATCTATAAAATCCATTGCCGGAGCGGCTGCGAGGCGCCTTCATTATAGATAGATTCGACCCTATCTCCGGAGGATACACCCTTGGCGCTTCTCACCCCTTCCCTCGGCCGTCCCGCGGCGCTCGGACGCGGCCTTGCACTGGCGCTCGGCGGCGCGGCGCTGATCACGCTCGGCGCCAAGATCCAGATCCCGTTCTGGCCGGTGCCGATGACGCTGCACACGCTGGCGGTGTTCTTCCTCGCCGCAGCGCTCGGGCCGAGGCTCGGGCTCGCGGCAATGGCAACCTATCTGGCGGCGGGCGCCGTGGGGATGCCGGTCTTCTCGGGCTCACCGGAACGGGGCATCGGACTGGTCTACATGGCCGGGCCGACCGGCGGCTACCTTGCGGGCTACCTGCTGGGCGCGGGCCTCGCCGGCTGGCTGGCAGAGGGCCGGGGGGCGATCGGGCGGTTCCTCGCAATGCTTGCGGGGCTGACGGTGGTCTATGCCGCAGGCCTTGCCTGGCTTGCCCATTTCGTTCCGGCCTCGTCCCTGCTGGCGGCGGGCTTCCTGCCCTTCATCCTCGGCGATCTGGTCAAGCTGGCCCTGGCTGCAGGGCTGATCGGCGCATTCGCCCGCCTGAAGGGCCGTTGGCAATGATGCGCACCGACTGGACCATGGAGGAGGCCAGGGCGATCCACGCCCTGCCCTTCCCCGACCTCATGCACCGCGCCCAGACGCTGCACCGCGCGCATTTCGACCCCACCGCGATCGAGACCGCGAGCCTTCTGAGCATCAAGACCGGCGGCTGCCCCGAGGATTGCGGCTATTGCTCGCAATCCGCCCATCACGACACCGGGGTGAAGGCCACCAGGCTGATGGCGACGGAGGAGGTTCTGGCCGCCGCCAGCCGCGCCAAGGCTTCCGGCGCGCAGCGCTTCTGCATGGGGGCCGCCTGGCGCAGCCCCAAGGACCGCGACATGGACAGGCTCTGCGACATGGTGCGGGGGGTGGCCGATCTGGGGCTCGAGACCTGCATGACGCTGGGCATGCTCTCGCCCGGTCAGGTCGCGCGGCTGAAGGCGGCGGGACTCGATTTCTACAACCACAACATCGACACCTCGCCCGCCTATTACGCGCAGATCGCCAGCACGCGCACGATGGAGGACCGTCTCGAGACCGTCGAGCAGGTCCGCAGGGGCGGCATCAAGGTCTGCTGCGGCGGTATCCTCGGCATGGGAGAGGCCGAGGAGGACCGCATCGCCCTGCTGGTGACGCTGGCAACGCTGCCTGCGCATCCCGACAGCGTGCCGGTGAACCTCTGGAACGAGATCGAGGGCGTTCCGGTGCAGGGCCGCGCGCAGACGGTCGATCCCTTCGCGCTGGTGCGCATCGTGGCGCTGGCCCGCATCCTGATGCCGGCCTCGGTGCTGCGGCTGTCGGCCGGGCGCACGGGGATGAGCGACGAGCTGCAGGCGCTCTGCTTCCTTGCGGGGGCGAATTCGATCTTCGTGGGCGACCAGCTTCTGACCACCGGCAACCCGGCGGCGTGGAAGGATCAGGACCTGCTCACCCGGCTCGGCCTGCACATCGCCGCGGCGCGGGCCCGCCTGCCGGTCGAGGCGGAATAGCTCAGCCCGGGAAGCTCCGGGCGAGGATGTCCACCGCCCGGACGATCTGCCCCTCGTCCAGCGCCGCATAGCCCAGACGGAAGGCGTGCGGCGCCGGGCCCTCCAGCGCGAAACGTGTGCCCGGCAGCAGGGCCAGACCCGCCTGCCCTGCGGCTTCGGCCCAGGTCTCGGCCGAGCCGCCCGCGCAGCGCAGCCACAGCGCGAGGCCCCCGGCGGGCAGATCGAAGGTGGC
>NZ_MABH01000122.1 GCF_001720585.1 Cereibacter johrii | reverse complement strand
GTGGGTCGGTAGCTCAGGTGGTTAGAGCGCACGCCTGATAAGCGTGAGGTCGGAGGTTCAAGTCCTCCTCGACCCACCAGAAATTCCAGCCGTTGGGCCACCTCGGACCTTGCGGTCCTCGGCACATGCCTCAAAACCTTCCACCGGAAGGGTTTGCCGCGCAGCGGTCGGCATGTGGGGCCTTAGCTCAGCTGGGAGAGCACCTGCTTTGCAAGCAGGGGGTCATCGGTTCGATCCCGATAGGCTCCACCAGATCCGGTTCGATCGCCAAGCCCATTGGGTGGGTTTGGCCGTCCAACCGGACGAGATTTTGACATCGTTCAGAGAGATACAACATCAGTATCGCCGGTCTCCCGAGTAGGGGAAGACCTGGGGTTCGACCCCGCAGGCGATATTGTTCCAAGTCTAGTACAACTGACCGCGACGACCTTCGGGTCATCGCATGGGAATGTACATGCTTCTGACATGGGAAAGAGCCTTGCTCTTTCCGGATCAGATCAAGCGCGAAAAGGGCGTTTGGTGGATGCCTAGGCAGCAAGAGGCGATGAAGGACGTGATACCCTGCGTTAAGCCATGGGGAGCCGGGAATGGGCTTCGATCCATGGATGTCCGAATGGGGAAACCCACCTGACATTCTGCTATTGTTATCCTTCGGATATGAATAGTGGGGTGAGACAGGTATCATTACCCTGAATACATAGGGGTTTTGAAGCGAACCCGGGGAACTGAAACATCTAAGTACCCGGAGGAAAGGAAATCAACAGAGACTCCGCTAGTAGTGGCGAGCGAACGCGGACCAGCCGATCTCCGAAGAGTGACTGGAATGGCCTGGAAAGGCCAGCCACAGCGGGTGACAGCCCCGTACAGGAAGCTCCAGGAGACATATCAAGTAGGGCGGGACACGTGAAATCCTGTCTGAAGATCGGGGGACCACCCCCGAAGGCTAAGTACTCCTTGCTGACCGATAGCGAACCAGTACCGTGAGGGAAAGGTGAAAAGCACCCCGACGAGGGGAGTGAAACAGTACCTGAAACCGGACGCCTACAAGCAGTCGGAGGGTCCATGAGACCTGACGGCGTACCTTTTGTATAATGGGTCAACGACTTGGTCTCACGAGCAAGCTTAAGCCGGTAGGTGGAGGCGCAGCGAAAGCGAGTCTTAAAAGGGCGTCGAGTTCGTGGGATCAGACCCGAAACCAGGTGATCTAGCCATGAGCAGGATGAAGTCAGGGTAACACCTGATGGAGGTCCGAACCAACACCCGTTGAAAAGGGTCTGGATGACTTGTGGCTAGGGGTGAAAGGCCAATCAAACCTGGAGATAGCTGGTTCTCCGCGAAAGCTATTTAGGTAGCGCCTCGGACGAATACCTCGGGGGGTAGAGCACTGCATGGATGATGGGGGCCCACAGCCTTACTGAGTCTAAGCAAACTCCGAATACCCGAGAGTACTATCCGGGAGACACACGGCGGGTGCTAACGTCCGTCGTGAAGAGGGAAACAACCCTGACCTGCAGCTAAGGCCCCCAATTCGTGGCTAAGTGGGAAAGCATGTGGGACGGCCAAAACAACCAGGAGGTTGGCTTAGAAGCAGCCATCCTTTAAAGATAGCGTAACAGCTCACTGGTCTAGATAAGCTGTCCTGCGGCGAAGATGTAACGGGGCTCAAGCCACGAGCCGAAGCTCAGGATGCACAGCAATGTGCGTGGTAGCGGAGCGTTCCGTGATATAGCTCCATGTCTCTTCATCCCTCGGATGCGGAGACAAGGAGCTTTCTGTGAAGCCGGGCCGTAAGGCATCCGGTGGAGAGATCGGAAGCGAGAATGTTGACATGAGTAGCGACAAACAGGGTGAGAGACCCTGTCGCCGAAAGTCCAAGGGTTCCTGCTTAAAGCTAATCTGAGCAGGGTAAGCCGGCCCCTAAGGCGAGGCCGAAAGGCGTAGTCGATGGGAACCAGGTTAATATTCCTGGGCCAGGAGGATGTGACGGATCGCAGGTGTAGTTCGGTCTTATCGGATTGACCGGGCTGCTGAGCGGTCCCTGGAAATAGCCCTCCATCAGACCGTACCCCAAACCGACACAGGTGGACTGGTAGAGAATACCAAGGCGCTTGAGAGAACCACATCAAAGGAACTCGGCAAAATGCCTCCGTAAGTTCGCGAGAAGGAGGCCCCGTCTGTAGGCAACTATGGGCGGGGGGCACAAACCAGGGGGTGGCGACTGTTTACTTAAAACACAGGGCTGTGCGAAGCCGCAAGGCGACGTATACAGTCTGACGCCTGCCCGGTGCTGGAAGGTTAAAAGGAGGAGTGCAAGCTCCGAATTGAAGCCCCAGTAAACGGCGGCCGTAACTATAACGGTCCTAAGGTAGCGAAATTCCTTGTCGGGTAAGTTCCGACCTGCACGAATGGCGTAACGATCTCCCCGCTGTCTCTGATGTGGACTCAGCGAAATTGAACTGTGTGTCAAGATGCACACTTCCCGCGGTTAGACGGAAAGACCCCATGAACCTTTACTATAGCTTCGCACTGGCATCAGGATTGTGATGTGCAGGATAGGTGGTAGGCATCGAAGCGGGGACGCCAGTTCCCGTGGAGCCAACCTTGAGATACCACCCTTCGCCATCTTGATGTCTAACCGCGGCCCGTTATCCGGGTCCGGGACCCTGCGTGGTGGGTAGTTTGACTGGGGCGGTCGCCTCCCCAACAGTAACGGAGGCGCGCGATGGTGGGCTCAGACCGGTCGGAAATCGGTCGTCGAGTGCAATGGCAGAAGCCCGCCTGACTGCAAGACTGACAAGTCGAGCAGAGACGAAAGTCGGCCATAGTGATCCGGTGGTCCCGAGTGGAAGGGCCATCGCTCAACGGATAAAAGGTACTCTGGGGATAACAGGCTGATGATGCCCAAGAGTCCATATCGACGGCATCGTTTGGCACCTCGATGTCGGCTCATCTCATCCTGGGGCTGGAGCAGGTCCCAAGGGTATGGCTGTTCGCCATTTAAAGAGGTACGTGAGCTGGGTTTAGAACGTCGTGAGACAGTTCGGTCCCTATCTGCCGTGGGTGTAGGAGACTTGAGAAGAGTTGCCCCTAGTACGAGAGGACCGGGGTGAACGATCCACTGGTGGACCAGTTGTCGTGCCAACGGCAGTGCTGGGTAGCTATGATCGGACAGGATAACCGCTGAAGGCATCTAAGCGGGAAGCCCCCTTCAAAACAAGGTCTCCCTTGAGGGCCGTGGAAGACCACCACGTCGATAGGCCAGAGGTGTAAGCGCAGCAATGCGTTCAGCTGACTGGTACTAATTGCCCGATAGGCTTGATCTGACCCGGTAACAGCAAGGCTCAATAAGCCAAAGCTCTACCCCAGATCAGAAAGCAATAGACCCGGAACAAGCAAAAGCCTGATGTTGTCGTTTCTTCTCCGGTCTGGTGGCCATAGCACGAGCAAAACACCCGATCCCATCCCGAACTCGGCAGTTAAGTGCCGTCGCGCCAATGGTACTGCGTCTCAAGACGTGGGAGAGTAGGTCGCCGCCAGACCTGAAAAGAAACGAATATCCCTCAAAACGATCAAATCAAAACCGACGCGGGGTGGAGCAGCCCGGTAGCTCGTCAGGCTCATAACCTGAAGGCCGCAGGTTCAAATCCTGCCCCCGCAACCAGAGTACGAAATATTATCAGTACATTGCGCAGCGCCCCTCGGGGCGCTTTTTGCATTCATACTCTCAGCATCCACACCGCACCAGCCCGCACAAGCACGCAATCGCACGCAACGGCAGGCAACTCGCAGTTGCGCACATCCTTGCTTCCGGCCATCATTGGCCCGTAGTTCCAGACGGTGAATTGACGACGACGGATCCTGCCCTCGGCTTCCTGACCTTGGAAAGTCACCATTCGGCGAGGCAGGCGGTAAATCGATGAAGCAGGACGAGTTCCGTAAATGGTTGGTGGCGCAGGGGCAGACGGAGGCAGCTGCCTCCTCGCGTGTAAGTAGCGCCATGCGCGTGGAGCAGTATCTGGGCGATCTCGACCTGGTGCTCGCGCAAGAGGATCGGGACAGCGTCTTGAACCGATTTGCCTACACCGCCGAGGATGAACGTGCAGGACGACCCAACCCCTCCCCTGTCCAAATCGACGGTGTCTTGCGCACCGGGCTGGCCAGTCTCCAGCAAGCCCTGAAGCTGTACCATTCCTTCCTGACCGAACAGTCCAATGTGCCTGACAGGGCAGAACACCACGCATTGGTGGACAGCCTCACCCGCAAGGAGATCGATGCCGCGATGCGGGAGTGCGATCAGTTGGGCCTTAAGCCCTTCCTCGCCCGCAGTGGCTTTGCAAGCCCGCAGGTCTGGGTCTACGATGATGGCAAGGAGGAGTCTTATCCGGCGAAGGCGACAGTCGCAGCAGCCTTGGGTCATCTTCCCGATGGTCGCGCCCTCGCAGCGAAAGAGTTCTTCAACGGCTTCGGAGAGGCGCAATCCTATGCGAAACTTGAGGCTCTGGGATACCGGATCCTTCGCAAGGGAGCGGGGGGTGAAGATGGCTCCTTCTCTCGCGACCGGATCGAAGGCGCGATGGACGCCTACGACCAGTTCCGCACGTCGGGTGCCCATGCCGATGCGTTCTCGAGCTTCGGCGAACCAAAGGATTTTTGGGTCCGGTCGACTCGTCCGCGCCAGGACAAGCGCTTTCCGACGAAGCCAATTGTCGGGTACCTTCTGGGGAAGACGGCGAGCTCATTCAATGGCGGGGGGAGCCAACCAGGGGATGCGGCCGCAAGGCTGCATGCCGCGGGCTATGTCATCGTCGATCAGCATGACACGCCGTTGCCGATTCCCGACCAGCACACCCATCTGATGCGCGGGGCGGAACGTGCGCGGCTCGTTGCCCTGAATTACTACATCGCACCTGCCCGCGAAGCGGACATGACCTCGGTGACTATCCGCGCATCCGACCTCGCGCGGGATATCTCCGAGCAAAATGCCTTCCCGACGATTTGCAGCGCTTTGGGAGGGAAGAAGTTCAAGGACCTGGCGGGTTACACAGCGCTCCAGTCGACCACGCCGAACCCCTCCAGCACAACAACATTTACATTCAACCTCGAAGCCGAGGACCAGGAGGGGACGGCGATGGCAGACTCATATGCCCCCGTGCAGGGCCAGAGTGCCCAAGCGATCGCAGCGACCACCAACCTGATCCTTTACGGACCTCCCGGCACCGGCAAGACCTACCAGACGGCGTGGGAGGCGGTTCGCCTCTGTCTGGGCGAGGTCGTCGCCGCCAACCTCTCCGGTGAAGAGAACCGTGACCGGCTGATGGCCGAATACCATAGCCTGATGAAGGAAGAGCGGATCGAGTTCGTCACCTTCCACCAGTCCATGTCATATGAAGAATTCGTTGAGGGGCTCCAGCCGAGTACGGGCGAGGATGCAAGGGAGGGTCCGGAAGAACTCGGCGCTGCTGTGGGCTTCCGCCTGAAACCGACCGACGGGGTGTTCAAGAAGATCAGCGAACGCGCGCGCCTCGACAGTTCGCAGGCCGGGGCCGTCTCACGTCTCGACAGGACTGCGCGCGTGTTCAAAGTGGCACTCGGGCGCCGCCAAGTGGAGGAGGACAGGATACGCTTCGGTCTGGAGAACGGGTTGATCCACGTTGGCTGGGGAGGAGATATCGATTGGTCCGACGAGCGCTTCGATGACTTCGACCAGATTTACAACGAGTGGCGGTCTCGCAAGGACGCAGACGCGACAGGCCATGACGGCAACATCGTCGTCACCTACTCGTTCAGATCTGACATGCAGATTGGTGACTACGTTGTGGTGTCTGACGGCCGTGATCGCATCCAGGCATTTGGCAGGATAACAGGCGACTACTACTTCGACGGGCGCGCGGAATTCCATCCTCACAGAAGGATCGTCGATTGGATTTGGCGCGACGACGCCGGGACCGATCGCAGCCGATTCTACCCGAACGCGTTCAGGCGGCATTCTGTGTACAAGCTGAACCAGTCCCTTATCGATTGGGATGCGCTGGAAGAGATCGTCTCCGGCAAGCGCGCTGCGGTGGCGGACACTACGGCGCGTGACTATGTGCTGATCATCGATGAGATCAACCGGGCCAATATATCGAAGGTGTTCGGCGAACTGATCACGCTTCTCGAACCGGACAAGCGCCTTGGGCGACGTGACGGGATCCAGCTGACCTTGCCCTACTCGAAGAAGCGCTTCGGGGTGCCGCAGAACCTGCACATCATCGGCACCATGAACACGGCCGACCGCTCGATTGCGCTGCTGGACACGGCCCTGCGCCGTCGTTTCACGTTCAAGGAACTGATGCCGAACCCCTCAGTCCTGTCCCCGAATGTCGGCGGGATCAATCTGCAGAAGTTGCTGACCACCATCAACGACCGCATCGAGTACCTTTTCGACCGCGAACACCAGATCGGGCACGCCTATTTCACCGGCTGCGCCTCGCTTGCGGCCGTCGAGGATGTCATGCGGCACAAGGTCATTCCCCTCCTGTCCGAGTACTTCTACGAGGATTGGTCGAAGGTCGCCGCCGTCTTGGGCGATGGCCCGCAGGGCCCATCCAGGTTTCTGGAGGCGCGCCGCCTGGCTGCGCCGCCCGGAATTGCCGCTGATGACTTCAGCGGCGAGAGACTGCGCTGGCGGGGGAAGGACCAGTTCGACTTCTCCGAGTTCGCGGCCTGATGCCCATCTACTCCGTTCGCGAATGGGAGGCCGTGCCCCATGGCGATGGGGAAGGATGCATTCCGCCGCATCTTGCTCAGCGCCTTGTGGCACTGGCCAAGGCATCTCCCTTCGCCGGGCGTGGCGGCGGTGGAGTTCTCGAGGATAGGCGCCATGACCTGCGGGCGCGCGGGGTGGTTGGCGTCCTGGCGGTGCCGGGCTGCACGCTGGAAATCCTGCCGAAGATCGACGTCGGCGAAAAGGAAGGCTCGGCCCAGGAGACGCGCGAGATCCGCAAGCGCCTTGTGCACATGCTCGCGGTGGCCCTCAATCTCAAGGTCGAGACCGGACGCATGACCGACCTCGACTGGCAGCGCAAAACGCTGCTGGAAATCCTGATCCGCATCTTTTGCGACAAGCTGACCGAGGCGGTCCGCCGGGGCATGCCGCGGCGCTATACCTTCCACGACGGCGATCTGCCAACCTTGCGGGGATCGTTGGATATCCCGCGCCAGTTCACCCGCCACATCGCCAACCCGGGCCGCCTGGCGTGCCGCTATGACGAGTTGTCCGAGGATATCGCCCTCAACCGCATCATGAAGGCGACCATCGCGCATCTGGCGGGCATGTCATGCAACGCGACGAATGTTCAGCGCCTGCGGGAACTGGCCTTCCTCTATGCCGAGGTCGCGGAGGTACAACTCCCCGCCCTGCGGTGGGACGATGTTGTCATCGACCGCACGAACAGCGCGTGGCAGGAACTCTTTGGAATGGCACAGCTGTTCCTGCGCAACCGGTACCAGACCACCAGCGTCGGGTCCGGGCAGGGATCGGCCCTGCTGTTCGAGATGAATGCCCTGTTCGAGGAATACATCGGTCGTCTGGTGACGCGGGCGCTTGCAGGGTCCGAATTCCACGTGACGCTGCAGGGTGGCCGCTTGTTCTGCCTGACGTCGCTTGATGACGATCGGGCGGCGTTCCAGACCAAGCCTGACATTCTGATCTTGCGCGCTGGCCAGGTCGACCATGTGATCGACACCAAGTGGAAGCGGATTTCCGACCGGATCGACGATCCGAAGCAAGGCGTCTCCCAAGCGGACGTCTATCAGATGATGGCCTATGCCCACCTCTACAAGGCCCCGCGGCTGACGCTGCTTTATCCCCACCATGCGGGACTGGGCGACGAAGAGGGGATTCGCGCGCGGTTCCGGGTGACGGGTCAGGAAACCCTGCTGGAAACGGCGAGCTTCGACATCTCCACCGGTGCCGGCCTGGTGGACCGCATTCGTGGCCGGATTCTGACTCGCATCGAAGAAATGTCCGCCGCCGAACCGTGAGGGCGAAGGGCACGCTCCTGCCAAGCACATTTATGCCCATCGCGGCATGGCATTGGAATGATTGCACCTGCCATCATCGACCAGCAGCGAATCCCGGCCGCTCGTTGACACCGTGAATCCACGATCCGAGCCGCGCAATGCGCTGCGGTCGAGGCGTCACGCGGCGGCTCGGAGCCGAGACGGTGCTGATCTCGGTGGCGGGAATGCCGCCGGAGCGGGCAGCTGCAGGCGCGGCGCCCGCCGCAGAGACCAGATCCGATGGCCTCGACCTGGCCGGGGGAGAGGCCGGGGGCAGTTATGCCTCCGATCTCGTGGCCTTCACCCGCGCCACCATCGACAAGCACATGGCCGGGAACCGCCACGGCACATGGCGCAAAGGGCGAGGTTCTCAGCAATCGACGGCCGGATAATCCGGCACGAGGGCTACGATCTCGCGGCGCTGCCGGAAGAAGATCGACTTGCGTCGGGGCAACGATCCACTGGATCGTTGCCTGATCCTCCTCACCTTAGGCTGGTCCAAGACCGGGGACATGGCGCAAACAATGCTGCGAGGCGTGAAGCGCGTCGGCGCCCAGTTCACCTTCGCGAGGGCGGCCTGCAATCTGGCCCGGCTTCCGAAGTTGCCTGCGGCATGAGATCGGGGTCGCGCCCGGGCATGCCGAACCCGGGGAGCGGACCTCCCTCGCCAGCCTGCCAAGGGAAACTGTTCCGACGGAGCGACTATTTCAGCGGCCTGTTAGACCTCAGAGGGGAGCGGTTCATCCTCTTCCCGATCCACGTTGGTGACACGGGAACAAGACTCAGCGACAATCATCCTGCCTTCTGGATCTGTCTGATGCTGATCTGGGTTCTCGTGCCTCCGCCTAGGATGTTGAGGAGCAGCCACACGCGTTTATCTTGATCGATCTGCTCGACTGTCGCGATGTAGTCGGCGAAGGGACCGGACACAATCCTGACCCGATCACCGACGATGAGCCGATCGGGCGACAATAGACTTCCATCGTTTGCACATCTTTCCCGCAGGCCCGAGATGAGAGCATGGGGCATCGGACTGGGAACACCCCCGAAAGTCACGAGGCGTGAGACGCCGGAGGTCGCGTTGATGGCCCGCCATCTCGGTAATTCAGGATGGAAGCTGACAAACAGGTAGCCCGGGAAAAGCTGCTGGACAGAATGCCGGAAGCGAGTTCCGTGTGTCTTGGTCTGTATCTGCGTAGGCGAAAATACGGAGAAATCCTGCCTGAGCAGGTTTCTTTCCGCCATGCGGAAAGCGTTGGGCTTGGTCTGGACGAGGTACCAGGATGCGGCTTTGCTCTCGCTCTGATGAGAGATCACGCGCGATCTCCCGCGTCTTCGAGATCGAACTCCGCTTTTTGGGCGAGGCGGCTTGAAGCCACCCATGACGCCTTGATCATCCGGATCCGCGACTTGATCGCAGGGGCGTATCTTCCTCGTCCAGCGGCGAGCGCCATTCCGGCCATATAGGTTGCGATGAACAGGCCTCCGAAGCCGGCCAAAGCCGCGCAAGCGATCAGTGGCTGGTTCCAAAGCAGGACGCCTGCGAGGATCGGTGCAGCGATCATTGGCATCAGGAGAGTAGTTGCCAGAGGATTTGCCAGACGGCGGGCCTTTCGTCCGAGGACGAGGATTTCGAGCGCGCGCATGACGAGTTGGTGGAAATGCAACCTGTCCGGTTCATCGGAAGGGCGACCAGCGGTACGGCGACGCCAGATGGCCAGAAGCGTGTCGGCGACGGGCCAGAAGAAGATGAGGAGAACGGCCCAGGGGGTCAGGTCCCCGATCCGCGAGATCGAGAGGATCGCTGTCCAGGCGAGGAGATGTCCGATCGCGTAGGCACCGGCGTCGCCGAGGAAGACGCGGGCTTGCGGGTAATTGAAGATCAGAAAGCCCATGAGCGCGGAAATGAGCAGGAGCGTGATCCAGATGAGGGCCGGGTCTGCCGCTTGCGCGGCGACCGCAAGAAGGCCTGATGCCGTAGCAACGGCCGTGAAGCCGGAGAGACCGTTCATTCCGTCAATGAGATTGAAGGCGTTGCAGACGCCCATGACGGAGAAGATGCTGAAGGGGATGGCAATGACCGACCACGCCATGACGAGGTCAAGAGCCGGGAAGTCCAGGCGGGTAAGCCAGATCTGCAGGGTGGCGACCGCGATCAGGCTGGAGAGGGCGGCGGCAGCGAGACGACCCGCTGGCGGGACGCGAAGGCCCAGGTCTTCGGCGAGGCCGGCCAGGGCTACCGGAACTGCGGAGGCGAGGATGAGGGACCACAGGTGCGCGGCCTCGCGTGGCGCCAGGATCGTCCCTGCTGTTAGACCTGCGAGAACCGCCAGTCCCCCGAGGCGGGGTGTCGGGGTGCAATGGCTTGCCTGAACCGCGCGGAGGTCGTTGCGCCGCAGGACGAGGGAAATGTGATGCTCCCGTGTCCAGGCCACGAGAAGCGCTGTGAGCGCGGATGCGGAAAATGCAACTAAGTAAGGGATCCACTGGCCGAAGTTCATTGGGCCTCTCCGCAATTAATGCATATGCGGGCTCTTGATAGGGAAACGTTCTGCAACCGCAAATGGACGCCATAGTTATCGGCCGTGTCTTAAGCGACAGGACTTTTAATGGCGCCAAGCCGGACATGCCCCTTGGATCACCCCATACGAATAATTTTGCTGGTTGCAGCCCCGCGTTATAACTAGAGGATGCTATTTGATGCTCTTTCGATACATGCCAACGATCATGTAAGCGCTTTCGAGTGAGTGGACCGCGGCCCCGGTCTCGCCTCATATTCAGCGCAGTGGCCTTCGCTAAATCGACCGGGGAAGTTGTGGCGATCCCGCTGGATTGGGCGCCTTACGGCCTCAGCCCGCCACTTCGGCTTCTCCTGTCGATGAGCGGCCGGCGGCTTCTCCCTAGGATATATACTCTAATACCTGCGATATTCATCCTGACCGTCCGGTTGGATTTCTGCCGTGGTTGCTTTGTGCTTTGTGCTGCGGCAGGGGTTCGCGCGTAACGGGTGAATATGGGTCCGACCTAGCCTTTCCGGAGGCATCGGCTTGCTACGATGCCTTTTATATTAGTCGCCGAGCCATTCGGAATGGCAGCGGCGGTGGAGAAGACGGGATCACCGATGCTGAATCGACTTACGGTTGTTTTATTGGGGGCCCTGCCGGTTATCGGAGGCTGCTCGGAAGGCCATGTGCGTTTTCCGGTGACGGAGAACGCGCAGAAGGCGCTTCCCGAGAACATCCATGTCATTCGGCTCGATGCGACGAACATCCGCAGCTTCGAGCAGCCGGCAGAGCCGCATCAAGCAACGCCGCTGCCGTCGGATGGTGGGTGGGACTACAGGATCGGGACAGGCGATATCCTCGGGATCACGGTGTTCGACCATCCTGAGCTCCTGCTGACGGGAGGCGGGGAGGCGCAGGGGGAAAGCGGGTTCCGCGTGCAGGCGGACGGGACGGTGGCCTTTCCCTATGTGGGTGCGGTGAAGGCGAAAGGCCGGGCGCCCGAGGCCGTGCGTGAGGAACTGCGGACGCGGCTTGCGGCCTTCGTCCCGGAGCCGCAGGGGGATGTGCGGGGGATGGCCTTCAACTCGCAGGCGGTGAGCGTGACGGGTGAGGTGAGACCCCCGAACCGCCAGCCGCTGACGACCGTGGGGCTCACGCTGCTGGATGCGGTCAATGCGGCGGGCGGTTTGACGGAGACGGCCGATGCGCGCCGGGTGACGGTGCGGCGGGGCGGGAGATCCTATCCGGTCGATCTCGAAGGGTTCCTGAGCGCGGGGCTCGGCAGCAACAACCCTGTGCTGCGACCAGGCGACATCGTGACGGTGCCGCGCCGGCTGGCGCGGGAGGCATATCTTCTGGGCGAGATCGTGAAGCCCGCGGCCGTCGATCTCTCGACCGAACCGCTGACGCTTACGCAGGCGCTGAGCCGGCAGGGCGGCATTCTCGAGCGTCGGGCAGATGCGCGCGGGGTGTTCGTGTTTCGCGCGAACGGCGGTGCGGGCATGAAGGTGTTTCAGCTCGATGCCCGATCGCCCACCGCGCTGCTGCTGGGAACGCGTTTCCTGCTGCAGCCGGGGGATGTGGTCTATGTCACGCGTGCGCCGCTCAGCCGCTGGAACGACACGATCAGCGACCTGCTGCCTTCGGTGGGGATAACCAGCAGCCTTGACCGGCTGGGGACGGACTGAACGGTGGAAGTTCAGTCGATCCTTGTGGTCTGCGTGGGCAACATCTGCCGCTCGCCGACGGGCGAGCGGCTCCTGCGGGCACGCCTGCCCGGGCTTCAGATCGAATCCGCGGGACTGTCCGCGCTGGTCGGGAGTGCCGCCGATGGCCGCTCTGCTGCGGTGGCCGAAGCGCAGGGGGTGTCGCTTGCAGGTCATGTCGCGCGCCAGTTCACGCCGGCGCTGGGTACCTCATTCGATCTCATCCTCGTCATGGAGCCGGCGCACCGGACGCGGATCGCCCGCCTGGCGCCGCAGCTTCTCGGGCGGACCATGCTCTTCGACCACTGGACGGGAAGCCGAGAAATACCCGATCCCTATGGCCGCCTGGCCAAGGTCTATGAGAGCACGTTTTCACGTTTGTCCGCGGCCGCCGATGCCTGGGCCCTGCGGCTGCGCAAGAGGGTTGACGGATGAATGACGCTACCCGGCCGGTTCAGGCCGCCGAGGAGGCCGAGATCGATCTGGGCCTGCTCATTGCCCAGCTCTGGGCCGGTCGGACCTGGATCGTGGGCTTCATGACCGGGGCGGCGTTCCTGGCCCTCGCGCACCTCGTCAACACGCCTCCGACCTACGAGGCGGATGCGCTGCTGCAACTCGAGGCCAAGGCCGGCTCCATGGCATTGCCGGAAGCCTTCTCGGCAATAGCCGAGATCGAGCCTCAGAGCGCGACCGAGGTGGAGATCCTGCGCTCGCGCTTCGTCTTGGGCGAAGCGGTGGCGGGAACCCATCTCGACTGGCGCGCGGTTCCGGTCCGGCTGCCGATCCTCGGCCATGCGGTCGCTTCGGGGCGGCTGCCGCTGCCGGATCTCGACACGCTGAGCGCCTATGACCGGGGCGATGCCCGGATCCGGCTCGACATGCTCGAGGTTCCGCCCGAGTGGATCAACAGGAAGATCCGGCTGACGGCGGAAGGGGAGGGGCACTTCCCCCTCCGGCTGCCCGACGATAGCCTGGCCGAGGGGAGAGTGGGCGTGCCGCTCTCCCTGCCCGGGAAAGGCTTTGGCCTGCGGATCGGGGAGCTCGAGGGGCCTGCGGGACGCGCGTTCGTGATCCTGCAGCGCGATGAGACCGAGGCAATCCGGTCACTGCGGCAACGGCTCTCGGTTGCAGAGCGTGGGCGGGGCTCCTCCATCCTGGAGGTGAGCCTGACAGGGGCCGATCCAGACGAGTTGCAGCGCACGCTAGGGGCGGTGACCGAGGCCTATCTGCGCCAGAACATGAGCCGCAGCGCCGCGGAAGCGCAGAGCAGCCTCGATTTCATTGAACGTCAGCTGCCCGAAGCGCGTGCGGCGGTCACCAAGGCCGAGGAGCGGCTGAATGCCTATCGCCAGGCCCAGCAGGCCATCGACCTCGGCTTCGAGGGGCAGAGCCTCCTGACGCAGATCGCCGCCGCCGAGACCGAACTGCGCCAGCTCGCAGCCGAGGAGGAGGATCTCGCCGAGCGCTACACGAAGCAACACCCTGTCTATCAGAAGCTTCTCTCCGCCAGGGCGCGGCTCGAGGAGCGGCTGGCGTCGCTGCGGCGCGAAACGACGGAGCTGCCCGAAACCCAGCGAGAGGTCTTCAACCTGACGCGCGATCTGGAGGTGGCCCAGCAGGTCTATCTGCAGCTTCTGAACCGGGCGCAGGAGCTGAGCGTGCTGAAAGCCAGCACGCTCGGCAACGTGCGTATCGTCGACACCGCCCGCACCGAGCCTGCCCCGATCGCGCCGCGCCGAGGCAGGGTTCTGGCTCTGGCCCTGTTGCTCGGAGCCCTCGGTGGGGCAGGCTTCGTTCTCGGTCGGCACTGGCTGCGCCGGGGCGTGCGAGGCGCCGAAGAGATCGACCGGATGGGGCTGCCGGTCTTTGCCACCGTGCTCTTTGCCCCTTCGATTGCGTGCAATCACCGGCAGAAGGGAGCCCTGCCGATCCTGGCCGTGACCGATCCCGAGGCATTGACAATCGAGGGTATCCGATCACTGCGGACGAGCCTGCATTTCGGGATGCTGGATGCGCAAAGCCGCTCGATCGCCTTCACCTCCTCGGCACCGGAGGCGGGCAAGTCCTTCCTCGCCGTCAATCTCGCGGTGGTGGCGGCCGATGCGGGCCAGCGGGTCTGCCTCATCGATGCCGACCTGCGTCGCGGACGGATCCGGAGGTACTTCGGAGTGGGCAAGGACGAGCCGGGGCTTTCGAGCTATCTGGCCGGCGATGCGGCGCTCGACGATCTCCTGCGGCCCACGCAGATCCCGGGGCTGGCGGTGATGACCAGCGGGCGCTCCCCGCCGAACCCGTCCGAGCTCCTCATGCGGCCGGCACTTTCCCAACTCCTGACCGAGCTTGACCGCCGGTTCGATCTCACGATCGTCGATGCGCCGCCCGCGCTCGCGGTGACCGATCCGGTGGTGATCGGCCGCGCGGTGGGAGCGACAATCGCCGTCGTGCGCCACGACGTTACCACGCCCAGCGAGATCGAGGCGCTGATCCGGCAACTCAAAGGCGCGGGCGTGAAGCCGGCAGGCGCCGTGCTCAACGCATACAGGCCCGAAGTTGGCCGTGATGCCTACGGCTACGGCTACGGATACCACTATCAGTACAGCTACCAGTCGCGGGCCAAGGACTAGGGCAGATCGGTCGCAAGTCGGCTCTCCGCATCGGCTGCCGCGCGCGAGCCCGCTTTTCTGGATGCGCTCGACCTGATGGCGTTACCATTTTAAGCCGTGGCGGGTTCCATGGCAGGGCGACTGCGATGATCTGATCGTCTCCCGACGGCGTCGATGTGCCGAGGTGGACGTCGACGATACGCAGAGGACGGTTACATCATCGGAGCGCCGGTCCGCGTCATTCCTCTCGTGAGGCCGCGATCAGGCCGAGCGCGGCGGCGATGGAGAGGGGGGCGGCGAGGTGGAAGCCCTGAGCGAAATCCGCTCCGGCCGCGCGAACGAGGGCAAGCTGATCGAGCGTCTCGATGCCTTCCTGCACCACCTTCAGATCCGCCGCATGCACCAGCCCGGTGACCGCTGCAAAGAACCTGTGGTCCTGCGCCGCGGTGTGATCGCCGCCGAGAAAGGCCCGATCCAGCTTCGCCACATCCACCGGCAGTCGGCGCAGGCAGGCCAACGACGAGAAGCCTGTGCCGAAATCGTCGATGGCGATCCGCACCCCGAGCGCCCGGATCGAGATCAAGGCCTCGGAGACCGCCTCGTCGCTCAGGGAGGTCTCGGTGATCTCGAGGCAAAGTGCGTGGCGCGGGAGGTCGGGCACCTGCGCCAGCAGGTCGGCGAGACGCGCCGGGAAGTCCGGCTTTGCCAGCTGACGGGGCGACACGTTCACATTCATCTTCAGATCCAGCTCCGGGCCGGCGGATCGGAAGGCCTGCAGCTGCAGGATGGCGCGGCGCAGGACCCAGTCGCCCATCGTATGGATGTGCCCCAGCCTTTCCGCAAGCGGGATGAAGATGCCGGGCTGCAGGGCGCCGTGGCGCGGATGGTCCCAGCGCAGCAGAGCCTCGAACCCCACCAGCCTCTCTGCCTCGGGGCTCAGGGCGAAGATCGGCTGATACACGAGGTGAAACTGTTCGCTCTCGATTGCTCCGCGCATGTCGTTGTCGAGTTCGACGAGCTGCGTCGTCTCCTCGTACAGCGAGGGGTGGAACAGCTCGCCCCGGTTGCCACCGTTCTTCTTGGCGGCATACATCGCGATGTCGGCCGCCCGCACCAGATCCAGATCGCCGATGCTGTCCGCCATTGCGATTCCGATGCTGGCGGAGATGTGGCACTTGCGGCCGACAACCTCGAAGGTCTGCTCGAGCACTTGCCGCAGCCGCTCGGCGAGGCTGACGATCCCGGCCTCGTCCAGTCGGTGACAGAGCACGACAAACTCGTCACCGCCGAGCCGGACCACCAGATCCTGGGGACGTACGGTTGCCACGAGGCTGCGTGCCACTTCGATCAGCAGTTCGTCGCCCACGCTGTGCCCCATCGAGTCGTTCACGGCCTTGAACCGGTCGAGGTCGATGAAGAGCAGGGCCGCCGGCTCTCCGTCCTGCGCCAGGCGCTCCTGAAGATAGCTGCGGTTCGCAAGGCCGGTCAGCGGGTCGTAGTGGCGCAGCCGCGCGAGTTCGGCCCGAGTTCGCTGCGCCATCTCCGCGGCGATCGCCTCGCCCAGCTCGCGCGCGCAATTTCGCTCGGCGGCGGTCCAGGGAAGCGAGCGACCGGTGACCGTCTCCTTCCAGGCGTCGAACGAGGCGCGCGGCCTCATCCGCTGCGTCGCCGGGTTCCAGGTGCCATGTTCGGCCGGATTGCCACCCCAGGTGATCGTCTGCACATGCTCGGGGCGGAACCAGGCGATCAGGTCTCCGTCCCCGGACGTCAGGGGGAGCAGCAGGATGCCGCTTCCGGCCGCCAGCATCTCCGGCAGCTCGGGATGGCGCAGGGTGACATCGTCGAGGGACAGCACCTCCAGTGGCGAGGGGCGGCCCAGAATGTCCAGGGCCTTCTGCATCGCATCGACCGGCGGCGTCCGCCCGAAGCGCAGTTCCCGTCCAGCCAGCCGCACGACCGCGGCACTGGCTCCGACCAGATCGAGGATCAGCCGATCTGCCGCGACAAAGGCCGCAGCCAGCGTATCGCCGGTCGATAGCCGTTCGACCAGCGTCGAGAGCGTCGACTGCCGGGCCAGTGTCTCGGCGGCATTCTCGACCTCGCCCAGCCGGCTGAGGAGCAGCGAGACCACCTGCCCGATCATGCCCGCCGCCGCCCGCCACTCGGGGCCGGCAATGCGGGGCGTCGTGTTGTGGCAGACCAGCATGCCCCACAGCCTGTCGCCGTCGGCCAGCCCGATGGTCAGGCTGGCCGCCGTGTGCATGTTCTGCATGTAGTCGAGATGGATCGGCGAGACGCTGCGCAGCGAGCTGTGCGTCAGGTCCAGGGGCTTGCCGTCGTCGAGCTCGGGATTGCCGAGCAGCGGCACCGGCCGGTAGCTCGCATCCGCGATGGCGCCCACCCTCTGGCGCAGGTAGAGCGCGCGCGCGATCTGCGGAATGTCCGAGGCCGGATAGCGCAAGCCCAGATAGGGCTCGAGATCCTGCCGGCGCCGCTCGGCGATGACCTCCCCGTGTCCGTCAGCGCCGAAGCGATAGGCCATCACCCGGTCATAGCCCAGCATCAGCTGCAGCCCATGAACCGCAAGCTCACACAGCTCCACCCGCGTCGCGGCGCTGGTGAAGGTCTCGATAACCGATTGACTGGCTCCCGGAGGGAGCCGGCCGTCCTCATCGCGCACCGGCTCGATGTCGAGGCACATGTAGTCGCCCGACTGGAATGCATGGAGATGCAGCGGCTGTCCGTCGCTTCTGCGGAGGGATCCGATCGTTTCGGGCGTCTCGGAGCCGCTACGACGCGCCTCGCGCAGCAGGATCTCGTTGACGCGCCCGATCACCTCTCCGATGGGCGTCCCCAGAACTGAGGCCGCGGGCAGGCCGAGGATCTCGCCCAGGTTGACGCTGGCATGGGCGATGCGGCCGCTGTCGGCCCGCGCGGTGATCAGCGCTCCGTGCGGCTGGATCGCGCCGGGCGTGGCGATCGGCTCCATCTCGCAGATCGAGGGGTCGAAGGCGCCCCCAGGGTCCGTCATGAGGCACCCCCGCACACCCAGGATCTGGCAAACGTGCGGCAGGGACCCGCATGGCGGTGGAGGGCGGTCATCCCCGCCGCGCTGCCACGAACGGGGCGAACCATTCGATGAGCGCCGTGAAGGTCGCGGCGGCGCCGGCCAGCACATCCGCCCTCTCGTCGGGATGTGCCGCACCGAACCGGTCCAGCGCGGCCTGGAAGGCCCGCCAGTGCGTCGCGGTCCCGTGGGACGGGCCGCCAAAGAAGGCGGTCGTCTCTCCGATCTCGTCGCCGATGCGCTTCTTCAGATGATGCAGGATGACCCTGCCGCCAAGCGCGGAGCCCTCCAGCACATAGCGGGCGCCGAGCGCCCGGGCGAAGTTCGTGAGCGGCGGGCAGCATTCGGACGGTGCGCGCAGGACGCGGTCGGCGTCGATGCCAAGGGCGCCCAGATCCCGGAGCAGACGTCGCGAATGGCCCGGATCCGGGTCGACGCAGGCCAACCTGCCCCAGCCCTCAAAGCCCGCAATCCTGCGTTCGATCGGATCGTAGAGGGCCAGAAAATGCCGAAGCCAATCCACATAATCGGCCTTGTCCATGATGCCGCCCGGCAAGCCCAGGAGCGTTTCGGCCCGGTCGTGGAGCGTGGCCGTCTTCTCGCGGAGGTCGCGGGAAAGGGGCATCACGCCCTTGCACGGGTCGGGCTGCAAGCTTGCCGATCCACGACCCAGCGGACAGGTCGCGGGCTTGCCGAGCGCGACCCGCCCGCGGACCCTCTTCCGAAGAGAAGGCGCAAGTTCATCGTGCTGCGGGATGGGCGACATGTTCATGAGAATTTCCATTGGGATCGTGCATAGCACACCGACACGGTCCGGTCGCCCATGCGTTCGTATGGGATTGATTTTCATGTGAACACGGGCCGGGCAGGTTGCACACGGCGAAAAGGGTGTTGGCCATGATCCTCTCAAAGTGAGATTGGCCGGGGGCATGAGCGACGTCCCGGGTGGGGGTGCAGCTGGCGGAGGCAACAGGGATTCTCGGTCTGGTCGGGTTGCTGCCAACCCGAACCGAGGGACGCGCCGATGGCCAAACCGATCATGGACATGCGCTCGCTCGTCGAGAAGAGCGGCGATGCGGATCTGCTGCGCGGGATGATCGGCTTCGGCGCCGAACGGCTGGAGGCTCCGGCGGCCCGCGGCGAGGCCGAACGGAAGCTGGGGAAGGTGCGGCTCGAGATCGACACCATCGTCACGGCCATCACGAGCGGCATGTTCCTGCGGGCATGAAGGCGAAGATGGACAGGTCGGAGGCGGAGCGGGCCGATCTGGAAGCGCGGCTCGCGGAGATCCGGGAGCCGGTGGCGATCCACCCGGGGCTGTCCGGGATTTACGCCCGGAAGGTTGCGGACCTCATGGCGGCGCTGAACGACACGGAGGCGGCGGCGTTGCTGCGCTGGCTGATCGGGAAGATCGTCCCGGCGCCGGATGCGACGGCCGCGAACCTCGTTCGTCTCTTCACCCGGCTCGCCAACGGCCACCCAGACGAGGTCATCGGCGCGCTGACGCCTTGGCCCTATCCACCGATGGCCAACCCAAAGCCCCTCACAACCGGCGAGACGACCTCATCCGTGAGTACCCAGTGAATTCGAATGAGCTCGGACAGCTGGCGGTCTCCGGTGCCACCGGCGAGAGCGCAAGCGACCTCAATGACATGGGACGCCGCTTACAGACGTCCGATGATTGCAGCCCGCTCAAGCGCGTCCGTCCAGAGCCCGGGCTGCGCTGTCACACCTTGCAGATTTGCGGGCCCGCGCTCGCCCTCAGGGCGAAAGCCTGGCGGTGAGGCTGCTGATCGCTTCCGTCCTCCCGGTCAGCGTGGCGATGCGGTTCAGCAACTCGAGCGCCGTCGCCTGCTCCTCGGCCGTCATTGGCGGCAGCCCCCCCGCAGCATCCACCCGTGCCGCATAAACGTCGAGGATGGACGCCACTGCCGCGACGGCTTCCTGGCTTCCCGGCTCGGCCGAGGCGAGACTGGCTGCCAGTTGAGGATCGCTCACCAGCCCCGAGATGGTCTCGATCTGAACGGGCGATGGGGAAAGGACATCCGGAAGCGGTTCGGGCGGGGCGGTCACCACCGTCTGGCCGGCCCAGCCGGTCAATGGGGTCAGGACGAGAAGAAGTGCGGTTGCGGTCGGCTTCAGCATATCATCCTCCCAGTCCGAAGGCGTTCTTGAGCGCGAAGGAGACCGACAGTGTGGCGCGTCGGCTGTCCTCTTCGTCAAACACGTCATTGCAGGTTAAGGCGAGCGAGACACCCTTCGCCCCCGGGACCTTCACGCCCAAGCCGATGTTCGAATAGTCGCCACTGTAAGAGATGCTGGCGCCGAGATATTCCGTGAGCCCGAGACCGAAGCCTGCGATCAGGCCGGGATCGCCGTCGCGCGCATCGGAGCCCACCCCCAGCGTCACCATGTAAGGCTTGCCCCAGGCGCCTCCGAGATAACCGAACGTCGTGAGCGCCACGGTGGTCTCGATGGAATTGTCCGAGGCGTCGCCCCAAGCTGCGATATTGTCGAACCCGATCGCCGCATGAAGATTGAGGTCGGGATCCCCGAACCGGTGGCCGAACTTGAGCGACAGGTAGCCCGAGTCGCCAAAATCACGATCCTCCACCGACGTCACGTTCAGGCTCGCCTGTACACCGATCCCGGTGGCAGCGTCGCCGAAGCCCGCACCGAGGCTGAGGGAACCATCGACATCGTCGCTGCCCGAGTCCACGCGCCTGTCCGTCCCCGACACGGACCCGAAGATGGTGCCGCCTGGGGCGACGGTCCCTGAGCCGATGCCCTGCATGGTCACGTTCGCTGACGGGCGCGAGGCGAGGTCGAGGGCCTGAAGGAGCCCCAGAAGATCTGGCTGGTCGGAGCCCTGGGCGAGGGCGGTCGCGGGCAGGAGAGCAGAGGCGGCGACAATCGTCCATCCTCGCAGCCCCCCAGTCGGTACTGATGCTAGCACTGTGTCACTCCTCGGGGTTGAAAGGGTCCTGCGCGTGGACCTCACTGATCGGACCGACGGGAAGATGCCGTCCTTCCGCCCTTCCGACCGCGACAGCTTTCGCCACGGGCGTGCGCTGAGCCTTGGAGCCACCGATCTGCGGCCAGGCTGGCAATTCTGCACTTGGACGGCAAAGGAATGCTGCTGGCCGGTCAATCGAGGAATCCCCGCAACAAGATGCATTGCGCTTTCCGCAGTTGAACACGGCCGGTGCGCCTCTTTCTACCCGGTCGGAAGATAGCGGTTCTGTCGCTGATCTATCCTTTCCGCCGTAATGATTGGGCAGCACAAGTTGGATTTGCTGTTCACAGGCGAGCAGGCCTGCGAACGATTGCGCCATTGTGGCGGCGGCCTTCAAAAGAGAAATGAAATCCACGCGCAGATAATGAGGTTATATCTTTATGCCGTGACCCTGGCGACGGCGGAACTGCAAAAGGCCCCCCTGCCGATGCGCATTCGCCCTCTCAGACATCGCGAAGAAAGGTGGCACCGCCCTGCGCCAGTCGCAGAACGAGCGAGGACGGGAGGGTGTCGATCACGAGGACGGCCTCCGGCCAAGCCGGGGTCAAGGCCTTGTCCGAATGAGTTTATCGGCGGCGGCTCGGCTTATTGAGGCAAGGCTTCTTCTGGCAAGAGAGAGGAATCTGCCCGCAATGCGGATGATCGACTGCCGGGTGCCGAATTCAGCATGTGCTTACGGCCTCAGGAGCAGATTGAGGAGCATGTAGCCGTTCCGATCCGGCCGCCTGAGGGGGCGTAATTGCCAGCAGGGTGCCTGGCACTTTGAGAAGGAGACCGCGCGTTAAAATTTGAGGTAGAGATGAGATCGCAACCGCTCTACTCTAGAGGGAAGGGGTTCGTTAAAACGCTTCGATCAAGGCCGAATGATATCGATAGGCGGATCTGGATTATCTTAGGTTCACAACTTGTGCTCGGCCGCATTCGATTCCGGGCCTCCTTGTATTTGGAAGGTGGCTGCTGAATTTCATTGCTCCCGTACCTTTTGCTGCGTGTAAATGAGGCGCGGTATTGATTACCGGAACTCAACAGGGAGATTGATCATGAAGCGTTATACCAAAGTCATTCTGCTCGGCTCTGCCATCGGCTTTGCCCCGCTGGCTGCCGCTGCAGAATCGGTTGCCGTGGCGCTGAGCGCGAGCTTCGAGCCGGTCTACGCCTATACCGAGCTGGACATCGTCGCGACCGGCACGGTTCCGGGGCAGGTCGTGATCGTCACCGGTGAAACCGACAATGCCCTCGGCTGGCCGGTGCAGCATGACCATGCGGTGACGGGAACGGGCGAAACGTCCGATACCGACGTCACCGTCACCGGCACCGCCTCGGGCATGATGTACGATGGCCAGGCGCTGACTTCGCTGAGCGTCGCCGCCGGCATTGGAGACAGCGCGGCCGCGACCGCCGCCTCGACGCAAGGGGCCACCAGCGCCAGCGCCGCCTCGACCCTCGATGGCAACCCGATCTTCCTGGAAACCGACTTCGACGGCCGCTCCAACGCGTACGAGTCGGCGATCGTCATCATGGCGGCTGACCGCCGCCCCGACTGAAGCCCCCCCATCCAGCAAACCACCCCGTGCCGCAGGGCACGGGGTACCTGGTTGAGACAAGATTCCGGGGGCCGCCTGCGCCACCGGTTACTGATGAGGACAATGAGGCATGCGGCTTCGCAGATTCACCTTGACCCTTTCGGCATCGGCTCTTGCTCTGGCAGCGAGCATCGCCAGCGCCGACGACAAGGCGATCCTCGTCGAGGGCACCGCAGGAGACAAGGCACCGGCCCCTCTGACAGCCTCCGACCGGGGAAACGGCCCGGCGCGGGTGGTGCCTCTTACCGGCCGCTTCGTGATCAATGGCGAAACGCTCGATTACGGTCAGGGTCCGAGCCTCTCGGTCCTGTCCCTGTCCGGCTCGTCCCGGGACTGGGATGTGGAGATCTCGGGCATCCACCCGATCCGTCAGTCCCTCCGCGAACAGGTCGGAAGCGACCTCTATCTGCGCGAGCAGACCGGCTGGTACTTCCAGGCAACCAATGTGGATCGCCGGCGGTCCGTGAGCGTGACCCGTCGGGAAGCCGTGGATATCTACGGCTTCCAGCTTGATCTGACAGTGACGGGAGGCTGCTTCTTCCCCGACTCCGCCCCCGACAGCTACTGCACCTACACGCCGTCCGTGGAGATCGATCCCGAGAGTATCGACCCCGACACCCTCATTCCCGGGGCCTTCATCTTCGGGGAGGAGGCAGGGGGCGAGATCTCGCAGGAAACCCACGAGGCCCTGAAGGCCGAAGGATTTCAGCGCGGCGTCGACGGCGGCGAGGAGGTTGTCGGCCTCTCCCTCGCAGTGCCCAATTCGGGCTACGAGTCCAGCGAGAGCCGTTCCCACCTGAATTCCGTGGAGCGTTACGAGTCCGTCGACAAGCGTGCCATCGGCGGCCTCTACCGTTTCAGCCAGAAACTGAGCAGCAACAGCGAGGAAGCCTCGCTCGCCCGGACCACCCGCGGCCTCGTTTTCCTGAACGCGAATGAATGGACCACCGAGGCCGCCGCCACCCAGCTGCTCGCCTGGATCCTGCCCTCGGCAAGCGCGCCCTTGCAGGGAACGGATCGCAACGCGCGCCTGAGCATCGGCAACAACCTGTTCCTGGCCGCCAACAACACCTGGCTCCCGGCCAACAGCTTCACGGCCTACCATGCGGGCGTGGGCCATGTGGAGCACGCCAGAAAGCCGGTGCGTTCCGCCGCCGACACTCCGAAATCCATTTTCAACAGCTTCTGGATGGGCTTCTCGCCGGTGCGGGATATCGACACCGACACCCGGGTCCGGCTGCAGACGACGGGCCCGCGGCAGAGCATGCTGGAGGATGGCTATGCCTTCTCGCAGGGCGGGATCGATACCGGCCTTGCCGGCGATACTGCAATCTACGTCGTGGACCAGATCAGCGAGCGGATCGCGCAGCTTGAACTCGCCAATGTCGACGATCTCTTCATCCAGTCAGGCCTCGATCTGACGCGTCAGGATGCCATGGCGCTCTGCACCACGACGGAGACGTCGCGGTACAGATATGTTCCGCATCTCGCCTTCTCGGGCAACGTCACCTCCGGCACAAGCGTCTTCCGCTATTATGCCGGTGCCATCGTCGGCGACGAGACGAATGCCTATGTAGGCTTCGATCACTCCTACACCGGCCTCAGCGGGCTCTCCTTCTATCTGCGAGGCGAGCATTACACCCATCCCGACCGGGACTATTTCAGCACGGTCGAGGCGCGCATCAGCAAGGCCGTACAACTTGGAAACGGCGCGAGACTCTCCTTTGGCCTCAGCGCCGCAGAGGAACTTGATCGCGCTCCCGCCGAGCAGGCCAGCGTCACCCTCAACGATAACGACCGAACGTTCGATATCGCAATGTCCTATCGCACCCCCAAGGGCCTGACCTACAGCCTGAGCCGCCGTCTGGTGCAGGCCGAGGATGGCGAGGAAGATGAGAGCACCTCGATCGGGTTCAGCTACAGGGCCTCCGAGGACTGGTCCTTTACCAGCCAGATCACGCCTTCCTCCAGCGAGGATGCGTACATCGCTGCGCGCATGGGATTTTCTTGGCGCCCGTTGGGCAAACCCGGAGCGCCCGTCCTCGGTGTCCAGTGGGCGTCCATCAAATATGATTATGGCGAGGATCAGTTCGGCAACGAGCTGCGCGACCGGGAGGACACCCTCCTCGTCTCTTACAGCATGAAGTTCTGATCCAGGGGAAAAGGAGCATTTCGATGACATCTGAGATCGCGCGTTCGGCTTTGATCGGGCTCGGCCTCCTCTTCTCTGCCCCGCTTGCCCTCGCTGAGTCCGTCTCCCCCGACGCATCTGGCGTGAGCCTCGTCGTGATCGGCAATGGCGTTTTCGGCTCGGATGACTTCGCCATGACTGGCCTCAATATCGTCTACGGCTCAGGGCCGGACGGGGCTCAGTTCGACTCGAGTCTGGAGGGCCTTGAATGGGCCTGTGACGATGCAGACTGCACCTCCCGGTCCGCCAGCTACGAAGGCATCGAGAACTGGAGCGTCGTCCAAACCGTCCGCGCCTGCGGACAGGCCGACTGCACCTTCTCCTCCCAGGTCGGACTCCAGCGCAGCGAGTGAGGTCATCGAACGGGCAACGCCTTCGAGCCCCCTTGCGCAGGCGATGGCGGGTTTGCGCGCCGCTTCAGTGCATTCGCTACGCGCGGAGCATGCGCGGGTTATCTAAAGCCTTCGGAGGTGGCCCGGCGAATGATGAACGCACCCTCGGTGCCGCGCCTCGCGTCGGCAAGAGCGAGCGTGAAGCTGTGGCGGCTGGCGATGACGCTGCCCGCCACGAGAGCTTCTGGGCGCGGCTCGGAGATGCGAAGGGGTGGCCGATCGGGTTCTTCATGTCCGCTGGACGGGTCAGCGACTACGCCGGCGCTGCTGGGCGGCCTGCCGAAGGCGGACCGGTTGCTGGCAGACCGCGACTACGATGCGGACTGGCTGCGAGAAGCGTTGAAAGACAAGAGGATGAAGGTTTGCATCCCCGGCCGGAAATCGTGCAAGACCGATGTGAGATACGACAAGAGGCGTAACCGCATTGAGACCATGTTCAGGCGACTCAAGGACTGGCGACGGGTCGCTGCCGAATACGACCGCCGCCCGGGCACCTTCTTCTCCGCTATCGCACTCGCAGCCCTCGTCCTGTTCTGGCTCTGATAATCAATGAGTCTGGCCCTAGGGCGCGCACTCCAATCAGGGCCATCAAACAATACTGGATCTTGCCGGTGGCCCACCTGCCAACTGCAGCATCGGGGCGGCGTGATTTTTTTGTCCGGCCGATGTCTTCCGTCGGAGTATGGCTGGCCGCTGAATCAGTCTGCTGCCACGGACCCTATAGCGGGCTCGCCCAAATGTGATGTTCTCTTGTGGATATTAATACCAATGGCGTGCGGCGCAACTTTGGGCATATCTTGAGCGCTGTGGAACTCCAGATGAAATTTCGTAAATACTGGCCAGTGCTGGGCTCAACTGTGAAGGGGACACCCAGTTTTGCCGAACTTGCGGTACCTCATCTGACTGGCCAAAGCTGGGACATGTCGGCATCTGCCGCCCCTGTGATGGCGGGCTGATCAAAATTCGCCCTGCGAAGAAGAAGGGCACCGGGACAGCAGAGGGACAATAGATGGAGCGGGTCGGACCCCTGCAAATGGACTGTGACGCCGTAGATCTCGATGCCCTTTCACGGGAGGAACTGGAGGAGCTGCAGGCCGAGGTCACCGCGGCCATCGCGGCCATCGAGAATCGGCGCAAGCAGGAGGCCGTCGCCGAACTGGCCAAGCTGGCCGGCGAATTGGGCTTCAGTCTGGGAGACCTGACAGGAGTGAGCGAGGCGCATTGGCGGGCACCGCTGCCGTTCTGCTATGCCAATCCTGCCAATCCCACAGAGGTCTGGCGCGGGCGCGGGCGCAAGCCGCGGTGGTTCGCGCAGGCGATGGCTGCGGGATGGACGCCCGAAGAACTGCTTGTCTGAAAACTGAGGGTCCTTTTTCCAAGACGAGCCATGTCCTGTCGTAGAGCGGCCCCTTCGGTTGTCGCGGCGGACAACGGCAGGATCTTCGCAGACCGCCAGCCTCTTGCCAAGCATTCGGTCACTGGCTGCGCACGGTGCTTTCATCTTCGCGGCAGCGCGTGCAGGCCCGAGAACAGGAGGCCAAGATGCGCTGGAAGCGTCCGCCGCCGGAAACGTCCGAGTCGCTTGAACGTCGGTGTGCTGCACGAAAGCCCAAACGGCTGTGGCGGTGCCTCCGACGAGACGGCCGAACATTCGCCTTGGCAAGGGTGCGCCTTCGCGAGCGCCGGGGTCAGTCTGCGGCGGGTGTCACTGGTCAGCACCTAGACCCCATGATCGCGGTGTGACCTGACCGGATCGTTGGCTTCTCCCGCGGCGTCTCCTTCGGGGGTTGCGCAGACGGGCTGGTGCCGAGCCTCATGTACGGGGGAGAGACCGCATGCAAGATCGCTGTTCATTGGGCTGTATGTCCACAAGGCTGCGATCTCGGCGGCTGTTGCGCGAGGAACCGCGGGGGCGAGGTCTGGCACTGGGGCACGACCCCAAACCGGCCCTATCACGTTTGCAGGTTTGTATCGACCCGGCGGAATCTGCACAGGTTAAGCCGCTGAAGCGAATGCGTCTGCGGGGGTTCTCATGTCCAGCGCCTGATGCGGGCGGCGGTGGTTGTAGAAGGCGATCCAGTCGCCGATGGCACGTGCCGCGTTCTGGAGGCTGTCGAAGCGCTGGCGGTGAACGCACTGCTCCTTCAGGGTCCGGATCACGCGCTCCACCATGCCGTTCTGCTGGGGACAGTGGGGGGTGATGAACTCCTGCTTCAAGCCGTAGCTGCGGACGAGGGCCGTATATTTTCGGCTGGTGAAGAGTGAGCCATGGAGCCGCCACTGGTCCCGAGGCCCATGGCGAACGCCGTTGTCGGACCTCAGCAGGAACTCCTTCGTCACCCGGCCGCGCGTGCCGAACCGGTTGATCAGCGCATGTTCCAGCGCGCTCGCGGCCTTGGAGGCCTTGCCCGAGCGCGACAGGTGCCAGCCCAGAAGCTCGCGCGTGTGGCAGTCGATCACCAGGGCGAGTGTGGCCCAGCCGTCGTGCCCGGCCCAGACCCGGCAAAGGTCCGTCGATCAGCGCTCATTGGGAGCTGTCGCCACCGAGGGCACCGCCTCGATCCTGGATCGCATCCCGATCGGGCGTTTGCGCACCTGCCAGCCCTTGATCTGGAAGACCCGTTGGACCGTGTTCTTGTTGAAGCCAAGAAGCCAGGCCACGGTGCGGTAGCCGAAGGAAGGCTCCTTCTCGATCATGGCCTTGATCGGCTCGGCGAAGCGCGGATCCACCTTCGGCGCGGCCTTGGTCGGCTTGTAGTACACTGTCCGTCGCGGCACGCCGAACCACGCACACAGCTTGGTCAGCGGCACCGTGATCCCGTCCGCCAGAAGGCCCTCATGGAGCGTCCGGATCAATTGCCGTCCTCCCGCTCCATGAGGGCCACCAGCTTTTTTAGCCCGCAGCTCCAGCATCGCCTCGCCGTAAGCCTACTGGAGATCCTTCAGCTGCTTCTCGTACTGCTCGCGGATGTCGTGCGGGTTGGCCCTCAAGGCGTTCTCCATCCCCCGCTTCGCATCCTCAACCCAACCCTCGATCTCGGAGGGTGATCGATCATAGGACCGGCTGGCCTCGGCCAACGTCCTTGTTCGGGCTTACGCGGCGCCACTGGCGCCACGGTCCCTCACAAGTGCCTTGGATGATCTCCACCACGAGCGCGTTTCCGGGGCTTACGCGGCCGCACCGCGGCCACGGTCCCCTTCAACTGCGCTTCGCCGTCCACCGCTTGATCGGGTCGTCCATCGTCACACTCATTGCTACCTTACTCCTTGTAGCATGAGCAGATTTTCACTGGGTCGATACAGGTTTTCCGATAAACTGGGCGGCGGCAGCCCAAGCTCTTCGACCAATGGGTGCCAGCGCGCACGACGCCTGATCGTCGCGGAGCTATGCGAGCAGAACGACGAGTGGCAGACCTCGAGCCGGCACATGATGTTCGAGGCCTTTGCCCGAGCAGACATCGAGAAGACCGTCCCCATTCTCAGGATAACCGTGAAAGCCGCCTGATCAGGACCTCAAGCCTTCCGAAAATTCACACTAGCTTGACGGACGCGACCCTCAAGCCGCAGTCCTGCGACAAGGCCCCTCTTAAGATTGAATACGTTCACTTATGACGCCCGACCGAATTCTTTTGGGACACTTAAGGGATAAGTATTCGACTTTAGCGCACATAGGCGTCTCCAGCCAACCGCAACCGACTTCGGTGCGAAGGTGCGGTTGCCCCTAAGTGGCAAAGCCTATGCCTTGCTAACCCTTTCCTATCGGATTTTGCCGGGTAGCGACTTTTTAGACTTTGACAGGATGAACCGGAGAAGATCTAAGCTTGCGCGAGAGGATTGGGCGCGGCGCGATACATGAAAAAGCTTCTCACATTTCTTGCGCAGCCCATTACTTGCGAGCGCCGATGCGCGGCTTCTCCTGTGTCGTCCGGATGCAGGCCCGGCTCCGAATGGGCGACCTCCAACGCCGGAGCAAACGCAGGAATTACTTCGAGAAACATGCGCGGAAATTTCCATTTTGGCTTGGTCGGTTCCGGCACCTGAGACTGTTGTGCACGCATGCCGTCAGAAAACATGATCCGTTCAAAAGCTTCTTCCGCCTGTCCTCTGAGCCCGGGCGCCGCCGAACTCCCAAGATCTTGGGTGATTTCCCGCACCTCGGTGACAAAGGTAGGGATGCCTGTCGCTAAAAGAAGCGGCCAGTTTCGTCAAAGAGACATTGAGCCAACGGGGGCTTTCTGGATATGGGCATGAGAGTGGCGAATGGTGGATGGCCCGATCCTCGCGCTGAAGGGAACAAGGAGCCGGCAATCGTTCCGCTTCGCGAAGGTTACACTGAAGCCGTAATCGGTTCCCCGCCGGCCGAGACGCGCCTCCTGACCGAGCGCGAACTCGACTTTATTCTGCACGACGCCCGCTGTGGCTCGTTTGAAAATGGACCTGGGACGCAGAAAGGTCAGCGCGCGGCAAGCCTCTGGGGTCGGCTCCTCGCGCGGCTGCGGCTACGATGACGGCTCGCCGCCCCATGATGCGCACACGTGCCAGCCTGATGGCGGCGATGGAGGTGCCGCGGGAGAGCACCGCCTCCTACGGTGTTCTCGATATTGACCGGGGGGACGGACAGCTCGTCCCGCTCAGGGGCATGGTGGAGACGCCTCGACCAGAGGCCACGCCCTGGACCGGTCAAGCTCGTCAAGCCGAACGACGGCAAGTCGGATCGGCGACGGCGTGCAACTTGGTGTTCATGCCCTCCTTGGTGCGCCCGATCTGACGTGCGCGCCCCCTTTTCTCACCCGCAGGCTGGAGGCCGTGCGATGCGCCTTCAGGTCCTTGCGCGGGCATGCTCGGACCGATGGCGCATGCCCGCTCATGTCGATCATGATCGTCTTGCGCTCGGCTCGGCGCCCAGTTCACCCTCACGATGGCGGCCTGCAACATGGCCCGGCTCCCGAAGTTGCTGGCGGCATGAGATCAGGGGTCGCGCCAGAGCATGCCGAACCCGGAGAGCGGACCTCCCTCGTCAGACTGCCACGGGAAACTGTTCCGGCGGAGCGACTATCTCAGCGGCCTGTTAGGCTCCAGATCCGTTGATCTTGGGCGGATCGCCTGCTTCAGGCCTCGGAAGGAAACCTGACCGATGAGCAACCTCTACTGGCCATCCGAGGCGCAAATGGAGCGCCTGAGGCCGTTCGCCGGGACGACAGTCCACTGGACTGTCGTCTGATCCTCCTCATTTCCGACGAGCCATGGCAAGCCCCGCGTCGATGACCGGCGTGTGCTGAGCGGCATAATCTTCATCATTCGCAATGGCTTGCGGTGATGCGATGCGCTCCGGGAGCATGGGCCCGCGAAGATCCTCTACAATCGCTGGAAGCGTTGGCGCGAGAGCGGAGTCTTCGCCAGGATCATGATGAGCCCGGCGGCCGAGAGTGCCGAACACAAGACGATCATGATCGACGTGAGCGGGCGTGCGCCATCGGTCCGAGCATGCCCCGCAAGGACCTGAAGGCGCGTCGCACGGCCTCCAGCCTGCGGGTGAAAAGAGGGGGCGCGCACGTCAGATCGGGCGCACCAAGGGGGGCATGAACACCAAGTTGCACACCGCCGCCGCTGCGAAGGGGCGGCCGATCGGGTTCTTCATGTCCGCTGGACGGGTCAGCGACTGCGCCGGCGCTGTCAGGCAACCTGCCGAAGGCGGACTGGTTGCTGGCAAACAGGGGCTACGAGGCGGACTGGCTGCCAGAAGCGTTGAAAGACAAGGGGATGAAGGTCTGTACCCCGGGCCGGAAATCACGCAGGACCGATGTGAGATACGACAAGAGGCGTTACAAGCGGCGCAACCGCAGCGAGATCATGTTCGGGCGCCTCAAGGATTGGCGACGGGTCGCTCGCCGGTACGACCGCTGCCCGGACGCCTTCTTCTCCGCCATCGCACTCGCAGCCATCGTCCTGTTCTGGCTCTGATCATCAATGAGTCTGGACCCTAGTCCGCTTCCCTGAGCGGACGTCTGGTAGCTTTAAGTCATCCTTTCCCTTTTGGTTAATACTTGCGATACCGAGCGCGCACGGGAGATAAGATGCCACGCGTTATTTTGCATGGTATGCACAGACAGGGCAATCTAAGTCGAGCCGAAAGCGGTAGGCTTTCCCTTAATAGCGCGCCGTGCTGCCCTGTGCTGCCTTCGCGCAGACACTGCGCCGAGAATAAGTATGGAGTTGTCCAATGGCCTTTCAATTGCCAATGAAGGGTAGAAAACAGTGATGCCGAAGAAAAGGATTGCTCTTGCGGAGAACCAATGTCTCGTCCGCGAAGTGATCGCCGCCTACCTTGCAACGCAAATGGACGCAGAGATCCTCGAGGCCGCAAGCGTCGAAGAACTCAACGATCTGATCACGGGCCAAGGCCCCGTCGACATGATCTTGCTCGATCTGCTCCTGCCGGGGATGATGCCCGGGCTTGAGGCGCTTGAACGTTTGGTCGAGATGAACAAAGGTCGGCCAGTCGTTCTCTTTGCCAGCGGTGCCGCGCCGAACGTCGTCATCGAAGCTCTGGAGAAAGGGGCGGTAGGTTATGTCGATAAATCCCAGGGTGCCCGATCACTCGTGAACGCTATCAATTTCATCCTGGCAGGCGAGACCTATCTGCCGGCCTTCCTGCGCCTGACACCACGACGCAAGGCTACCGATGAGCGGGGGCTGACGCCGAAGGAACTCCAGGTTCTCACCGGGCTGACCGGCGGATTGATGAACAAGGAAATCGCTCAGCAGCTCGGGATTACCGAGGTGACCGTAAAGATGCATGTCCGCGCGATCTGCGCCAAGCTGAATGTCAAGAATCGGACCCAGGCCGCGATGGTGGCCTCTCAATTCGGTTACGCAACCACTGTGGAGTCCAATAAACGGCCTGCGACCAGTGAAAGTGCCGCATCCAATCCTGCTGTCCGGAGTGGCATGAGCGTTTGATCTTCGACGCCTGCCGCGAGGCCTAGACTAGCGCCGAACCTATCACTGTTGTGGCAGGTGCGCCGCCGCCGAGATGAGGGCCTGTAAAGGAGGGAAACAGTCGTAGCTTGAGAAGGCCTCTAACTGAGGCGGCGGCAGAAGCCGGCGTCTCATCCACTATTTTACAAATTTTGGTCGAATACACTGGCTCCCTCTTAGGAACAAACCGGATTTAGCGCAACGGCGAAGATGCTGAGAAGCCTTTCCGTCAGAATCCTTAGGGCGACTCCCAGGAACTGTCGGTCGGTTTCACCGGTTGTCAAGCTGACAGAACGAAGCATTTATTGCTGATGAAAGCCCGCGTATAATATCCCAACTTCAGCAACTTTTTTGCAAAGCTCACATGACACTCAAACATAACAAACCAGAGCATAAGAACGCAGCCGCGATCTGCGAAGAACGGGAGGCGCTAGAACTGTCTGCAAACCCCACAGGGTTTGCTGCGCAGGAAGGAGGCTCTCTCAAAGATATCAGCCACTTGAACAGCGTCGACAGTCCGCCCCCCCCTCGAACTGGCACGAACGGAGCGCCCAGGCCGTTTGGTGGGTGGGCCCTAGATGCGGCCAGAGAACTGGAAAGGCGCGCCTTTACCCCGATCGTCTCCCACCTCTTCTACGCCAGTGATCTTCGCCGAGGTGCAGCCTTTCTCGCCCTTGCCGCTTGGTGCGCGCCTCACCCAGACCAACGCAATCTTTTTTCCGACGTGACGGTGGAGGAGTTCGTGGGTTGGCTCTTAAAGGAGGACCCTGCGGAAATTGCAGAAGTGCTCGACAGCCGCAGGAGCGACCTCCGAAGCCTTGCGCTCTCCGGTAAGGAACCGCTGGCGCGTCCGGAGCAATATCGAAACCCCTTCGTGTGAAGAACAGGGGCCTTGCGGGTCCACGATATTGGACGGCGAGCCTGTGCTGGCCGATCCAGCGCCGTGCTCTGAGCATCGGATGGATTATCTGCTTGCGAGGCCGCGCTGTCTTGCGGACTCGAACTGGCTGCTCCTTGGTCAACATATTTTTTTGAACAGTCTAGGCGGCTTCCCGGCGAGCCATATCGCCCCCCGTTCGATACCTTAGACTGTATCCCGCGATGTAAAGGCCCTTCGTAAGATACGGTGCGACGTCGCCTTCTCCGTGTTATCGGATCATGGGATGCTCGATGAAGGCTTGGCTCGCCCTCGAGCTTCATGTCAGTCGTGTTCCGCCCTCCGAGGTCGATGATCGTTCGAAAACAGGCACTGTCGTAGCCACGAGTGCTTATTTAGCCGGAATTGATGTCGCAGAGAAGAATTGCCATTGCTGATGACCACTGCCTTGTCCGGGAGGTGATGGCCCATTTTCTGAGGGCCGAGATGGAAGCGGATGTACGGCAGGCCAGCTCTGTCGGAGAACTCGAGACCCTCATCGAGACGGAAGGACCATTCGACGTCATCCTGCTCGATCTGATCATGCCAGGCATGACACCCGGGCTTGATGCAATTTCCCGTATCAAGAACATGAACCAGGGCGGTCCCATTCTTCTTTTTTCTGGTAGCGCTTCTCCAGGTGTTATTTATGACGCATTGGATCGTGGATTGTCAGGATACATCGAAAAGAGCCAAAGCGCTCGCTCGCTGGTGAATGCAATCAACTTCGTCCTGGCCGGCGAGACCTATATACCTATGGCCTTCCGGCTGAATGCTGCTCGCGCCTCTATCAATGATGAAAAGGGGCTATCACCGAAGGAAGTTGAGGTTCTGCGCTGCCTGATAAACGGCATGATGAACAAGGAAATTGGTCAAAGCCTCAGCGTGAGTGAAGTGACTGTGAAAATGCATGTCCGCTCAATCTGCTCCAAATTGAACGTCAAGAACAGAACCCAGGCTGCCATGGTGGGCTCTCAGTTCCTTCTCGCCTAGCCAGCAGGATCCGACCTCCACAGGATTAGTCCTCGCGAGGACTCTGATGATGTGGCCGTCGCCCGGCAACATCGATGTGTCAAGGGGGTCTGCGACGGCCAATCGAGGAGGACGGTCATGTCGGAGATTGGCGCTTTCGGGCACGATCTGGCGGAGAATGTGCCTCAGGCGCACGGGGCTGAAGCCTCCGGCTCGATACAGGAACGCCCACGCCTTCCGCTTATCCAACAGAAATTCATACCAGCGGCAAAGGCGTCTTCTGGAAGTGACTGCACCTCCCTTGGATAGGTTGTGGAAACGAAAGACAAATGCGCGCCTCTCGAAGTGGCCGGTAATGTATTCATCTCATATTGTAGCAGGGCCGCAGGAATGGGGGGCGCATGATGTATATTTCGAATGAGACCGACAAGGACCGTTCGGGACCAATCCCCTCCAAGCGTGATACCGATCTCGAGGCAGTCAGTCGGGCCCTTGATCGTCAGGCCGAAGAGGAACGGTTGATCCCGGCCGTTTTTTGGGTCGTTGTTTCTCCTGCCCTCTTGATCCTCATCGTGCTGATTGTTTGTGCCTGACAGCACTCCCCTGTAGGTCTAAAGGCCCTGATCATGGATTGGCAGGCAACATGCGCCACTGTGTTGGTTTCAGATCGATGAAGGACTGTTCCGTTGCGGAGGAGCCGATGGGCAAGAACATCCCGGAATGGTACGTTCCTCTATTGTCCTAACAGGTCCGGCCTGAACAGCCCGGTTAGCCGGCCGCGAGGCTGTACTGCTGAGATCGGCGTCCGGGGTGGTCGCGATCAGCAAGCTGGCCGACCGGCTTGTCGCAAAGAGGTTGGTCGCCCGGGCCGAGGCCGGTGGACGCGGTCAGGGCAACAGTTCCGGTGTTGGCCGCAATGGCCGATGCGAATGACGCCGAGTATTTCGGCGTGCTGTCCCAGACCGACCGCGAAGCGCTGAGCCGGATCCTGCAAACACTCGCCGCAAGGCGGTGACTCGTCAAGACCCCGGTGGACTGACCCGAGGGGCTGCAAGCTCACATCAGAAACATGAAAGCAACCGCCATGGACGCGGAACGGACTGCTATTGCCGAAACCTGCCTGCATGCCGCGCATCATGGCAGCCTCAGCTTTCCCGAGATCGTCGGCAAGCTCATCGCCGCTGGGATCGAGGGCTATACGGTGGACTACCGTCGCAACACGCAGACCTTCTACTTGCCGGACGGCGACAGTCAGGTGCTGGACATGCCGCGGCAGGCCATGAGCCCTTCGCGGCCGCTTTCGATGGAGCCGAGCTGGAACGCTTGGTCCGCTGGGCGCAGGCCAACGGGGCCGACTACAGCTGTGCGGAGTTCAGCCAAAGGGCGAAAGCGGCCGGTTGCGCGGGCTATCTCGTTTCGTTCCCTGGCCGGCGCGTGCTCTATCTCGGCCGCACGGCCGAAGTCCGCGTCGAGCATTTCCCGGGCTGAGACGACATGACGCTTTAGATCCTCTAATCAGCGGGGGCGCTTCACGCCGTGGCGTCGGGCGCGGTGCTGATGCGGGGGAGTATCGGCGCCGCGCCACGGTCCCGGCATGCCTTGCCGTAGTGGGCAGCACAGTGGCGCTAGGGTTGGAGCGGCACGTTCCTGGGAAGCGACGCTTGCCGGCCTCCAGCTCCCATGTGGCAATGGGGGCTGAATGCAGCACCGCTGACCAACAGTGACGCGATAGTGGCCGTGTTGGTGAGACGACCTGCGCATCAAGCGGAACGCCGCCAATACGTGCTACAACGCGAAACCTTTGGATAGGACGCTGTTTTCACTCAATCCATTGAGAAGACGTGGGCGGAGGGAGACAGGCAGGCCAATCCAGCCTTTTTGCTGTCGAACTTCGGGGCGCGGCCCCAGGTTTCGCAAGATCATCCGCGATCGTCGCCGGAGCGGCGCGGCGTCAGCATGAGAACGCCGGGCGAGGGAGATCTGTCAATTTCCACGTCCGTTCGACAACAACTCGAAATAGGCCCGTCCGATCTGGTCCCACGTATAGCGGCGGCGGGCAATCTCTCCCATGTCCGTGCCGATCCGGGTGGCGATTTGCGGCGACAGGGTGCGGACGGCGGCGGCCAGCTCGGCCGAGTTCATGAAATAGCGCGCCTTTCCTTCTGTCGTGTGACGGTTGAACGAGCAGCCGTGCGCCAGGACAGGAATTCCGAAATGCATCATTTCTACCAAAGACGGATTGGTGCCGCCGGCGGAATGGCCGTGGACATAGATCGAGGCCCCGTCGCGGATGGCGCGCAGGCCGCGCGGCTCGTAGATGGGATCGAGTGTGGTGATCGTGGGATGATCCTTGTAGCGCGCCTTCAGAGCGCGGCCGTAACTGCTCCTGTCCCAGTTGCCGACGAAAACCAGCGGCGTGTCGAGCCCGGAGAAGGCCTCGAGGATCAGCGCGACATTGTTTTCCGGCTCGATCCGGCAAAGTGCGAGGGCGTAGCGGCTGGGCAGGTTGACGACCGCGACCGGGTCCGGCTCCGCGTCCAGCGCATGATTGCCGCCATAGGGGATGACCTCGCACCGTGCGCGGTAGGTTTCGGACACGTAGTCCGCAATTGCCTGGTTGTCGGCGATCACCACATGCGAAAACCGAACGGCAGCCCATTCAGAGGCTCGCAGGATTGCTTTTGCCAAACCTGTCCACTTTTCGCGTTTCCACTCGATCCCGTCGATATTTGTGACTATCCGGGCGCGGCTGAAAAGTCGCACCAGTGGCAATGCGAGCGCGCCAGAGACGCCGAGCAGCAACAGCTGGTTGTCGCCGCGCCGGACCGCGTCAAACAACGACAGCGCGTCGTAGCAAATGCTCTGCGGGCCATTGGCGTCGAGGCCAATATAGCGCAGCCGAGCGGTGCGGTAGGTTTCGGGCTTGTTCGGGAACGCTTTGGCCGAGCAGTAAATGGCCAGATCGGACCTGTGGGCGGTGGCGTCGTGATACTCGACCAAGTTCTGCGCCAAGGTTTCGAACCCGCCGTAGCCGCCCGGCACGCCGACGGTGCCGAGGATGGCGATGCGAGGTTTGCTCACAGGCAGTCTCCATCGGTTTGATACCGCCCGTCGCGGCGCGCGTCGGAAGCCGCGAGTACAGCCTCTGTCGCGTGGAAGATCGGCGCCAACCAGTCGGGCAGATCGACCGTGGTGGCGCGGTTTGGGTCAGCGAGGGTAACAGCGGCAAAATCCTCGAAAACGGGATCGATCGGCAATTCGAGGAACGTCTGAAGCCGATCGGCCCAACCGCGCGGGTCGGCGCACATCGCCTCATACGGAACATGCAATGTGCCCTCCCCGTCGTGGGCAACAAGCTGCAGGCCCTCGCGCATCGTCACGATCCACTCCACCGCCGCGCGCGCTTCGTGGTTGAGTTCGGCCATCTTCTCGGAATGGATGGCAAGATCGGGGTGTTCCGGCACAATCTGGTCGACCAGCAGGCGCCATTTTCGATCGTCAGCCCCCCCACCAGTCATGCGTTTCACCATCCACCTCGGTGCCGAGGCGCTCCGACCAATGGCGGATTGATCCACAAGTGGCCAAGCCTCCGCGCGACAGGAACAGGAAGCGGGCGTCGGGGAAGATTGCGCGCAGGAAGGCGGTACGGAAAATCATTTCGGGATACTTGTCGACCACGCGCGGCGCGCCGCCTAGCCGAGCATAGCCCCCGAAGACCCGATGCGCTCCGCGTATGACTGCCGGCGTGGCATCGCCCGAGTTCAGGCGGTAGCGCGCCGGATTGCGATTGTAGCTACCGATCAGGTCTTCGCCCGGGTGCAGACGGGCCCAGAGCGCCTTGGGTTCATTGAGAAATCCCACGTCACGGTGCATCGAGAGGACAATGCCGAGGATCGTCGTGCCTGACCGTCCTGTGCCAAGGATGAACACGGGCGCGCGCACATGTTGCAATTGCGGCAGCTGCTTCAGGACGCGGGCCAGCGCGAAGACCACGGGATTGAACCAGCGCCCACGAGTGGTCAAAGGCCTGCCTTCAAACAAAAAATAAGCCAGAAGGCGAGGCCAGAGCCGGAGAGGTCTAGTCCGGATGTAAGTTCGGTCTATTTGCGCGATCATCTTGGTTGCTCAACGGGAGTTACCTCCATTTCCTCGGCGCGCGGTAAAGACCGAATGCGCCAGGAGAGGAGAAGAAATGCCGCGGCCAAAGCGGCCTCGGCCGAGAGGAAGGCAATCGATGCTCCCAGCGCCTGGGCGAAGAATGCGAGGGGAAAGACCATCATCGCGTAGAAGATGAACGCGCCGACTACCGATTGGGTGTAGGCCGAGACATGGCCCCGGGCCAGAAGAACGTTCTGGCCCAAGACAATGGTGCCAGAGGAGACGAGCGGGAAGAAGGCGAACACCTTCACCATGGCCGCGAGTGTGGTCGGGTCTTCATCGGTGAAGAACGCGGCGATCTGGCTGGAGAAGGCGAACAATCCGGCCGTTATCAGCGCGCCTGCCCCGAGATAGGCGAGGAAGACAAGTCGGAAGGCTGCGCCAGAGCGTTCGGCGGGATCGTTCGCGAGCGAACAGGCGACCGGGTAAAGCGCGCGCGATATCGGCGTCAGCAGGAACAGCGAGGCTTTGCGAACGCGGTCCGCCAGCGCGAAAAGGCCGACGGCCTCGGGCGTGGCTACCATGCCGAGCGCCAGCAGACCGCCATTCTGGTAGAGCGCGACGAAAAGCCGGGAGAGGAAGACATCGAACGAGGTAGCGAGCACCGACAGGATTGGACGCACCCGATACGGCTCCAACACTACATCGCGCCCAAGGCTTCGCACGAGCAGGAAGCCGAGCGAGAGCGCCAGCGGCAGGGAGAGTGCAACGACGTAGTAAAAGCCCGTGGGCCATTTCTCCAGCGCCAGGAAAACCAATGGCAGCGACAGGAGCCGGGCGAGGGCGAAATGCACCGTATATCTGCGTTCGAGGCCGAGGCTTTGCGACACCCAGAACGGAAAGGCCACGTTGGAAACAGTCACCAGCATGGCGGCGAACGCAAGGCTCCAGCCTCCTGTCGAGATGCCCAACGGCAAGAGGGTAAAAAGCACCGCAAGCGCGACTAGACCAATGAAAATGCTCCATTGCGCGTAGAGGCGCTGGACGATCACCACGTTCTTCGCTGCGCGCGACGATTGGGCGCGCGCAGCGTCTTTGATGCCGCTGAGGTCGAACGAATATTCCGACACCACCGAGGCGACGCTGCCAAGGGCGACGGCGGTCCCGAAGAAGGCGATTCCGTCGAGCCCGATTATGCGCGTCGCGAACGGCACGGTGAGCAGGGGAACGATCGCGGTGGAGGCCTGTAGCGCGTAAATCCAAAGCGTGTTCAGTAAAATCTTGCGGATCATCTTCTTTCCTGGAACAGCCTCACGCCAGCCTGCCCGCTTGCGCCGCGGCATAGATTTCCAGAAGCTGAGCCAGGTGGGCCTCGGCTGCGAACCGTTCGGCAATGTCGTGCCGCGCCGCATCGCCCATCCGCCTCAAGTCGCAGCCATCAAGTAAGGCGATAACACGCAACAGATCCTCCTCGTCTCCGGGATTGAACAGGAAACCGTCCTTACCATCCCGGATCAGTTCAGGAATTCCGCCAACGCGGGCGCCGATCACGGGTACCCCGGCGGCTTTCGCCTCAAGGACGGACATCGGACAGTTTTCATACCATTCAGAGGGCACTACGACTGCGCGGGCATTGGCGACGAGACCGGCCAGCGGCGCCCCGGACATGTAGCCGAGGTATTCAATGTTTGGGTGTGAGGCGATGGCGGCGGCAAGGTCTCCGGCCATTGCCCCGGTTCCGGCAATCTTGAGCGCGATGTTGCACCGTCTTGCCGCATTCACGAGCGTACCCACACCTTTGAGTTTCTCGATCCGACCGAAATAGAGCAGATACTGCCCCCGATTTGCGGCCGGAACCTCGTAAGGCAGGTCGACGAAATTGTGTAGCGTCGTAAGCTTGTTCCTCGGCACGCCCGCCCGCTCCATGATCCTGCGCTGAAAATCGCTGACGCAGATAAAACGGGAAATGTCGCTTATGTCGCCCTGCAGCCTCGATGCCCAGAACTCTGCAAATACGGCAAGGGAATGGACGAGTGACCCGCCCTTGCAGCGATGCCGTAGGACATTCAGCGTGCTGCCTTCAATGCAGTCGTCGCAGACCTTGCCGTCGCGCTCCATGGTGTAGATCGGGCAAGCCAGCTTGTACTCGTGCAGCGTCTGGACAATGGGAATGTTATGGCGTCTCAGGACCGGCAGGATCGAGGCGGTCAGTTGGCCGTAGTAGATGTGAAGATGCGCCAGATCGAACGGGCCTTCGGCTTTGATCAGATCATCCAGACGTCGCGCGGCCTCACGATTGTGGATATACCGCGTGATGTCCTGCAGCCGCGGCGCTCGGGTATTGAGAGTTGCCGGGAAATACGACGCATAGGGGGACGGGGCGTCACCCTCGCTTGCCGCCGCGTAGCTAACGACACTGTGCCCGGCGCGCTGCAGCAACTCCGCTGTGCGAAAAAACACTGCGTCCGAGCCGCCGAGGATCCTGTGGTAGTTGTTGATGGTAAGGATCTTCACATTCAAGCACTCCGTTTTCCTGCTGTTTCTTGGAGGCGCGCTACGGTTGAATCCCGGTCGATATTGCAGGCGATGAACCGAGCGTAGCCGACAAGGAACCAGAAATAGAAAGAGAACTGTTTCACTTCCAGAATTTGGTTCATGATCCCCGTCACGAATATGAAGACAAGCAGGTTGGCAACCGCAGCGTTGAGCCGCACAATTTCGAAAATCCGTGGACCCCTAGACAACAGCACACTGCGAACGAAAAGCTTCCCAAGGACGAGAAACATCGCTCCGGCGCCGATAAGTCCATAAAAGATGAGTAAGGCTACCCAATACACATCTTCGATGGAAGCTGGGGAGAACATTAGCAAATATGGAAGTCGATAACCTTGACTTTCCAGTATCGTGACCGTTCGAACTGGGTCGCCGCCGAGACCGAGGAGAACATCCCCAGAAAAAGACCCGATCATCTCGAAATAAGTCGTCACTATGCCAAGCCGCTGCAGTTTTGCAATCTCGATGTAGTCGCCCGAAAGAAATGAGAGGAAGCCAGTGTCGGGTAATTTTACTATACCCAGTTCCATGAGGAGCGCAAAAGGCCCAACTATTGCCATAAAGGCTATGGAGCTGTTCAAGATACGAAGGGCGTGCCCGGATAAAATCCGGTCGAAGTGGAGATATGCCGAAAGCATAAGTGCAAGAAATGCAATTTTCGAATCGGAAAGAAAAACAAATATGGCAACCGGGGCGAGCCAGATCAGAGAAAGCGCCAACTGGTTTCTGCCATTGGGGACTCCTGCTCCGGCGTATGCAATCCACCACGCTGCCAGAAGGAAGGCAAACTCAATGGTGTTCAGAGCAGCACCAAAGGCAACGCCAGCGGAGCCGCCCTCCATTTGAGAGGTGCTCACCAGTGCACCCGATTGGTTCTGTCCGATGAAACCGTATGGGTTGAACGATGCCGCGATGCTGGGAAAAAGCACTTGGATGGATGCAAGGCCAAGGTTCACCATAACTGCAATCGTGAAGAAGCGAAAAAACAAACCCATCTGCCGGGAAGAAAATCCAACATTTGCTACAACATATGCGACAAGGACATAACGCATGGTCGCTTTCACTTGGAGGACGCCGACGAGGATGTCACCCCCGTTCCAAGCTGTCGTTAGTACCGAGAAAAAAGAAAAAAACAGCATCAAAGGCAGACATCCCGGACATATGTCTCGGTACTTTGCTTGCCCGCTCGCTGTACGTATGCCTATAAAAACAAGAAATGTCAGAAATACAACGCCGTCGGAAACCTGTTTTGCCAAGAGCACGCCTGTTTCCGATCTTATCAGCCAGGCGGCGATATAGCTTTCGAAAGGCAAGTACAACGCAAGAAGTATATAAATCCAACGTATTGCTCTCATGGTTGAGTCCGGCGGAAAATGGACATGGCCTTGGATAAAGCGTTTCTGCGATGAGGCGATTTACGAGCCTGAGCTTTCACATTGAGCGGTCTCGCGATCAATGTGATCGAACCCAGGCAAGAACGGGATTTAATGATCGTTTCGTTTCCATATCAGCGAGCTTTGGGAAGGGCGAACTGAGATGGCACGACAACATCACACGGATTCACGAAGCCAACAATCAAACTTTTGCCGATTATCTTCGATGAATCTCTGTGCGCTACTTTTTTGCTTATTGCCTTCCTGCCGAAGTTTTGACCTGTCCATCAGGAGGTTGACGAGCGTCTGAGCGATGGTTCCCGCCTCTAGGTCTTCAAGCAAGATACGATATGGAACAGTGGGCGAAAGCATTTGGCTCGCGCCAAAACCGTCAAGGCACAGTGTGGGCACCTCGTAACTGGCCGCTTCGAGGTTGATATAGCCGCCCAGTTCCAGACTCAGCATCACGTGCAAACGGCTGCGCTGCAGATAGCCGGCAACAGCGCTCCGGTCCTGTCGGCCAAGCACAGTCGTGCCACCGCGTTCCTCTCGATAATCGGATGGAAGGCTCCCGTTGATGATAAGGAAGGACAGGGGATGCCTGGCGCCGGCTTGGCGGAATGCCTCGGCGATCAGACCCATGTTCTTGATCGGGATATCTCGGCCAACCGCGATGGCATCGTACAGCTTTTCGCGCGACGGGTCGGGGGGCGGCAGATCGCTCAGGTAGTCGACATTGAGCGCGGAGAGCACGTCGATCTGACCTCTACCCTTGCCGGCGAGGGACGCAGACAAGCTAGGGTGAACTACGGTTCCGCGAACCTGCTTATGCCGCCTCAGAAACGAAACCACGGGCATTATTGCCAGCCACATCAGTTGCGATTTAAGCACCAGAGCCGTCGGGCACGGCGATCGCCACGGTATCAACGGAATCATTCCTGCTGGTCCGTGAAAGATCTCGAAGGCTTTCGGCAACAAGATCGGCGTCGCCAGCTGCGTATATGTCAGGAAATGTACCTTCTTTCTTCCAGCGGAGCACGAGCGTGCGGCCATGAAAAGCTGAAGCAGAACGACCCAGAAAAAGAACCGGACGTAGCCGACAGGAACCAGTCTGCGCGGCAGGTCGAACGGCCATGCGACGACCCTGACCGTTTCGAACTCGAGAACCGCACCAGTGCGACCTTGGTCGCTGCTGGGGAAATGCGATGCGATGGTTCGGAAATCCTCACGTGTGGTGATATAAGTCGCCTTTCGGCCTGCATTTCTGTCTGCTTCCAAGGCATTCCAGCCGACTTCACGGTCGCTTCCGTGAAAAGGGGCTAGGGCAAATGTCACGCGGAAGCTGTCTTGATACTTCAGCTCCGCGGCGAGGGTGCGTATTTCACTAAACATCGCTCAGTCCAGACGAATTATGGCTCGTGTTCGGATGGAAATCTTCAGACTCTTTATTGCTGCTGACATCGTTTCGCCAAGAGTAACGCTGATCGATCCCGATAAATCAGCCGACAGGTCCTGTACGCCAATTCTGCATCGATACAGTGAAACTCTGCTCATGCTGCAAGGAGTGAGGTTACGAAGAGCGTGACGATGGACGACCCGATCAAACGCTGGACGGCGAAGCGCAAGACGGCGCTCGTGGTGGAGGTCATCCAGGGTGCTTGTGAGGGACCGTGGCGCCCTTGCGCCGCGTAAGCCCGAACAAGGACGTTAGTCGAAACCGGCCGCCTTATGGAGCATCTGATCAACGCGTTCGGCTGCGCCGAGATGGTGGCCAGAACGCCATGGCGGGCGGCCAATCAGCTCTTACCGGAATTGCCGCTTTAGGCTCGCTGGAGCGGCGGTTTGGCGGTTGTCCGGCAGACTCGTCTTCATGCCATCAACCTCCGTCGCACCAGGAAGAGGTTGCCGAGCGCGAACAGGGAGAAGGGCTGGGCGCGGTTTGTGGCAAGTCCCCGGTAGCGGCTACTTCACAATGCCTAACTGGCGTTTGATGACGCGGAAGGGGAGCTCGACCTTGGCGCGGACGATGGCGATGACACGGTTGATCTGCGCATCGACGGGATGCCGTTCGCCACCCTTTGGTGCCTTGCGCATGACACCCCAGGCCTTGCCTGGAGCCTTGAACGCCGCCTCGCGCTCGGCGCTGACATAGCCCTTGTCGGCCCAGGCCGACGTCTCCTTGCCGTGCAGCAGTTCGTCCCATACCTGACTGTCGTGACGCTTGGCAGGTGAGGTCTCGAGCCCGTGGGTCACGCCGCTGTCGGCATCCGCGCCGACGTGCGCCTTCATGCCGAAATACCAAACTTTGCCCATTCTCGTTGATGACATCTCGGGGTCGCACGCCTTGGCCTTGAGGTGTCCATCGTCAGGCGCTCCGATATCGCGACTGCAGTTCCTGAAGAGCCGCTCGATGAATTTCTGAGAAGAGCGCCCGATCCGGGTCTGTTTCGGCACCTGAACGTGCGGCTCGGTGCCATCGAGAATCCAGCAGGGGTGACGGTCGGGAACCTGCTCGCGCTGGGTAGTCAAGCGGTCCAAGAGAAGGAGAAGCTCCTCGCTGTCCGATGAACCGCGGCGAACGGCAGGTATGGCGCGGGCAGTGCGGGACCCACCGAGCAGGAGCCGGATGGGGAAGAGACGCAAGAGGCGCAACCTGCCAGGAAGGAGGTCAATAGCTGCCGCACGGTGCCCCGCTTCAAGCGAGAACACCTAACCTTCCGGTTTCTGGCGCGGGCGCCACTCTCTGCCGCAGACTATAATTGATAAGGATGCGCAAGGGAAGCTTCGGCTCGTCGAACAGGGCGCGTGACCTGCGCCCCGATTTGTTATCGTTCGGAAGTTGGTTCTGTTCGTGGTTGGGTCGTCTGTTGACCGGTGAAGGAACTCCCGCCGGGTTAGGCCGTCGAGGCTCGTATGCGGGCGGTGCTACGCTCGATACGGCACGCGCATCCGCGGGCCGAAGCGGTGGGATTTGACGAAGTCCCGGAGCCCTCGTTGAAGCGGCGCTGCCCGATTCCAATAGCGTTATGGTCGATCAGCACGGTCTTCATGTTGTCATAGACGATCGTGTGGCGGCACGCCGCCGCAGCGTCTGGCGGCCTCCGTTTCACGTCTGGCTTCGCCGCAAGGCCTCTCGCTTGGGGCGGTCCTTCATGAAGAGCTTCCACGCGAAGCCCAGCGTGTTGTCCCCGTACGAGATCGCCTTTCGCGGTAGGGCGAGGAGATCGAAGGCAGGGGTGGCCTTGGCCCTCTGGCAGGTCACGCCCGTCTCGTAGCCGGCGCTTGCGGCGATATGGAGAGTCTCGATCCCCACGGAGCCGTAGGGGTAGCACATGTGGGTGATCTCGGTTCCGAGCTTGTCCTGCAAGAGCGCCTTGCTCTCGCGCAGCTCCGCCTCCTGAACGATCCGATCCTGCTCCCCAAGCCGGAGATGATGCAGGCTATGGCTCCCGATCTCGATGCCCCTCCGCTGGATCTCCCGGAGCTCCGCCCAGGTCATGAGGGGGGCCGCTTCATGTCCGGCCGCACTCAGCCAGTCCGCCCGCCCGCCGACCATGCCCGCGATGGCATAGACGATGGCGGGAAAGCCGTGCTCCTCGAGAACGGGGAGGGCATGATCGAGGAAGTTCCGGCAGCCGTCGTCGAAGGTCAGCACGGCGGCACGCGGCGGGATCGGCATCTCTCCGCGCAGCGCCCGGGCGGCATCCGTCATCGAGAGAACCTCCACGCCCAGCCACTTCAGTGCCCGCATCTGCGCCCGGAACCGCCCCACGTCGCAATAGGAGGCACGATGGGTGCGCATCCGGGGGAAGTTCCCGACCTGATGATACATGAAGATCGATAGGCCGTTCATCGCACCGCTTCCCGTTCCAGAAGCCGATCGTAGCAGGTGACGGTCCTCTCCAGCATGATCTCCTCGCGGAAGCCTGTTTCGAAGCGGGATCGGGCCTCGGCGCCCATGCGCAGACGTTCGGCGTCGTCCTGCGCCAGCCTCGCGATGGCATCGGCGAGCGCGGCCGGATCCTCCCGGGGCACCAGCAAGCCGGACAACCCGTCCTCGATGACCTCGGGGATGCCGCCCACGCGCGCGCCGATGGTGGGGCGCCCCGCCGCTGCGCCTTCGATCAGGGAAAGGCTCAAGGCCTCGCGCCGGGAGGGCAGGAGCATCACATCCATGCGCCCGAAAACCTCCTGAATGTCCGACCGCTGTCCCCAGAACTCAACCAGATGGCCGAGGCCCAGCTCGGCCGTCAGCGCCCTCATGCGCTGCGCCCAATCGGTCGTATCCGCGCCGATGAAGACCAGGCGTGCCGGGACGCGCCCCGAAAGAAGGCGAAGCGCCTGCAGGGCGATGTCGTGTCCCTTGACGGGCTCCATGCGCCCCAGCATGCCGAGCATCAGCGGCCGCTCATTCCGGATGGGACCCGGTGCCGGAGGAGCCGCCGCGCCTGCGTCCGGGACGCCGAGATGGACGAGCGGGACATTGTCCGCCGCGAAGCCCTGCGTCAGCAGCATGTCGCGCACGGCCCCCGAGACCGCGATGATCGGGTGGTTCGGCCCGAACCATTTCCATGCGGTTGTGGAGTGAGCGGTCGCAATGACAGGCCAGCGAGTTGCGGCGGCCCATCTCGCGTAGCGCGTTCCCCGCTGACCGTGGCCGTGGAGAATGTCCGCCTTCCAGCTGCGCGCGAAGGATCGGAGCCTCCATGCCGACAGCGGGTCGTACATCCCATGCATCGGGAGATGGATATGCGCATGTCCGGCCGATGTCATCTGGTCGCCCAGCCAGCTGTTCAGCGGCCCGGCATAGGCAACTCGATGGCCGCCCCGAGCGAGCGCGTTCGACAGGGCGAGCACATGGCGCTCGATCCCGCCCAGGACGTGGCTGTGCGCAACCATCACGACGCGGCGGGTTCCGCGATCAGTAGCGAGAGGCATGATTGGATCTGCTTTCGTGCGGACCGACCGACACCGCGGACTTCCCTGATCCTGCCATGAAAGTAAAGGGGGAGGCCCGCCCGCGTGGGAGAGCCGATTTGCTTCGGCGCCGGTGACGCGCCTCAGGCGGGGGCAAACCGTTATCGCCCCTATGTCAGTCGGACGTCCCGAGGTAAGGCGAAATCGTCCTCATCCCTTATGATGGGTAGCCTGCCACCCGGTGGCCATGATCGACGCGACCGATCCGAAGGCGCAGTGCGTGTTCCGATCCTCCCAAAGGGGCCGGCGGATCGCAGGAGCGCCTGCAGCCACGCCCCGGCTGCAGCGCCAGACCTCGCGAGCGACGCTCTGGAGCAGCAATTTGCGCAAATGCCGGCTGATCGTGCCCTTACCCCGTCATGGCCGGGGCCCTTCACCAGGGGGCTCCATCGCCCTTCTCCCTCGGCACCACCAGTGCGCGGCCGGAGTCCGGGTGAGGCAGCTGCAGCATCGGCAGGTCGTAGATGCGTTGCAGGCGGATGGGCTGCAGGATGTCGGCGACAGGGCCGCTGTCGAGGATCTTGCCGGCCCGCAGCGCCACGAGATCGTCGCAGAAGCGCGCGGCAAGGTTCACGTCGTGCAGCACCATCACCACGGTCAGCCCCTGCCGGCGGTTGAGCCCGCGAAGGAGCGACAACACCTCGATCTGATGCGCGGGATCGAGCGCGGAGGTGGGCTCGTCCAGGAGCAGGCAACCCGCCCCCTGCGCGAGGAGCATGGCGATCCAGGCTCGCTGCCGCTCGCCGCCGGAAAGGGTCTCGACGGGACTATCCGCCTGGTCGGCGAGGCCTGCCTGGCGCAGGGCGTCCTGCTGGCGGGCGCGGTCCTCGGCGCCGAAGCGGCCGAAGGCGCCGTGCCAGGGAAAGCGGCCGAGCGCCACCAGCTCGGCCACCGTCAGGCCGGGGACGTGGGGCGGCGTCTGCGGCAGATGCGCCAGTTGCCGGGCAAGGTCGCCGGCGGCATAGGCGCTCAGAGGCCGGCCGCGAAACAGGACCTGCCCGGCGGAGGGCGCGAGCTGCCGCGTCATCAGGCGCATGAGGGTCGATTTTCCCGAGCCGTTGGGGCCGAGGATGCCGGCCACGGACCCGCGGGCGATGCGGAGATCCAGCCCTTCAAGGAGTTGCCGACCCGCGATCTGCACGCTCGCCTGACGGAGGTCGAATTCTGGAGAGCTGTGGGTCATGGATATCCTTCGCCGTGACGGGGCAGGAGCCTTCCGCGGCGCGGCGTCACGCGGCACGCTTGCGGAGTTGCCAGAGAAAGAAGGGGCCGCCCAGGAGCGCTGCGAGCAGGCCAGGCGAGATCGGCCAAGGCCAGGCCAGCAGCCCGCCCACCCATTGCGCAAGGACCATGACCGAGGCGCCGGTCGCGACCGAAGCGAGGGCCGCCGGCGCGGTGGCGCGGAACCCCATGGTCGCCACGAGATGGGGCACGATCAGGCCGACGAAGCTGATCGGGCCGAGGGCGATCGTGCCCGCGGCAGCGGCAAGAGACGCGAGTGCCAGCCCCGCAGCGCGGGCGGGCGTCACGGCCAGCCCGCGCCCTGCGGCGACCGCCTTGTCGAGCGCGAGCAGGTCGAACCAGCGCCGCAGGAGGAGCGCCGCCGCCAGTACCGCGAATGCCACGCTCCAGGCCAGCAGAGCCTGGGCGAGGCTCGCGCCGCCGGTGGACCCGGAGAACCAGCTGAGGAGCGCTGCGCCTTTCGGCCCGCCGGAGGCGAGCACCAGCGTCAGAAACGCCTGGGCCGTGCTGCCGAGCCCCACGCCGATCAGCAGCAGACGCGAGACCGCAAACCGGGCGCGCGCGGCCAGCAGCGTCACCAGGGCCAGCATCGCGCCTGCGCCCGTGGCCGTCAGGACAAAGCGCGAGACGAGCCCGCTTTCCGGCAGGAAGACCATGGCCAGCGCGAAGGCGAGGCCCGCCCCATGCCCGACGCCGAGGAGGTCGGGGCTCGTCAGCGGGTTGCGCAGGAGGCGCTGGAGCAGAAGGCCCGAGAGCGCGAGGCAGGCGCCTGCGCCGGCCGCGAGCAGCAGGGGCGGCAGGCGCCAGCGCAGGACGGCGGCCAGATCCCCGGCCGTGGTGAGGTGCAGGCCGGTCTCCGAGCGACCGATCAGCAGCGCGATGGCCAGCAGGACAGGCACGGCCAGCGCCAGGGGAAGCAGCGCCCGCATCGGGCGCCGGGGGCGGGCCTGCGCCGGCGGCTCGTGGCGCGCGGGAAGATCCGGGCTTCGGGACCTGAGCGACAGAAGGACCAGAAGCGGCCCGATCAAGAGGCCCGACGCCGCGCCGACCGGGACGTCCCCGGCGAGACCCGAGAGCAGCCGCGCCGTCTGGTCGGCAAGCAGCAGCACGACCGCGCCCCAGAGGCCCGCGCGGGGCAGGTTCGGCCGGGAGACGCCCCCAGACCTGCCGCCCAGCCCGCGGGCGAGCGCGGGGCCCGCGAGCCCCACGAAGCCGATCAGCCCCACCGTCGCCACCACCGAAGCCGTGAGCCAGGCCGCGGCGGCGAGCAGCAGGAGCTTGGTCCGGCGCACGGAGAGGCCGAGGCCCTGTGCGGTCTCCTCGCCCAGCATCAGAAGCTGGAGCGGCCGGTGCAGCAGCCACAGCGCCCCCGCTACGGGGGCGGTCTGCGCGAGGAGGCCGAGGCCGGATTGCCAGCCGGCCTGCGCCAGCGATCCGGCCTGCCATGTCAGCAGCTCCTGCAGGAAATCGTGGTTGAAGAGGACGAGAAGCGCGTGGGCGGCCGCGGCGCAAAGATTGACCATCACGCCCGCCAGCACCAGCGCCTGACTGTGCAGGCCGCGGCCCCATGCGACGGCCAGCACCAGGATCAGCGCGCCCGCGGCTCCGGCCAGGGCAAGGAGCCCCGGCGCGGCCTGCCAGAGAGCCGGAGCCAGCAGCAGCCCCGCGGCCAGCGCCAGCGAGGCGCCACCCGAGATGCCGAGGAGCCCGGGTTCGGCCAGCGGGTTAGCGAAGATGCGTTGGCAGACCTCGCCCGCCATCGAGAGAAGGAATCCCGCGAGAAGTGCCATGGCGAGGCGCGGCAGGCTGCTCTGGGTCAGCACGAGCCGGGCGAGCTCGTCGCCCGCCAGCGCCTCGGGCAAGAGGGGCAGCAGACCTTGCAGCGTGAGCGCGCCGGCGAGGAGAAGGAGAAGCGTGCGCGCCATGGATCAGCCTTGCGTGAGGGCCGCGGCGACCGTCCCGGCCAGATGCCGGGCCGAAAGCAGCCCGCCCTGTGGATAGAAATTGCCGATCCAGTGCGCACGCCCCGACGCGACGGCGGGCACCGCGCGCCAGAGGGCGCTCGTCCGCAGCATCCGCTCGGTCCGCGGCCGCATCGAGGCGATCTCGACCAGCAGGATCGTGGCCTCTTCCATGCCGATCAGCTCCTCGAGGCTGGCGCGGTAGGTGCCGAGCGCAGTCACCGGGCCCGTCCAGGCGTTGGCGAGGCCCATCCGCGCCAGCACCGCATCGGGCAGGCTGCCGCGGCCGTAGAGGGTGAAGAGCCGCCCCGAGAGGTCGGGGACGCAGACGAGGACGGAGCTGCGGCCCGCGCGCCGGCCCGCCGCCGCCAGCGCAGCTTCCGTCCCTTCCACCAGCCGCGCGGCGCTCTCGGGCGCGAGCCCTGCGACGGCGGCCATCTGGCGGGCGAGATCGGCGGCGAGATCGAGCCGGCTGCCGCGCGTCTCGGTCGGCACGATGTCCACCGGGGCGATCTCGGCGATGCGCGGCGTCATCATCAGGGCCGAGGCCGGCGCGATGATCCGGTCGGGCGCGAGCCGCGCCAGATATTCGAGGCTGATCTCCCAGAAGGGCCCGATGTCGACCACGCCCGGCGGCAGGTCGAACGGCATGCGGCTGGCGAAATAGCCGCTGTCCGAGATCGCGAGCGGCGGCCGGTCGAGCGCGATCAGCGTCTCGGCCGCGGCCCAGTCGATGACGGCCAGCCGTGGGCCGGCCGCCGCCCGCGCAGGGACGGGGAGGGTCAGGGCCAGAAGGCCCGCGAGGAGAGGACGGCGCGAGATCATGAGAGGGTGACGGAGGCGGCGGGCCACCTCCGTCCGGGTCCGTCAGAAGCCGATGGCGATCTTGGCCGTGACCATCCGCCGGTCGCCCTCGTAGCAGGAATAGGCGCTGGCGCAGGTGGTGAAATACTCTTTGTCCGTCAGGTTCGTCACATTGAGCGCCAGCCGCGCGGTCTCGCTCAGCGCATAGCTCGCGCCGAGGTCGATCACCGTCCGGCCATCCACCTTGATCGTGTTGCCATTGTCGCCGAAGCTCGTGCCCACATGGCGCAGCCCGCCGCCGAGCGAGAGGCCGTCCAGCGCGCCCGAGCCGAAGCTGTAGTTCAGCCAGAGCGAGGCCTGGGACTTCGGCACCAGCGCGGGGCGATTGCCCTCGTTGCCGGCATTGTCCTCGGTGATCTCGACATCGCTGTAGCTGTAGTTCGCCGCGATGTCCCAGCCCGAGCCGAGCGAGGCCTTGCCCTCGACCTCGATCCCGCGCGAGCGGATCTCGCCCGTGGCGATGTTGTAGCCGGTGGAAATGCCGCCCGGCCCCAGCTCGGGCGTGAGCACGTTCGACTTGGTGATGTCGAACAGCGCCACCGTCAGCAGCGCGTCCGTGCCCGAGGGCTGATACTTCGCTCCCAGCTCCCATTGCTGGCCGCGGGTGGGATCGAAGGTGCGGCCGTCCGAGCCGAGGCCCGGGTTCGGCAGGAAGCTCTCCGAATAGCTGAGGTAGGGGACGAAGCCCGCATCCGTCAGGTAGCTCACCCCCACCCGGCCCGAGAAATTGTCGAGATCGACATCGCGCGCGGTTCCGGTCACGTGGTCGTCGGTTCTGGTGCTGAGCCAGTCCTGACGCCCGCCCAGCGTGAAGAGGAAGCGATCCAGCCGGATTTCGTCCTGAACGTAGAGGCCCGTCTGGCGATATTCTTCGGTGTAGTCATAGGCCACGGTCGTGGGGGTGGGAACGTCCACGCCGTAGACAGGGGCATAGGGGTTGAGCGAGGGCGCGGTGCCGTTCCAGCGGCGCGCGTCCGTGTCGCTGCGCGAATGGTCGAGCCCGATCAGCAGCTTGTGCGAAAGCCGCCCGGTCTGGAACTCGCCCAGGAGGTTCGTGTCGACCGCAAGGCTGTCGAGGCTTTCCGAGAAGCGCCGCGCCTGCCGCGTGAGCCCGGTGGCATCCGCCCCGATCATGGCGATCATGTCGAGATCGAAATCAACGCGCCCGTAACGCAGATTCTGGCGCACCGTCCAGCCATTGTCCATCCGGTGGCTGAACTCGTAGCCCAGCGTCTTCTGGTCCTGCTCGCTCCGCGAGAAGTTCGGGTCGCCCACCAGGATGTCGGTCGGCGTGAAGAAGATCGCCGTGCCGCCCGAGCGGTCGCGCAGCGCCTGCGCCGTGACGGTCAGGCTGGTTGCGTCGCTGGGCGCCCAGGTGATCGAGGGCGCCAGCATCAGCCGGTCGTCCTTCATCCGCGTGCCGTCGCCGTAGGAATATTGGGTGTTTCCGTCGCGCGCCACGCCGACCAGCCGGTAGGACAGCGTCTTGTCCTCGGTGAGCGCGCCCCCGAAATCGACCGCCGCCTGCGTCGTGGCGAAGCTGCCGTAGGAGAGCTCGGCCTCGCGCAGCGGTTCGGTGACCGGCCGCTTCGAGGTCTTGCCGACCACGCCGCCCGCATCGGACTGCCCGTAAAGCGCCGAGGATGGCCCGCGCAGCACCTCGATCGTCTCGAGCTGGTGCGGATCGGTGCGGAAATGGCTGTAGTTCGAGGCGATCTGGCGCAGCCCGTCGAGATAGGCACTGGAGGACTGGCCGTTGAAGCCGCGCAGCATGATCCATTCGAAGCCCTTGGGGTCCGGGCCGTAGGTTTCGATGTTGACGCCCGGCACATAGCGCAGCGCCTCGGTGACCGAGCGGGCGCCCTGCGCCTCCATCTGGCGCGGGCCGATCACGCTGACCGACTGCGGCACTTCCAGAACGGGCGTGCCGCTCTTGCTGGCCGTGCCGCTGGCGCCTGCCACGAAGCTCGTGGCCCCGTTGCTGTCGCCCGCCACGCGGATCCGCTCGAGCATCACGCCGGCCGAGCCGTCCGCCGCGCCCGCGGGGGCGCGCTGGAAGACGTGGATCGTGCCCGCATTGGCGAAGCGCCACGAGAGGCCGGTGCCTGCAAGCAGCGTCTCCATCGCCGCCTCGACGCTCATCGAGCCCTGCACCGGATTGCCCCGCACCGCCACAGCGCCCACGTCGGGCATCACGATCGAGAGCCCGGCCACGCTGCCGATGTCATTGACCGCGCGCGTCACGGGTTTCGCCGGAATGTCGAACCGGTGCGCCACGCCTTGCGCCAGCACGGGGAGCGCCGCCCCGCAGAGAAGCGCGGTCGTCAGCAGCCGGGAGAGAAGGGATTGCCCTCGCATGGATTATCCTTTTGTCCTTCGTCACAGTCAGCACGGATGGCGAAGGCTCAGGCTTTCCATGCACTCCTAAGGTTCACGTCCCGGGGTGGGGATCACTGAACCGGCGGTCGCAAGTTTTTTCTGAAACGGGCTCTAGGGGCGCAGGATCCGGACGGATCCGGGCAGGTGGGTGATGGTCAGCCCCACCGTGTCGCGCAACGACTCGAGCGCCGCCTCGGGGTGATCGAGATCGAGGCTGCCGGACACCCGCCTGTCTCTGAGGTCGCGCGAGGGAATGAGGATGTGCCCCGGCAGATAGCGCTCCAGCGTGCCGACCAGATCGCCGAGCCGCATCCGGTAGAAGGCGAACCTGCCGTCCTGCCAGCCCGATGCTTCGGCCAGATCCACGGCTTCCACGGAAGGCCCACCCGGGCCGTCGACGCTGAACTGCTCGCCCGGGACCAGCGGCTGCTCGACCGGCAGACCGGGATAGCGGACGCTCACGCGGCCTTGCCTGAGGACGATCTGGCCGCCGTCCTCCAGCAGCCGGACGTCGAAGACGGTGCCATGCACGGTCACCTCGCCCTCGCCGAAGTGCACACGGAACGGTCGCGGCGATCTGGTGACCTCGAACGAGGCCGCCCCGCGCAGCAGCCGCAGAAGGCGGTCGGGACCGTCCATGTCGACACGGATCGCGCTGTCCGCGTCGAGAAGCACCCGGCTGCCGTCGGGCAACGAGACGCTGCGGCGCTCGCCCCGGGCGCTCGCGTAATCCGCTCCGAGATCCTGCAGGAGATGGGGCTGGCGCAGCCAGAGGCCGCCGAGGCCGATCGCCAGGGCCAGCACCGCCACAGCTCCGCCGCGCAGAACGCGCCGCCGCCGGGCGCCCCGATCCATCGCCGCCAGATAGACCGAGAGCGCCCCGGCCTCGGCTTCGGCAAGCCGTTCGCCGGGCGCGCGCATCTCGCCCCAGAGCGCTTCGACCTCGGCCCAGGCGGCAACATGCGCGGGATCCTCCGCGAGCCAGACCTGCAGTTCGCGTTTCGACAGCGCGCCGCCGCGCAGGCGGACAAAGAGGTCACGGGCTTTCGCGCGCTGCGGCTCGGTCGGGTGGCGATCCCCAGTCAAGCCCCGACCTCTGCGGCGGCGGCGCAGGCGGCGACGGCCTTGGCCATGTGCTTGGCCACCGCGCGTTCCGACATGCCGAAAGCGCCGGCGATCTCGGAAAAGCTGCGGCCATGGACGCGGTTGAGCAGGAAGATGTGCCGGGTTTTCTCCGGCAGGGCGAGCAGAGCCAGATCGATCCGCTGCAGCGCGTCGCGGGCGCCGACCGCGTCTTCCGCCGAGGGCGCATGCAGACCCTCGTCGCGCTGGGCGGCCTCGGCAAGCAGCCGCGCCCGGGTCTGCTCCGCGCGCAGGTGATCGACGGCCGCGTTGCGCGCGCAGCGACTGAGATAGGCCGCAGGCTCCCCGTTCAGCCGCGTGGCACGCTCCCACAGACGCAGGAAGATGTCATGGACGATGTCACGCGCGAGGCTCGCGCAGCCGATCCGGCGGGCGATCTGCCGCTCCATCCGGTCGCTTTCCGAGACGTAGAGCTGAAGGAGGTGATCGGACTGCACGGTGCGGGCCTGACTGGGAAGAGACGCGGCACCTTACGGCGGGATGGAACTCCCGACAATATCACTCTGCTATTCAATCGTGGCCTCCCCCGCCGCTTCTGCCGCCTGCCGGCAGATCCAGGGGTCGGGCAGGGGCGCTCAATGTCCCCACGATGCTGGCGACACTTCGGCGCTCACGACCCCGCCGTTTCCGGTCGTCACACCGGGCAGGATGGATTGCGCTCTTTGATACAGACGTCTTCCCTGATCCTGGCGGGTTTCGCACTCTCTTGGGTTAGGACTTCGGCACCGGGGCCGGGCCGGTCAAGCGATTTGTGCGAGCGTGAAGGGCCGCCAGGACGTGGGTTCGGCATCAGGTCGGCTCTTCTGGCCACATCATCCACCCCCAGCTGCTCGAACCAGTAGAGCGGATGTGTCTTGCGTCATCGTCCTCGCGGCACAGGCAAAGCTCTGGCCGGATGCGGACGCGAGGTGGTTCAAACCTCTCGTGAAAAGATGTCGCGCATGCGGGCGGCCTGTTCTCGGAGGAAGCCCTGATCCGACATGGTCAGGAACCCGGTGGCGCCTTGCGACCGAAACCGATCCGCTTCGGTGCGGTCGGAGCTGAGGATCAGGGTGGGCATTCCGGCATCCCGTGCGCCGGCGAGGACAAGATCCACGGCGCGCTCGATCCCTCCGTTTGCGGCAGCCGGTCCCATGCTGGCGGCGAGATCCGCCCGTCCGATGAAGATCGCGTCCAGTCCGTCGGTGGCGAGGATCGCATCGATCCTGTCGAGGCACTCCGCGTCCTCTATCATCGCGATGACGGCACAGCGTTGATCCTGCCTTCTCATGTGTTCCGCGACATCCGTCGCGCCGAACGTGCCGGCGCGGGTCGTGGGCGACAGGCCGCGCGCTCCGCTGTATCGCGCGAGGGCAACGATCTCGCGCGCGATCTCGGGCGATGCCACATGCGGCACGAGCACCCCATCCGCACCGCAGTCGAGCACCCGCAGAATGTCGGCCGGTTGGCGCACGCGCACCAGCCCGGCCATCCCGTGCGCCCGACAGGCCAGCAGGATCGCATCCGTGGTCTCCGGGTTGAAGGGCGCATGTTCCTCGTCGATCACGACGAAGTCGAAGCCGAGCGTCGCGAGGATCTCGGCCGGCTGGGTCGAGGGGATCTTCAGGAAGGTGCCGAGGATCGGCTCGGGCGCCCGCAGGCGGGCACGGAAACCGGTGCGATCGCCGGGCATCAGAAAGCCACCTCGCCCGCGCCCTTGGTGCCGAGCATCCTGCGCGCCTCGTCAGGCGTGGCGATCTCGTGGCCCAACTCCTCGAGGATGCGGCGCACCTTGGCGACCATCCGGGCGTTGCTCTCTGCCAGTTGCCCTCTGGCGATGTAGAGGTTGTCTTCCAGACCCACCCGCACATGCCCGCCCAGGATCGCGCCCATCGTCACCAGCGGGAACTGCGACCGCCCCGCCCCCAGAACGGACAGCAGGTGGTCGTTCCCGAACAGCCGTTCGGCCGTCGCGCGCATGTGCATGAGGTTCTCCGGATCCGTCCCCTGCGCCCCCGTCACGCCGAAGATCGCCTGCACGAAGAAGGGCGGCTTCACCAGTCCGCGATCCGCGAAATGCGCGAGATTATACAGATGGCCGGTGTCGTAGCACTCGAACTCGAACCGCGTGCCCAGTGCCGAGAGCCGTGTCAGCACCGTTTCGATCTGGGCGAAGGTGTTCGACATGATGAGGTCACGGGTGCCACGCAGGTAGTCGACCTCCCACGGTTGCGGATCGCGGCACCCTTTCTCTGCCGCAGAGATGTTGAAGTTGAAGGACCCCATGTTGAGCGACGCGAGCTCCGGCGCGGTCTTCAGCGCGGGCGCGATGCGGGCGTCCATCGACATGCCGAGCCCGCCGCCGGTGGTGATGTTCACGATGGCATCCGTCGCGGCGCGGATGCGCGGCAGGAACGCGGCATAGTGGGCGGGATCCTGACTGGGCGCGCCGGTGTCCGGCACGCGGGCATGCAGGTGCAGGATGGCGGCCCCGGCCTCGGCGGCACCGATCGCGCTCTCGGCGATCTGCTCGGCGGTCACCGGAAGGTGGGGCGACATGGAGGGCGTGTGGATCGAGCCCGTGACGGCGCAGGAGATGATGGTCTTCTTCATGAAGGCACGGCCTTGTTGAAAGGGCCGGGCCCGGAGCAGCGCCGGGCCCGGCGTGTCTCAGAACATCTTGACGACGCGGATCTGGGCCACGCTGTCATATTCGAAGCCGCCCTCGACCTTCAGGTCGCGGCCATACATGCCCTGCACCTGCACCGTGGGGGTGACGAAGTGGCTGCCGTAGATCCGGAGCTGATCGCGATGGGTCTTCAGGCCCGTCTCGATGCCGCCGATGCTCTGCGCGCCGCCGCGCTGGCCGGAGTAGCCCACCGCAAGCGAGGTGGCGGGCCCCCACTGCTTGCGCAGCATGGCCTGAAGCTGCCAAGACGGCGCGCGTTCATGGCTCACGCCGTCCTCGTCGTGATCGCGCTGCAGGGCGACGTCCAGCGCGCCGTCGAAGTAGAAGCCGTGGCCGAGGCCTTGGATCAGCCCGATCTGGGGGGTGATCGTCCAGGTGCCCTCGCCAAGACCCATGCGGGCGGGATCGTAGTCCCCCGTGGGCAGCGTCGCGAAGAGCGACAGGCCCAGCGTGGTGCCGGTCTCGGGGCTGTCCGGCTGCACCGGCCAGACGGTCAGGCCGAGCGTCAGGTCGCCCAGCCCGTCGCTGGTGCGCTGCCCGACCCCGCCTATGTCGGCATCGAGGCCGGCAAAGGGCGCGACGACATGGAACACCGCCGGGGTCTCGCCCAAGTCGAAGTAGCTCAGCGTGCGCAGGATGCCGACGTCGGCCTCGAAGGACGAACCCGGCACCGTGGCACCGTCCAGCCGCAGCGTGTCGGAGCTCAGGTGCTGCCAGTAGACCATGCCCAGCGTGGTGCCGCCGGGCAGGATCGTGTAATCGGCCGGGCCGACATCGATGGCCTGGGCCGGCGCGGCAAGGCTCAGCGCGACTGCCGCGAGCCCAAGGATGCGCGTCTTCGTCATTCAGGTCTCCTCCCTGTTGTCGTTGACGGTGGTGGTTCAGGAGGCTGCGACCTGCGGATGCGGCCGTGCCATGGAATAGGCGCCCCGGTGGAACAGCAGCGGTGCCTGGTCCGAACTGTCGAAGGCGCGGACACGGCCGATCAGGATCCAGTGGTCGCCGCCGTCGAGGATGGTCTCGCGCAGGCATTGGATCGAGGCACATGTGTCCGGCAGAAGCAGGCAACCGCCCGCGCCCTCGGTCACTTCGAGCCCGTCGAACTTGTCCTGCGCGCGACAGGCGAAGCGGTTCGACAGGGCGATCTGGTCATGGGCGAGGATGTTGACGGCGAAGTGGCTCGCGGCCTCGAAGACCGGGTAGCTGGACGAGGCCTTCAGGAGGCTCCAGAGGATCAGCGGCGGCTCCAGCGACAGCGAGGTGAAGCTGTTGGCGGTGACACCCACGCGCCGGCCGTCTGCCTGTGCGGTGATGACGGTGACGCCGGTGGCGAAACAGCCCATGGCGGCGCGGAAGGCACGCGGATCGAACCCCTCGGCTGCGGGGAAGATATCGGTCATCGGGACCTCTGCGGTTGGTTGAGGCAAGGGGAAGCTGCCCGGCCCGGGGGCGGGGCCGGGCGGCGGGTGCTTCAGAACAGGGAGGGATCCCGCTCCAGCCCCATGAGCGCCCGCCCGAGGATCTGGGCGCAGATGTCATAGTCGGTGTAGGCGTGGGCCGCGGTCATGTGCGCGTCGCGGAACAGGCGTTGTCCTTCGGCATCGTCGAACCACGACGAGCCGCCGGACGCTTCGAACAGCCGGTCCACCGCGGCGACGAACATCTTCACCGCATAGGCCTGATTGGTGCGCCAGAAGGCCATCTTGGTCTCGTCCGGAAAGACGCGGCGCTCGGCGTGGTCGCGCATGTCCTCCCAGGTCTTCTCGAGGAAGGCCCGGCCCGCCGCCACCTGATGCGTGCTTTCCGCAAGACGCATGCAGGCGGGAATCGACTGGCTCACCTTCGCGCCGGTATAGGCGCGGACGCGGCTTTGTGTCCGCTCGGTGTAAAGCTGGATCATCCGCTCCGCGATGCCCAGAGATACGGCAGAGAAGCAGCTGGCAAAGACGTAGATGAAGGGCACATGATAGGTGGTGCTCTGGGGATAGAGGCTGCCGCCCGCCGAGGTCAGGGTCATCAGCGCCGGCACGGTTTCGATCCGGTGCTCGGGCACGAAGGCGTCCTTGACCACGAGGGTCTTCGAGCCGGTGCCCCGCATCCCGGCGGTGAACCAGGTGTCCTTGATCTCATAGTCGCTGCGCGGAAGGATCGCGAAGCTGTAGACCTTGCCGCCCTCGGGCGTGTCGCGCAGGAAGCCCAGGATCGCCCATTGCGCGTGATCGCAGCCCGAGGACCAGCCGAACTCCCCCGAGAACCGGACGCCGCCCTCGACATCCACGGCCTTTCCGTAGGGGGCGATCGAAGAGGAGCAGACCGTGTCGGGATCGTCCTGCCAGATCTCGTCCTGCAATTGCTTCGAATAGAGCGCGATCTGGTGCGCGTGCTCGGCCAGCAGCGAGAAGGCCCAGGCGGTAGACCCGCAGGCGGTGGCAATCAGCGCGATGCAGGTCTCGAACTCCGGCAGCGGCATCTCGAGCCCGCCATAGGCCTTGGGCTGGAAGGCGCGATGGAGGCCGGTGCTCTTGAGCAGGTCGATGTTCTCCTTCGGCACCTCGCGCATCTCCTCCGCCTTCGAGGCATTCGCCGCGATCCGGGGAAGGATGGCGCGGACGCGCTCGATCATCGGGGTCGTATCGTCGAACATGGGGTTTCTCCTCCCTGGAGGCGTCACTTGGACAGGAATGCGACGGCCGCCTCGCGGAAGCGGACATCGGAGGTGAGGGCCACATGGCCGGGGCCCTCGATCAGGTGGTGGCGTGCATGGGGCATCGCCCGGCAGAGGCGCGTGTCGGGCTGCGCCACGGCATCGTCGCGGCTGTTGAAGATCAGGATCGGGGCCTTCACGGTGGCGAGCCGATCTTCGGTCAGCACCGGGTTGGCGGGTCGTTCCAGAAGGGCGGCGAGGCAGGCCGGATCGCTCCCGCTCTTCGCGGCATAGGCCAGAAGGGCCTTGACCTGCGGCGGAGGGTCGGCTGTCTCGCCCCGCAGGGCCGCAACGAGGGCGGGACCGGCGGCTTCCGGGGCAAAGATGTTGTCGCCGATACCGCCCAGCACCAGCCGCCCGAGGCTACCGGGGCTGCGCGCCTCCAGCTCCAGCAGCAGCTTGGTGCCGAGCGAGAAGCCGATGGCGCCGTAGAGCCCCGCGGGGAGCTTCGCCGCAAGATCCCCGGCGAGGTCGGCATAGTCGGCAGGGTCATGCGACCCGCCCTCGGGCCCGTGGCCCGCGATCGTCCCCCCGACCGGATCGAAGCCCGCCGCACGCAGGGCACAGCTCCAGCCATCGGCCTCCCAGGTGGCCGTGAACGATCCGCCCCAGCCGTGGATCAGCGCCACCCGTTTCATGCCGGAAGGCCCCTGGCTGCGTCCGCGGCGGCCCTCAGATCGGGTGTGTCCGCCCCGGCAAAGACCAGGGCGCCGCGCACGTCGCGGAAGCGCCAGCCATCGGGCGTCTCGACGCAGTCGAAGGTGAAATCCGCAAGCGAGGACGGGGCCTCCAGCGGCAGGGGGCTTGCGCCCGAGCCGGAGAAGACGGTGATCGTCGCGGCAACCCGCATCCCGTCGCCGGGCAGCCTCCGCAGGTTGGTGCAGAGGTGCCGCGTGCGGCGCTGGCGCTGGGCCGACAGGGCGCGGCGGGCAGCGAAATAGCGGGTCAGCTCTTCCGTTCCCTTGGCGCGGAAGCTCTCGATCCCCAGCGCCCCATCGGCGGTGAAGAGCGTGGCACCGGCGGTGTCGAGGGTCTCGTCCACCACCGCCCAGAAGCGCAGGACGAGATCCTGCACCTCGAGGAAGGCCTGCGGCCGAAGGCTCATGATCCCACCGTCATGAAGGTCTCGGCCATCTCGTAGCCCCAGCCGTTCATCACCTCCGTCAGCTGCTCCGGCGCGATGGCGCAGTCGAGGGGCGGCGTATCGTCGGCGAACTGCTCCATGCCCGAGGAGAACTCGTTGCGGTTGCCGAAGGGATCGAAGGCATAGGCGTAGTTGTTCGTGCCGAAGCCGGTGGACTTGCCCAGCCCGCCGTTGTGGCGGCCCGGCCCGAACTCCCAGCGGTGGCCGGTGTCCATCAGCCGGTCGGAGAGGCGGAAATAGTGGTTGCCGTCCTCGACCGCGAAAGCCACATGATGCAGCCGGTCTCCGGGACGCACGGCCCGCATGTAGGCGATGTCATGGTCGTAGGCCGAGCCGCGCAGCCAGACACCCGCAAGCTGCCCGCCGACCGAAATGTTGAGCGATGACTTGAAGCCGATCATCATCAGGAAATCGCGCATCACCGCCGGGTCGACCGCGCCCAGCAGGTTGATGTGATCCATGTCGCAGGGCACATGGCTGCCGCGCGCGTCGAAGTCCGAGATCCCGGCGCGACGCTCCGCCCCGCCGGTGCAGAGCCGCAGCTCGTGGCCCGAGGGCAGGTGGAACTTGAGCGTCGCGCCCTCGCCCGGGCGGCTGTCGCCGTTCAGACGCTCGGAGGCGACGCCTTCCTTTCGCAGGATGCTCTCGACCCGGTCCAGATCCTCCTGATCGTCGACGCCGAAGGTGAAATTCTCCAGCGACTGCCTGCCCTTGACCAGCGTGATGTCGGCGGCCGTGCCGCGGCAGGCGAGATGGACGGTGGTGTCGTCACGCGACAGGACGGTCAGGCCGAGCACGTCCTCGTACCAGGCCAGGGCCTTGCCGAGGTCGCCGACCTGGACCGCGGCGTGGTCTATCCGGTTGATCCCCATGATGTGATCCTTTCTTCGGGCAAAATTGTCTGGGACGGCCACCGCAGAGGCGACACGTCAAGGCAGCCGCGAGGCGCGCCGCCGGGAACCGGGCACGACGAAACCGTTCGGACCGAAGCGTCCGTCACGTCGCGTACGAGGGTCGGGAATGGGTCAGGTCACGGCGCGTCGGGGCGCCATGCCACCGGTCAGTCCGGTTGTGGTCTTGGTGTCACGGAAGTCCTCCCTGCGGGCTCTCCCCAGCCCAGAGTCAAGGCAGCCCTCCTGCTGCCCTGTCCCCGATCCTATGCGAGGTTGTAATTTGGACAAATAGTCATTTTACAAATTTCGCTGCGTGGAATTGGGGGCGGGGAGCGGTTGCGCTCTGGCCCCCGTATCTCCGCTGCGCCATATCTGGGCTGTCCCGCTTCGGAGGACGCAAGGCAAAGGCCCGCTTCGCGCATGGCAGAGAGCACCGAGACACCGGACGAGGCCATCGCCCGCATGGGGTATCGCACGGCACCGAACGGCAGGCGCGCCGAGATCGGCGCGGCACGCCGGGCCAAGTCGCGCAACACGATCATGGCGGCTGCGTTCGACTGCTACGGCCGCGAGAACGGGCGCTTCGTCCGCATCGAGGACATCTGCAAGTCGGCGGGCGTGGCCCGCGGCACGTTCTACAATCACTTCGGCGATCTCGAAGCGCTGCGCTACCAGTTGCTGGAAGAGTTGACCGGCGAGTTCGACCGCGCCGTGCACCATATGTTCGGGGCGCTGGAGAATGCGGCCGAGCAGTCTGCGGTCGCCATTCGCTACTATCTGCACGCGGCTGAAAAGAACCGCGCCTGGGGCTGGGCCATGATCCATTCCTCCGCGCCGGGGCACACTTTCGGCGAGATGGTCTGGCACAACGCCCTGGTGACGATCCGGCGCGGCCTGGACGAAGGGCTGTTCCACATTCCCACGGCCGAGATCGGGCGCGACATCCTCATGGGGTCGGTGGCCTCGGCCATGGTGTCGGTCACCAGCGGCACCACAGTCAGCGACTACCCCGAGCAGATCTCGGAGCATGTGCTGATGGCCTTCGGCATGTCGCGGGCGGCCGCGCGGGATGTCTCGCGCCGCCCGCTGCCCGCTCTGCCCGCGATCGCGCATGACACCATCGTCATCGCCTCGATGCCGGCGCTGGGCGACATATCGGACTGAGCTACTCGATGACGGTCCGCGCGACGGGGTAATCCTCGGCGTTCAGCACCCACCCGTCCTTCTGCGAGAAATCCATCCGCGGCGGCGAGAAGATGTCCACGATCTGCGCCCCCTCCGACACCCAGAGCGTCGTATGGATCGCCGGCGGCGGCAGCACCGTGACCGAGGGGCTGGCGCAGCGGATATGCGCATCGGGCAGCCACTCGGCCATGTCGGGCGTCCAGGGCCATCGCAGGAAATGCTCGAAATCGCCCTCGAGCGTCAGGCTGATCTGCTCGAAGCTGGCATGGTAATGCGGAGAAACCTTCGATCGGTCCCGCGGTGCGGTGAAGCGCGGCAGGATGTTCACCATCATCGTCGTGCAGCGGAAGAGCCGTCCGAAGCGCCCCGGACTGTCGGGCACCTCGAGATCGTAGGCGCGCAGCCGAAAGCCGCCGACCGGGTCCGGCCACGGCTGGAACGGCGGGATGACCGGATTCGCGGCAACCGACGGGTTGCTGCAGGCCGCGACCAGATCGGCAGAGCGCGTGGTGTAGACAAACGCCACCTTGCCCCTGCCGTCGATCCGCACCCGACTGTCGCCGGGCGGAAGGATGAACAGGTGATTGCCGGGATGATCCGTCACCGCACCGCGGGCGGTGGCGATCGTGAAGCGGATCTCCGGATCGGTGGAGAAGACCATATATTCGTCGAGCTGCGCCGTCCTCGCGAATTCCGCCGTGCCGTCGAGTTCGACCAGCCGCAGAACCAGGTTCGTCGACCGCAGGGTCCAGGCGCGCCAGCCCGGGCCCGCATCCTGCGGCGCCGCGCCGGCGAACTGGCCGATCTCCGGAAGGCAGAAGGGGCCGGAGAAGCTCTGCTCTGCCTTGCCCGCTAGCGTCTTGCGCGGATCACTGTCGTCGAACATGGGCGTCTCCTCCTTCGGGCCTCCTCCCGGAGGTCGCACGACCGCGCGGGCGCTGCACGGGAAATGCGGCTTCGTTCCGCACCGTGGAATTCCCCCTTTCGCGGCTTGTCGTGCCGCCCTCGCATGCCTCACCGTTCCGGCAGGAGGAGATCATGACCAAGACGCTCGTCATCGTTGCGCATCCCGACATGGCCCGGAGCCGGATCAACGCCGCCTGGGCCGAGGCCCTGCGCCGCGCCGGGGACATCACCCTGCGCGATCTTTCCGCCCTCTACCCGGACGGCCGGATAGACGGCGCCGCCGAGCGCAGGCTGCTCGAGGCGCACGACCGCATCATCCTGCAGTTTCCCCTGACCTGGTATTCCTGCCCGCCGCTCCTTTCGGCCTGGCAGATCGCCATCCTGACGCGCGGCTGGGCCTACGGTCCGGGAGGCCGCGCGCTCCGGCTGAAGACCCTCGGCGTCGCCCTCTCGACCGGGTCGAACGGGCGGGATTACCAGCCCGACGGACGCTATGGCAGGACGCTCGACGAGGTCACGGTCCCCTTCGAGCTGATGGCGCGGCACACCGGGATGCACTACCTGCCGCCCTTCACCCTGACCGGCGTTCGCGAATGCGATGATGCCGCGGTCGCAGCCTCGGCCCGAGCCTATGTCGATCATGTGCGCACGGCGAGGCCGCGCATCCTCGCCTCGGGCAGGGACGACGACCGTGCCCGGACCGTCTATCCGCTTGAGGCGGGCGCCCGATAGCTCGCCCCGTTCGTGCAGGCCTCCGCTGCGGCGCGCAGGTGCGTCTTCAAGGCGGAGACATCGACCTTTGCCCTGGCGAAATAGGTGATGCCCAGCGTGCCCACGATCTTCGCGCCCATCCGCAGGGGCAGGGCGAGGGAATGGGTCTCGGGCTGGATGTTGCCCGTGCGCTCGCCGAAGCCGCTGGCCCGCGTCATGGCCACGACGGACGCCGCCCGCTCCGCGATGGCCCTGGCCTCGTCGGCAGAGCCGGCCGTCTGCTGAAGCAGGGCCACGAGATGCTGTCGCTCTTCCGTCGGGCAGAAGCCCAGATAGGCGCGGCCATGGGCATAGTCGAGCAGGGTCATGCGGCGATTGATCGTTGACTGGTAATGCGACAGCGGGCTCATGGGGATCGTGCTGAAGCGGATCACCAGCGCATCCAGGTCGAGCGTCGCCAGTGCCGTGGGCCAGAGCGTGCGCCGTGTAAGGTCCTCGGCCGCCTCGCGGGCCACATCGAAGACCTGTGGCAGACCGTGATGCCCCGCGCCGAGCGCCGCGACCTTCTCGGTCACGCAATAGCCCGCCTGCCGCCCGATCTTGCGCACATAACCGGCGGCCACCAGCGTCTCGAGCAGGCGCACCACGGTGGGTGCGGGCAGCCCGATCTGTTCCGCAAGATACTGGACCCGCACGACAGCGGCCCGGTTCATCAGTTCGAGGATCTGCAGGGTCCGCTCGACAGAACGGACGGTCTTGGGAGCGGCGGTCATGTGGCCTTCGGTTGCCAGAGTAGGAGATACTGTGCAGCCCCGGGAAGGTCCGCGTTCTGACCCGCGCCGAGGCAAGGATCATCGAAGAGGTTGCACAGGCTCTGCCCGATCGTCTCACCGAACCCGACCAGCGGCAAGGCCATCAAATACGACAAGCGACGCAACCCCCATCGAGATCATGTTCGGAAGGCTCAAGGACGGGCGCCGGGGTGCAACACGCGGCGACCCATGCCCGAAGCATACCTCTCCGCCATTGCTGGACCGGCGAGGGCCCGGCCTTCCCGAAGATCGGCGGCCGCGTGGTCTGCCGGCTCGAGGATGTTCTGACCTGCGAACAGCCCGCGCTTCGGACCGGGGCGCGGCAGGATGGCCCGGCCTTCCAGCCTCCGCGCCACAGGCATCGTCTTGCCGGCCGGGCTGTCATGGGGCCGACACGGAAATGCCCTAGCCGTGGCCCCGGTGGCACGGGATCGGGTCATGCGTGTAACGAGTCTTCTTCTGGCAGCCTCGCTGCTTGCCCCTGCCGCCGCCAGCGCGGAGACGGGCCCGCGCTGGCTCACGGCCAGCGCGGAGTTGCGGGCCGCGCCGGAGGATCCCGAACCGGCCGGAGAGATCCTCGTCGCGAGCCCTGTGACCGTGGTCGGCCCGGAACGGAATGGGCGGGTCGAGGTCATCCTGACGGGCTGGACGGATCGCGAGGGTCGCGCACTTTTCGCCACCGCGTCCCCGTCGGTGGAACTGGCCCGGGTGGAGCCGGGGCTCCTGACCCTGCGCGCGGACAGCGAAGGCGAGGGCTGGATGCGGGCGGACCTGCGGGGCTGGCTCGACACCTCGATGCTCACAGGGGATGCGCAAGCGCTCTGGCACAAGGCTTTCGCCGACTACCGCGCCCATTGCACCCGTTGCCATCCCCGCCGCGCGCCCGAGAAATACAGCGTCGAGGAATGGGCAGAGTATTTCCGCGTCATGGGCCCGCGCACCCGGCTGCCGCGCGACGAGCAGTTGCTGATCCGCGCCTATCTGCAGCGCCACGCGAGCGATGCGGCAGAGCTCGAGAGCGTCCTGCCGCCGGGCGACGTGCCCCGCTGACCGCGGGACAGCCGGTTGTCGCGGGCGATCACCTCCTGCCGCGCGGATACCAGGGCTCGGCCGCCTCGGCGAGGCCGGTCGGGTGGTCCTGATCCACCTCGCGCCAGACGGTCGCGTCCTGCGGCTCGATGGTGGCGTCGCGGCCCCTGGTGAAGCTCTGCTCGCGCACGATCTCGCGGTAGGCGGCATTCAGCGCCAGCGCCCGCTCGGGCGAGGGCAGGAGGAGGGGCGCCACATCGGCTCGGATGGCTTCGGCGCGGGCCTCGCTCAACCCGCCGTCCCCCAGCCACGCCCGGATCAGCTCCGCGTTCGAGCGGAACTCGTCGCCTGCGCCATTCGTGCGCAGGTAGTGGACATAGTCGCCCTCGCCATCGGCGCGGATCAGGTCGGGCGTGCCCGACAGGCCCTTCTGCGTCCAGTGATACCAGCCGCCGCGGAAGGCGTCGGCCCCCAGCTTGCGCGGGAAGGCCAGCGTGTCGTCGTCGTTCACGCCGATGCCGCCGTGGCAGCCCATGCAGAACACGGTCTCCTCGAAGCTCTGCGGCCGAAGCTCGCCCGCCGCATCCTCGATGAAGCCCTGAAGCCGCCAGCCGCTGCCGTTGCTGATCCCGGTCTCGGCATCGCCGAAGAAGAGCGCGATCCGGTCGGGAAAGTCGTGGCGCTCCTTGGCCTCGGCCAGCGCGCCGTCCATCCGGTCGAAATAGCTCAGCCAGCGCGTCTTCTTCATGTAGCGCAGCTCCTTCATCCGGGGCGCCATGCCGACGCCCTCGGGCCGCGGATCGAGATAGCGGACGGAATGCAGGAACTCGGTCCCGAGCGGGTAGAGCCCGGCGGCCAGTGGCGCCTCGGAAGCGGCAAGGCTGCCCGCCCGGCCGACCCAGCGCATCGTGACCCCCTGAAGCGGGGCGAAGGCGAAGGCCACGCGCACCGCCGTGCCGAGCCGGCCGTCGCGATCCAGATCCACCCCCAGCGCCGCCTCGTCGGTGGGCGCGATGGGCACGTCGGCCCGCCGGATGAGCGCCTCGGTGACGGCGAGGTTCAGCGCGTAGATCCGCCGGTCGGGACGGCCTGCCGCATCCTCGCGATAGGCGGCGGGCAGGCGGATCATCACGTCGTCGGTCGAGCCGTTGGCGGGCCAGAAGGTGCCGGGCAACGGCTGGTAGGCGAAGGCGCGCCAGCCGGACAGGTTGCCGTCCGGCGCGCGGTCGAAGCCTTCGTCGTCGAAGTCGAACCAGGCGTCGGGGACATAGCCCGACCAGCGCCCGTCGCCGTTCGCATCCCAGTCCGCCGGCGGCCGGGCGAGCTTCGCGGCCAGCGCGGGGCGCCCGTCCGGCCCGCGGTAATTGTCCTGGGCCACCCAGGCGCGCAGCTCTTCGGGGTCGGTCGCGGCGACGGCGGCGCGTCGGTCCACGAACAGGTTGCTCCAGGGGTTCTTCAGCGCCGGGGCCGGAAAGGCGAAGGACAGCTGCAGATCCTGATCGTTGATGTAATGCGGCGCGCGCGACCGGGTGTGGCAGGTCTGGCACGGGTTGTGCGCGCGGCCCGCGGCATCCTCGGTCTTGGTGTAGCACTGCGGCGGGATGTAGGCGGTCGGGTTCGAGAGCGTCGCACGAAGCAGATCGACCGCGCCCGCACTGCCGGCGAGGAGGCTGGCGGTGCCGCAGAGGATCGCGAGAAGGGGGCGCAGTCGCATCGGACTCTCCATCGGGGCCATTCAGCGGTCGGCCGGGACCGGCGCGCGGTCCCGGCACGGGAGGGGGGTGCTACGGCGCTTACTTGCCCATCGCCGGGAAGGGGCCGATGTAGCCCACATAGGCGCGGGCGTCGGCAGCGTCCGCCAGCTTGTCCTCGTCGGATTCGCCGTAGGGATGCTGCACGACCGCCGTCAGATAGCCATGGCCGCCGATGTCGGGATACCAGTAGACCGAGGTGCTTTCGGACCCGTAGGGCGTCGAGAAGATCCGCGTGAGCGTGCCGTCCCCGAGGTTCATCGCCCAGACCGCATCGTTCTGATGGCCCTCGCCGGTGTCCTCGCCGACGATCAGCGTGTCGTAGCCGGGAATGTAGGTGATGTTGTCGGGGTTCGCGATCCCGTCCACGTCGCACATGTTGCCAGCGTAGGGCGAGTCGGCGGCATAGTCGGTGGGCTTGCCCGCCACCACCGCCTTCATCGCCGTCGCGCGGAAGTCCTCTCCCAGCGGCAGTTCATAGACGGCGCCGCAGGCGTTCTTGGCCAGCCGGATGTCGTCGCGTCCGCCCCTGTCCTGCTTCGCGCCGGCCTCCATCCCCTTCGAGACCTCGGACATGGCGAGGTAGAGCTTGCCATGGTCCGGGTCGTGGGCGATGCCCTCCATCTTGCGGAACTCGGTGGTGGCGCCCAGCATCGAGGCATAGCGGCGCGTCTCCAGCCGCGAGGCCACGGCCTCCATCCCCGGCCTGACCTTCAGGCATTCCGCCCGGTCCTCGGCGTTCGACGACAGGAACCCTTCGGGGCAGGTGCCGTCCTCGGCCATCGCGGCGGTCTCGAAGATGTCCGAGAACTTCACGCCCTTCTCGATGGCGGTCCGGATCGTCGCATTGTCGGCATGGCCGAGGTCGATCCAGTCCAGCGTCGCGGCACCCGCGCCCTCGTCCGAGGTCTGCACCCATTTCGCGGCGTAAAGCGTGCCCGCCGAGAGGTCGCCCTCGCGGTCGGCCACGAACATGAAGAGGCCCACGTTGGTGCCGTCGTCCGAGATATAGGCGGTCTTGCGGTCCGGCATCACCTTGGCGAGTTCCACCGCCACGCGGCCCATCGCGAAATGCTTGGTGGCCTTGGCCGTGCCGTCCTCGGCCACCGTCACCTCGTTCGGGAAGCCGTAGCGGTAGGGATTGTAGGCCTCCCGGAACTGCTCGAGCGTCATGGTCGCGGGATCCACGCCTTCGTAACGCACCATCGGGAAATCGTAGTCGTCGATCTGCTCGAGAGCGGTCGCCTCCTCGATCTCGCGCGCATCGGCCGGATATTCCTCGGATCCCAGATGCGTCTCCCACGGCGTGACAGAGCCCGCGCAGGGCACCCAGACCCCGCCGAATTCCGAGAAATCCACCGGCTTCGTCGAGACGGGCGTCAGCTTGCCGGAGGCGTCTTGCTTCAGTTCGCTGACATACATCGCGCCCGGCCGGGATTCGAAATGCGTCACCGAGAAGAGCTTGCCGCCCACGCGCAGGAGCGAGGTGAAGTCGGCGTCGACCGAGACATGTTCCGAGCCGTCCTCGGATCTCACCACCTGTCCGTGGCGGTCGGTGAGGGCCGCAAAGACGGCATCGCCGATCCGGTCGCCCGAGCGGGCGAGCGTGGTGAAGCCGATCGCATGTTCCTTGCCGTCGATGGTGACGCGCTCTGACGCCAGAACCGCACGCTTGGCCGCATCGTCGGCGGCGAAGGGCACGGGGGCGAAGGCGATCTCGCCGGCCTGGGCGAGGATGGGGGCGGCTATCAGGGCGCTGGCTGCGAGAAGCTGGCTGCGCAGGGTCATGGAGGTCTCCTGTCCCGGTTGATGTCGCGCTGGCCTTACACCCGCTTCTGCATCATCGATGTGACAGGAACCGGGCGAGGCGACGCGCCGGGGGCCGGCGCGGCCAGCCTCAGGCGGCGGCCGGAAGGGGGACGGCCGCGGGAGGATCCGATGCGAGGCAACGCCCGTCCCGCGCGGAAGCCGGACGCTCGGGCGCGGGCGACGTCGCCTCCACCGTGCGGAAGAAGCCGATGATGCGCCTGAGCATCGCGGCATTGGTGGCCAGGGTCCGCGCCGTGGCCGACACCTCTTCCGAGGCCTCGGTCGTCGAGCGGGCGGCAGCATCGATCCGGCGCACGAAGTCGCTCATCTGCGCGGCGCCCTGCGACATTTCGTCGTTGGCGGCCGAAATGGCGGAGAAGCTGTCGGCCGCTGCCTCGATTTCGGGCACGAGCGCGCGCAGACGCCGGTTCGCATCCTCGGCCGTCGCCACCGATTGCCCGGCAAGGCGCGTGATCTCTTCGGCCGCGCGCTGGCTCCGCTCGGCGAGCGTCCGCACCTCGGTCGCGACCACCGCGAACCCCCGGCCCTGCTCGCCGGCCCGTGCCGCCTCCACCGCGGCGTTCAGGGCGAGAAGATCGGTCTGGCGCGCGATTTCCTGCACGAGCGCCACCCGCTCGGCGATGGACCGCATCACTTTGGCGGTCGCGGCCACCGCCTCGCCGCTTTCGACCGCGGCGGCGGCGGTGCCGCGTGCCGTCCGCTCGGTCGTCCGCGCATCCTCGGCCGTCCGGGCGATGGTGGCCACCATCTGCTCCATGGCGGCCGCGGCCTTCTGCGTCGCCCCCGCCTGATCCTCGGCGGTTTCACTGAGGCTTCCCGAGGTCTCCGCCATCCGGGCCGATCCCGCAGCGATGGTTCCCATGTTGTCCGAGACCTCCTCGGCGACGCCGCGCAGGTTCGTGACCATGCGGTTCAGGTTCTCGAGCAGGTCGTCGATCTCGTGGCGGCCGGAGCAGGGCACGGTCCGGCTCAGGTCGCCATCCGCCACGCGGCGGCTCAGCGAGACCGCCGTGCCCAGCCCGCGCGAGATCGTCGAGAGGATCCAGAGCGCCGCCAGCCCCCCGGTGAGCGCCGCGACAAGGCCCGTCAGCAGGATCATCCGGGCCGAGGCGCGGAAGCCCTCCTCCGACCGCGCGGTGGCCGCGGCCATCTCCTTGCGCTCGGCCGCGATGGCCGCCGCAAGCAGCGCCTCCATCCTGTCGGCTGCGGCATCGCCCTCTCCGACGAGCAGGGCGCCGGCCTTCGATGCGCTGCCGAAGAGCAGCACCTCCATCACCTTGCCGTTGACCCGTTCGATCTCGTTCTTCAGCTGGACATAGTCCTCGAGCATGGCGCGCCGGCCGTCGTCCGCGCTTTCCGAGGCCTTCGCGACCAAGGCCTCCTGCTCGGCGCGTAGCGCCTTGAGCCGGGCCTTGATCTCGCGCCGCTGCGCCTTGTCCTCGATCAGAAGGTAATTCCGGATCAGCGTCTGGATCTTCTGCTGGATCCAGGCCAGATCCTCGGCCTGCACCAGATGTTCCACATTCCGCGACACAACCTGCGCGTTCTGCGCGTTCATCCGCCGCATCTCGACGAGCGCGAGCCCGCCGGTGCCGGCAACGAAGGCCACGAGCAGCAGGAAGGTGATCGAAAGCCGGGTCTTCAGGGTCAGGCGCATGTCATGTCTCGGTAACGGGGGGCGAGGAGCGACCGCAGGTTCTCCCTTGCGGTAGACGATGGCGGATGTCCGTTCCACCACGGGTTCGGCGCAAGTTTATGTGACGCTTCCACGAGTTAACGATCTCCTGCCGTCAGATCGGCGATGGCGACAGGCAGGCCTCTCCGCCGCGCATCGGCCTTGGTCGCGGTCAGGCGCGCGGTGATGTCCAGCGTGCCCTGCGGCCGGTCCGCCGCGCCGATCCGCAGCATCGCGACGGTGCAGGACATCAGCGGGAACTGCCGCGGCGAGCCGTCGCGGGCCCGCCCCGACATGAAGCCCGCCGCGCGATCGGCCTCGTCGTAGAGGCTCTCCGCAACGTGGCGGAAGCGGGCGCCGATCGTGCTCAGGATCTTCTGCGCCTGAGCGCTGGCGTTGCCCTCGGCGCCGATGAAGAAATCGTCTCCGCCGATGTGGCCGACGAAGAGACCGTGATCGCGCTCGAGCGATTTCAGGATGGTCGCCAGCATCATCAGCGCCCGGTCGCCGACCTCGAAACCGTACTTGTCGTTGAAGGGCTTGAAGTTGTCGATGTCGAGATAGGCGGCAAGCCGCGGGGCGCCCGGCTCGGCCACGCAGCGCTCGAGAAATCCGCGGATCGCGTCATTGCCCGGAAGATGGGTCAGCGGGTTCTGGGCTGCAGCCTGTCGCAGGCGGATCGCGTTCGACAGGCGAAGAAGCGAGGTGGACGACAGGAAGCCGCGGTAGCGCAGCCCGCTGGTGACCACGACCCCATCGCCCGCGCGCTCGGCGATCAGTTCGAGCCGCGGCGCGAGCGGCATCGTGCATTCCACCGTCGCGATCGGCCGCGCATAGTCCATGACGCGCAACCGCAGCGACGTGTTGCAGGCAAGGTCCCGGCCGTAGCGCGAGTGAAGCAGCGCCTTGAAGTCCCTTTCGCGCACGGCACCGACCGGGATGCCCCGGCGGTCGATCACCGGAAAGACAGTCTGGGCCGGGTTGGCGGCCGCCAGATCGAACAGATCCCGCAGCGAATCCTCGCAGGACAGCACGGCCACCTCCTCGAGAAGGCGGCTCATCACCTGATCCTCGGGATGCGGAGCCGACAGGGCAAGCGCCTCGATCCTCGGCGAGAGGTCGGTGCTGACCGTGGCCGGATCCGTCGAGGGACGGCCGATCAGGAAGCCTTGGATCAGGTCGCAGCCCACGTCGCGGCAGCAGGCAAGTTCCTCCGGCGTCTCGATCCCCTCGGCGATGACGCGGCTTCCCAGCGTGTGCGCCAGATCGACGATGGTGCTGACCAGCCGCCGCTTCTTCGGGTCATCCGGCATCGAGCCGATGAAGAACCTGTCGATCTTCAGGAAATCCGGGCTCGTCTGATAGAGCATCTGGAGCCCGGAGGTGCCGTTGCCGAAGTCGTCCAGCGCGATCTGGAAGCCGGTCCTGCGGAAGGTGTCGACGGCCCGTTCCAGCTCGTCCAGCGGAAGGGGCTGGTGGGCCTCGGACAGTTCGATGCAGATGTCGAACGGATGCAGGCCGCCCAGCTCGCAGCCTGTCCGAAGAAAGTCGCTGATCGCCCGCCAATGCGGAAGGTTGCGCCCGTCGAGGTTGACGAACAGCAGCGGTCGCTCGGCCGCAGGCACGCGGGCATGGATGGCGAGGGCCTTGCCCAGAAGCAGCAGGTCGAGGTCGAGCAGCTGGTCGAGCGAGAAGGCATGATCCAGCAGGGCATTGGGGCTGGCAAAGCCCATGTCGGCGAACCCTCGCATCAGGGCCTCGGCCGCGATGGGCTTGCCCGAGGCAGCGTCGACGATCGGTTGCAGCGCGATCGAAAGCCGGGCTTCGGCTTCCTCCAGGGCGCGCCGCCTGCCGAAATCCTTCAACCACACGGTGTCGATCATCATGTCTGCATCATTCCCACGGCGTGCGTCATGACGAGCCGTGGGCGAGGGAGGGATCCGCAGCCGGGTCCGACCGCCGCAGGAGACGGCGTGGTTCTGTCCGTTCCGGTGGGACGCGGCCGGTTTCTTCCGGGATGGCGGGCCGCTGCCTGGCCCGGTCTGTTCTGGCGCATTCGCGAAAGGCTCTGTGCGAAGGGACGAGACGGGCAGGGCGCTGCGCCTCGGATGCGCACGCCTAAGCAGCGAACATGACGCTCTGATGACGGAACGGCGGTGAAGACGAAGGATATCCCCGGCATTCGAAAGTCGAGAGCAGCGGGCACCGCGTCCCTCCCTTGCTGACCTCTCCCGGCGCGGCCTGTCCTTCGAGGGGCCATCCCGCTCCGTCGCTCGCGTCGCCCGCTTCGGATCGGTCGGCAGGTCCAGCTTCATCTCCGCGGAGCGCCATGGGCTTGCATGGGTAGCACGGATTGTATATGCAATGAATATACAGAAGGGGATAAGGCACATGGGCAAAGGGAAGAAGGAAAAGTCGGGCAAGAAGGGCAGCCAGCTCGTCATCCGGGTCGACAAGGGCGAGCGGGATGCGTTCGTCGCGCTCTGCAACAGCCTCGATACGAGTGCGGCGCGGGAACTGCGTCGGTTCATGCGGGCTTTTGTCGCCTCTCACAACACCGATGCCGCGCCCGCGGCGGAGCCGGCGTCACCCGCTCCTGAGGTTCCGGCTGCCGACAATACAAGCAGCACGCCGGCGCAGGAGGCAAGCGCATCGGAGGCCGCCGACACTGCCGCAGGCAAGGCCAAGGACGCGACGCCGCAGGAAGGAGCCGCCTGAGCCCCGGATCGGCGAGGTTGCAGGTCCGGCCGACCTCCTCTTGCCCGAAACGGGTGAAGGGAGGAGCGGTCGGCCGAGACCGGACAGCCCTCGTCCCGGGAAGCGCCGCAGGTACGCTTTCATGAAGACCATGGCTGCGCGCCGGCGCCGGTGAGGTTGTCCTCCGAACGTCACAAGAAGTCCTGCGAGGGCGGTGGTGCCGGATAGAGCCGTGGGCTCCGGCGCCTCCTCGTCCTGCCGTCAGGCAGGGCAGACCTGAGACATCCGGCAGTGTCCCGGCTGGCTCGCTGGTCGCGCAGTCCAGAGCCGATCTTGCTGTGCTCCAAGCGGCGTGCCGGGCATCGAGGCAGCATCGAGGCAGATGATCGGCACCTGTCGCGCCGTCAGCGCGTTCCAGAGCCAGACGGCCTGCCACTCGGTCCGTCTCGCGAGACAGGCCACCGTTCGCCCCCGCTCTTGTGGATCTGGCCCGCGTCCCTTCGGCCCGGGGGCGCGGTCGCATGTCGCAGGGGCGGGGCCGCCCTGCGGCGACGGTTGCCGCTGCCCGGCGCGTATCAGCGGGAACAGACCGCCCGGGCTTCGGCCGGGCGGCGGAACCCGCCCTCCGGGGCGCCAGCACGGCAGGAGCCAGCCATGTCCTCTCTACTCGGACGCTACGCCACCCCCTTCATCACCGGCCTGTTCATCGTCTCTCTCGTCTCGGGACTGGCGCTCTTCCTGCATGTGGGGCCGTCGGGCTTCCATGCCATGCACGAGTGGCTCAGCCTGCTCCTGATCGTGCCGTTCGTCCTGCATCTCTGGAAGAACTGGCGGAGCCTGACCACCTATTTCAAGCGCGCGCCCATGGCGATCGCGCTCGTCCTGTCGCTGGCCATGGCTGCCCCGTTCCTGCTTCTGTCCGGGCCGGCCGGGCGCGGGGGACCGCCGCCCTTCGCCTTCTCGCACCGCATCCTCGAGAATCCGGCCGCCGATGTGGCGCCGCTGCTTGGCGTGACGCCCGACGAGCTGACGGCGCGGCTCGGGGCTGCCGGGATCGCGGTGGCAGACGCCGATGAGCCGCTGTCGGATGCCATCCGGGCCTCGGGCAAGCCGGAAATGGCCGCCATCGCGGCGCTCGTCGGGCCCTGAGCGGCCCTCACGCCCCGCAGTGCCAGAAACCGCGGTAGCCGACGGTCGGGCCCTGATCCAGCGCGAAGATGAGCTCGGCATTGGCCCGCAGGCCGCCCTCGTCGCCGAGCCTGCGCACGCGCATGGAGACGCCGGGGGTGGCGTAGGCCTGTCCTTCGGTCGCGGCCAGCTTCTCGAGCGGCACGAGGATGCCGTTGAGCTTCATCACCCCCGCCGTTTCCGCGGTCCACAGGATCGGATCCGAGGCTGCGGTCCGGCGGAAGGTACAGTCCTCCTCGCCGGGCAGCACGCCCACCGCCTCGGGGCGCGGCACCGGCGCCGGATCGAGCTCGGCGATCCGCACGGTCGAAAGGGCCTCTGCCAGATCGCCCACATGCGCGGGCGGATCGCTGTAGATGCTCTCCACCGTGCGTCCGGCCGCCACCTCGGCCACCAGATAGCGCATTTCGGCGATCTCGCGCTGCTGTGCGTCGATGATGTCCTGGGCCAGCTTCCGCACCCTCGGGTCGCGCATGTCCGCGCGCTCGGACGTCAGGATGGCGATGGAATGGTGCGGGATCATCGCGCGCATGTAGCTCTGCCCGTCGACGGTGCTCTGGCTGCGGACCAGCCAGAGCGACAGTGCGAAGAGGATGGCGGAGCCTGCGAGGATCGCGATGTTCAGGGCGCGGTTGCGATACATGCCCCACATGAAGCCCAGCATGATGATCGCCATGGCCGCGCCCATGAGCAGCGTCATGTAGGCGCGCGTCTCGGAAAGGAACACATGCTCGAGCGCGTAGGTGTTGAGATACATCAGCCCGAACATGACCAGCATCGAGGTCAGGATCATCAGGCCGAAGCGGATGTAGGACATGGGCTTTCCCCCGAGAGCGGCCCGGCAGACCGGGGCACGCGCTGCATCGGCCACGGCAACCCGCGGCATCCGCGGGGGTTCCCTGCCGCGCTCCGGCGTCCGGCCCGGGGGAAGGCGCGGACGCCGGAGACCGCCTCTCAGACGAGCAGCCCCGGGTCGAGCGGCGTGACGGTCAGATCCACCCAGTAGTTCGCATCGTTGAAGCTCTGTTCGGGGAAGAGCCCGGTGCTGCCGACGTGGAAGACGCCGTTCGCCACGGGGCCGCCGGGCGCGGTCAGATGGCCGCCGGGCCCGATCCAGTCCGTGTCGAAGAAGCCGCCGCTGAAGGCGTAGTTCTGCGTCGTGCCATAGGAGATCACATAGGTCTGGCCCGCCTGGATCTGGAAGGGCGTGTCGAGCGTCCCCGTCTGCCAGCCGGTCTGGCCGGGCGCCGATGTCACCGTGACCGTGGCGAGCTTGGTGCCGGTCGCGCTCCAGAGGTTGAGCGTGCGCACATCGGTGTCCTGCGCATCGGCCGCGCCCCGGAAGTAGCGGAGGCTGGTGACGAGCCCCGCTTCGTTCGAGACGAACTTCGTTCCGAGCTCGTAGTCGTCGCTGTCGAAGGTCACGATCTGGTCCGGCCCGGCGGCCGCCCCGAACAGGTTCCAGACGGTGCCGCCCGGCTCGGCCGCATCGGTCACGTTCACGGTCAGACCCTGCGACGTGGCCGGGCTCATCCCGTCCGACACCGAGACCGTCACCTGATAGGCATTGTTGCCATCGGCATCCGTCGGCGCCTCGTAATCGGGGGCGGTCAGGAAGGTGAGAAGGCCCGTGTTCGGATCGATCGCGAACTTCGCGGCATCCGCTCCGCCGGCGATGGCGAAGACGAAGCTGTCGCCATCGGCATCCGCCGCCGAAAGATCGACCGCGACGGTCTGGTTCTCGGGGGCCGAGACGGTGGCGGCGCTGGTGAAGGTGGGCGCGCTGTTGGTCGTGCCGTTGCTGCCCGGCTCGAAGACCACATCCACCCAGTAGTTCGTGTTCAGATAGCTCGAGGTCGGGAAGATCCCGGTCCCGCCGGCGTGGTAGACCCCGTTGCCCGTCCCGCCGAGGCCGGTCAGGGCGCCGTCGGCGCCGACACGGTTCGACGTGAAGTAATTCTGCGTCGCGACATAGTTCTGCGTCGTGCCGTAGGAGACCACATAGGTCTGGCCCGCCTCGATCTGGATGGGCGCGGCAAGCGTGCCGGTCTGCCATCCGGACTGGCCCGCCCCCGAAGTCACCTCGACCGAGGCGAGCAGGACACCCGTCGCACTCCACAGATGGAGGGTGCGCGTGTCCGTGTCGCCGGCATCGGCGGCGCCCCGGAAATAGCGCAGGCTCGTGATCTCGCCGCTGCTCGAGGCCTGGAACCGCATCCCGAGCTCATAGTCGGTCGGGTCGTCGGTGATCGTGGCGGCGGGAGCATCCGTCGGGCCGAAGAGAAGCGACGGATGGAGGGACTCATCGACCAGGTCGGTGAGGGTCACCGAAAAGTCGCGCGTGGCGACCTCTCCGGTCAGGTCCGTGGCCGTCACGCGGAACTGGAAGATGTTGTTGCCATCCGCGTCGGTGGGCAGCTCGTGATTGGCGGGGAAGCGGAAATGCAGCGCCCCCGTCTTCGCGTCGATGCTGAACAGACCGGCATCCGCCCCGCCGGCGATGGCGTAGCTGATCGGCTGGCCCTGCGGGTCGGTGGCGGCGACCGTGCCCACATAAAGGTCGTTCTCGGCCACCGAGAAGGCCGAGGGCCCGGCGAAGACCGGCAAGCCGGTTCCCGCCGGTTGCGGGGCGAAGGTGATGTCCACCCAGTAGCTCGTCCCCTGATAGCTCGTGCTGGGGAAGATGTTCGAGCCGAGAGCGAACACGCCGCCGGTGCCCGCCCCGGCGCTCAAGATGCCGTAGGGATCGACATAGGCGGTCGAGAAGAAGCCGCTCGTGCCGACGTAATTGTCCTGCGTCGTGTAGGAGACGACATAGCTCTGCCCCGCCGCCAGCGTGATCGGCGATGACAGCTCCGCCGTCTGCCAGCCCGTCTGACCCGGTGTCGAGACGAAGGTCACGGTCGCCAGCAGCGTGCCGTCCGCGCGCCACAGATGCCCGGTCCGCGTATCCGTGTCGGTCGCATCCGAGGCCGCGCGGTAATAGCGCAGCTCGGTGACCGAGCCCGTCTGCAGCGCCGTGAAGCGCGTCCCCAGCTCCAGCGCCATGTTGTCGTTGTGGGACTGGCCGTTGAAGGTCACGAACGGGTCGAAGAGGCTCACCTCGGGGGGCACCACGGGCGCGGTGATCTCGACGGTCTCGCGGTCGAGCGTCACCGCCACCGGCAGGTTCAGGGTATCGTCGAAGGCACGCACCCGGATGTCGAAGACCCCCTGGCGGGTCGGCGTCCAGCTGAAGCTCCAGTTCGTCGTGCCCTGCGCGGCCGTCCAGGTCGTGCCGCCGTCGAGAGAAACCTCGACCAGCGCCACCCGGCCGTCCTGGGTCAGCGGATTGCCGTCGTCGTCGGTGGCGGTGCCGGTGATCGTGACGGTCTCGAGCGCGGGCAGCGTGTCGGGCAGGTCGTTGATGAGGGCCGTCGCGGGGGCCGCGTCGGCCGAGGCCAGCGCGCGCAGGAGCCCCTGCGAGGCCAGCACCGCATCGGCCACGCCGGGCTGGATGCCCATGTCGGCGAACATGTTCACGACGAACTGCTGCAGGTCGCGGTTCTCGATCTGCGCGTTGTAGGGCTCGCCGTCGTGCAGGTTGCTGAGCGCCCAGGTCCAGAACACCGTGCCGGCCCCGAAGACGAGCGCGCCGCTCTCGGCGCGGTAGAGAGAGAGATTGTGCGTGGCGATGCCCGGCGCGGTGGTGTTGCCCTGATCGGTCAGGATCGCGCCCCAGGGAATGGTCGTCTCGGACAGATGCACCAGCCCGGCCGGCCGGTTGTAGTCGTCGGGCGAGGTGTTCCATTCGTAGCCGAGGAGGCCCGGAGCGATATCGAGCGCGCCGCCATTCGCGATGGTGGTGTCGCGCCACACCCGGAGCTGCGCATATTCGCCGGTCACATCCAGCGCGCCGCCGAATTCGCCGGTGCCGTCGGGCCCGAACAGCTGGCCGGTGAGCGAGTTCTCGGCGCAGTTGCAGGTCGGGCACTGGCCCGAGAGGAAGTCGTCGGGCAGGCCGCCTCCCGCCAGCGGGTTGCCGTGGAAGCGGGTGTCGCGCCAGGTGCCGGTCCAGATGTCGGTCGGATCGAGGTTGTAATAGTCTTCCGGCCCCGCCGTCGGGTCGGCGACCGCCGTCGTCTCCTTGTAGCAGACGAGGGTGCGGTAATCGACGCCGTCGATCGCGCTCGCCTCGTAGCGCGTCTTCCAGTAGACGTCGTTGCCGCCCCAGAAGAGCAGGTTCACGCCGTCGTCGCGGGCCTCCTCGACATTCGCCCTCTGGCCGCCCGACCAGTACTCGTCGTGCCCGACCGAGATGAAGGCCTGATATTTCTTCAGATAGTCGGCGCCGAGCCGGTCGGTATCCACGCCCGACATGTAGGAGACGTCGTAGCCGTTCTTCTCCAGCCAGTAGATCGCCGCATAATCGGCGCCGAACAGGTAATCCTGCGCCCCGGCCGCGACCCCGCCCTGTTGGCCGTCGAGGCCGCGCGTGATGAGCGGGCGGTTGTAGCTGACCGCATAGGCCCGGTCGGGCTCGTAGGAGCTGGCGCCGGGGATGTCCGGATGGTCGATCGTGCCGCTGACGTCGCCATAGAGGTTGGCGCCGATCTGGCCGTTGTTGCCGCCCCAGCCATTGTAGGCCTGCCACGTCGTGTCCGACGTCTGGAGCACGATGTCCGAGGCACGGTCATCCTCGCGCAGGATGAAGGGGATCTGGTTGACCTCGCCCGCGATCGGGTTGCCCGAGGCATCGAGCCGCTGGACGCGCGCGATATAGACCCCGGACACCGCATCGGTCGGCGTGAGCCAGCTGTCGGTCACCGACCAGTTGCCCGCATCCACCAGCCCGAGCGTCGGATTGTAGGTCGCCTGATCCTGCACCTTGGCGTCGGTATTGACCCATTCGGCCACCTTCCGCGCGCCCTCTCCGCCGTAATAGCCGAGCCGGAAGACCTCGACCTTGTAGTCGCTGCCCGCCTCGTCGTTGACGTTGATCTTGAAGTCGATCCGCTGGCCGGCATTCACGCTGATGTCGGTGGCGAACCCTTCGATGAAGGTCGAATGCTCGACATCCCAGTAGGACTTCGGCATCACCCCGTCGGTCCGGGCGTTCTCGACGACGATCGCATTGTCTGTCATGTCCGTAGATCCCTGAACAAATACCGCGCAACAGCTCGATCCGGCGCTCGGGGCGCGCCGGCTGCCCTGTTCCGATCCGCTAGTCCCGCCCGGCTTCCTGAACCGCGAGCCCCGTCCGCGCCGCGGCCGGCATGGCCGGCGGGCGCATCGGGGTGCTCCGCAGCAGGCAGGCGTCGATCAGCGGGTAGATCCGGCCGTAGTCCATCTCGCGGGTGCCGATGAACACGAGCTCCTGACGCCGGTCGCCGTAGGGCGGGCGCCAGTGCCGCGCGATGCGCTCGATCACGCGCTGATCGGCCGGCCAGTCGCTGCGGGGCGTGGCGGCCCACCAGCGGCCGCTCTGCGCGATGGTGCGCAGGCTGCCCGCCTGGCTGAACTGGAGCACCCTGTCGGGGTGATCGGCCGTCCAGAAATGCCCCTTCGCCCGGATCACGCCCGGCAGGTCGCCCGTCAGCACCTCCCGGATGCGCTTGCCGTCGAACGGCGCCCGCGCGCGAAAGCAGAAGGAGGTGATGCCATATTCCTGATCCTCGGGCTTGTGGGCCGCGAAGCCGTAAAGCTCCTGCAGCCAGCGCGGATGGCTGCGCGCACGGGCCGGATCGAAGAGGCCGGTGTCGAGGATCTCGCGCGGGTCGACCTCGCTCTGTTCGGTCTCGATCAGCTTGGCGTCGGGATTGAGCGCCCGCACGATGCGCCGCGCCGCCGCGGTGCGCTCGGGGCCCGCCGTGCGGGTCTTGTTGAGGATCACGATGTCGGCGAATTCGATCTGGTCCACCAGCAGTTCGACCAGCGTGCGCTGGTCGTCCGTGCCGCGGACCTCGCCGCGGTCCCGCAGCAGGTCGCGGCTCAGGTAATCCTGCGTGAGATTGACCGCATCGACCACCGTGACCATCGCATCGAGCCGCGCCACGTCGCTCAGGCTCGATTCGGCGCCGTCGCAGAATTCGAAGGTGGCGGCGATGGGCAGCGGCTCGGAGATGCCGGTCGCCTCGATCAGCAGGTAGTCGAAGCGCCCCTCGAGCGCCAGACGGCGCACCTCGCGCAGCAGATCGTCGCGCAGCGTGCAGCAGATGCAGCCGTTCGACATCTCGACCAGCTCTTCCTCGGTGTGGCTGAGCGAGGCGCCGCCCGAGGCCACGAGCTCGGCGTCGATGCAGATCTCGGACATGTCGTTCACGATCACGGCCACGCGCAGGCCGCTGCGGTTGCGCAGCAGGTGGTTGAGCAGGGTCGTCTTTCCCGCACCCAGAAAGCCCGAGAGGATCGCGGTGGGCAGTCTGCCGGAACGGGCGGGATCGGAACTCATACGTCAGGTCCTTTTCGTGGCTTGCGCGCCTTCGGACCATCCGACGGCCGCGATTGCCGCTTCTTCGGGTCGCACGCTCGAAGGCGCGCGCAGGATGCAACAAGGCTCAGGGATCAGCAGAAACAGGTGCTTCGCCCGCCCGGACATGCCGGGTCGGCGGGTTCGATTGGGTGCCGTCCGGGATCTGCGGGCGGGGGGCGCGTCAGGATCCGGTCCGGGCAGGGGCCCGTGGCGGATCCTTTTGCGTCATCCCCCAGGCATGGGCCGCAGGGCCCGGAGTCGCCGCAGGAGAGGGAGTGGCGGACGGAAAAAGATTGTCACGCGGACCCGATGGGATCGAAAATCGCCATGATAATGTAAAAACGCCTCCCTCGGATTCCCGCTCTGATGAATTTCGCGCCGGAGCACCCGATCGCGCAAGTCGGACCTTGTGACGGCCAGACCATATGATCGGGGGAAGGGGGGTAAGTCTTTCGGAGCCACCCCGAAGGGAATCGCCCGATCCGTCCGGCCGCGGTCGCTTCTTCATCCGATCGGGCGATAAGCGCGGCCGCGCGCCCGCCATAGGCTTGGCGCTTTCGCTGCCGCCCCGCACGGGCGGCCCGTGAGCGAGCCTCCGGGCCGGGCGTTCCGGCTCATGCGGCCGATGAGGCGGGCCGCTGCGGCAGCCCTCGATGCGGATGCGCAGGCGCGGGGATGCGCCGAAAGGACAGGAAAGGCGGGGCATGACCCGCCCCCTTCGAGAGGCTTCGACGGAACGGAGGATCCCCTGTCCCCCCCTTGCCGAAAAGGCCAGAGACGCAAGGAATTCGGAGTAGATCCGCGCCGGACGCTCGTCGTTTGTTCAAGTTCCGCGAAATTACCGAAGTGGCATACGATCCCGGGCATCGAGTTGTTTGGTGTCATTTTGAGGTCAGAGAATGTCCCTCGCGGAATGCGTTTCGAAGGCCTGTTCATTCACCGGCGAATGCCTTTCCGTTCGCTGCCACCGGGGCGCTGACCGGGGTCCGGAAGCATGAATGCCAATCTTTCGCCACTCGGCACCGCGCCTGCGGGCGGCGCGCTGGGCGATCTGTCCGGCTTCGAGCCGGTGCCGCAGGGACCGGCTGCGGGACGGACGGAGGCGCTGTCGCGCCGCAAGCTCGTCTCGGGGGCCACGCTCCTGCTTTTCGACGCGGCGCCGCTGGTCGCGGTGGCGCAGGGCCTGAGCTGGGCCGGACCGCCTTTCGCGCCCGATGCGGCCTTTGCGCCCCTGCTCCTGCAGGCCGTGCTGGTTCAGATCGCCCTCAAGGCGCTCGGCGGCCTCTATCCCGGCTATGGCCTGCATTCCGATGCGGCGCTCCGCCGGTCGGTGCAGGCCTGGGGCGGGGGGGCGCTCGTTGCCGTCTCGAGCGGCTGGCTCCTGATGGAGGCGAGCGCCGGCACCCTTGCCGAGGTGCTGGCGGCCTTCCTGCTCGTCCAGTTCATGCAGCTCTGCACCGGGCGGCTCGGCCGGGCGCTGCTCGAGCGGCTGGGCCTCTGGGGCCTGCCCGTGCGCGTGACCGGATGCCCCGAACGCGCGGCGGCGCTCGAGCGGTTCCTCGGGGAGAATCGGCGATACGGGCTTTTGCCGGTGCGGCGCGCCGACGAGGCGCAGGTGGTGCTCTGGGCCGACGATGCCCTGCCGCCGCCCGAGAGCCTCGATCAGCTGCGCCAGCGTCATGCCGAGGTCATGCTCGTCTCCGACCTGCCGAAGCTGCAGCTCTCGGGGTTGCAGCCCGCCGATCACGGCGGCTCGCTCGGCCTGCGGCTGTGCCGGCCCTCGGACGGCCCGTCGGTCCGCCTGCTCAAGCGGGCGCTTGACCTCGCGCTGGCCCTGCCGGCCGCGGTGGTGGTCCTGCCGGTCGTGCTGGCCGCGGCCCTCGCGATCCGTTTCATCGATCCGGGCCCCGCCTTCTACATCCAGCCGCGCGAGGGGCGGGACGGCCGCAAGATCCCGATGCTGAAGCTGCGCACGATGTATCGCGAGTCGGAGCGGATGCTTCAGGATCTGCTCGAACGCGATCCGGCGGCGCGCGCGGAATGGCAGACCAACTTCAAGCTGCGCAAGGATCCGCGGATCCTGCCGTTCGTCGGCCGCTTCCTGCGGGTGTCGAGCCTCGACGAGCTGCCGCAACTGCTCAACATCATCCGCGGCGAGATGAGCGTGGTCGGGCCGCGGCCCTTTCCCGACTATCACCTCGCGGCGATGCGCCCCGATTTCCGGCTGCGCCGTGCCTCGGTGGTGCCGGGCCTGACCGGCCTGTGGCAGATCTCCGAGCGCAGCGAGGCCGATGTCGCGCTGCAGGAGCAGATCGACGGGTACTATCTCGACAATCGGTCCTTCTGGTTCGACCTGTCGATCATTTTCAGCACGTTCAGAGCCGTCTTCCGGGGGCGGGGCGCCTATTGAGCCCCGCTTCAGGACCGACGCGATCTTCAAGGAGGATTCATTCCGATGCATGAACACAAGCGCATTCTGGTGACGGGCGGTCTCGGCTTTCTCGGCTCCTTCCTGTGCGAGAGCCTGCTTGCCGACGGCCACGAGGTCATCTGCGTCGACAGCTTCCAGACCGGCTCCCGCGAAAACGTGGCCCACCTCCGGGACCATCCCAGCTTCGAGATCATGCGCCACGACGTGACCGTGCCGCTGCATGTCGAGGCCGACGAGATCTTCAACCTCGCCTGCCCGGCCTCGCCGATCCATTACCAGGTCGATCCTGTGAAGACGGTGAAGACCAGCGTCATGGGGGCGATCAACCTGCTCGACCTCGCGCGGCGCACCAAGTCGAAGATCTTCCAGGCCTCGACCTCCGAGGTCTATGGCGATCCGAAGGTCCATCCCCAGCCCGAAGGCTACTGGGGCCATGTGAATCCGAACGGCCCGCGCTCCTGCTACGACGAGGGCAAGCGCTGCGCCGAGACCCTGTTCTTCGACTATCACCGCCAATATGGCGTGAACATCCGCATCGCCCGGATCTTCAACACCTACGGGCCGCGGATGCATCCGAACGACGGACGGGTGGTCTCGAACTTCATCGTCCAGGCGCTGACCGGCAAGCCGATCACGATCTACGGCGACGGCACGCAGACCCGCTCCTTCTGCTATGTCACCGACCTGATCCGGGGCTTCCGCGCCCTGATGGATGCGCCGGACGGGATCGAGCTGCCGGTGAACCTCGGCAACCCGGGCGAGTTCACCATGCTCGAGCTGGCGACGCTGGTGATCGAGCTGACCGGCTCGCGCTCCAGGGGCGTGCATCTGCCGCTGCCGAAGGACGATCCCACGCAGCGCAAGCCCGACATCACCCGCGCCACCGAGACGCTGGGCTGGAAGCCCGAGATCCCGCTGTTCGAGGGCCTGCAGCGCACGATCGCGCATTTCGACCAGCTGCTGAGCCGGACGCAGAAACGCGCCGTCCCCGAGATGTCGATGGCGATGGTCGCGAACGGTCACGCCCGCAACGGCGCCTCCGAGGCGCTGCGCTGAGGCTCGGCCCGCCGGAGGGGCGCGGCCTCTCCGGCGGGTCGCGGCGGGGGCGTTTCGGCAGCATCGGCCCGGCCCGCGCGCGGCGCGGAAGGGGCTTCGGGGATGGACGATGGATCTGGCAACCACCTCAATCGGCACGTCCGGGCGCAAGCCGCGGCTTCTGTTCTTCCAGTGGGACCACAGCCCGAATGCGGGCCTGTCGGCGCACATGATCAAGCACATGAACGACCATGTGCTCTGCCTCTCGACGCAGTTCGAGGTGATCGTGGTGAACCGCGACTGCGACTATCGCGCCGCCTGCGACCGCTACCGCCCCGACATGGCCCTCTTCGAGAGCGGCTTTCAGACCTTCGTCTCGCGCCGCCCGCAGATCTCGAACGTGCGCGGCTGCGACGACATCCCCAAGGCCATCCTGCACAATGCCGACAGCTGGTCGGACTGCCGGTCGGGCCTTCTGTCGGACATGGATGGCTGGGGGATCGACACGATCTTCGCCATCGCCACCACCGCCGCCGAATACATGCCCACGGTGAAGGAGAAGCTCTTCGTCTGGCCGAACTTCATCAACCCCGCGATCTTCCGCGACTACGGGATCGAGAAGACGGTGCCGGTGATGCTGTCGGGCAAGGCGCACGAGCAATATCCCTGGCGTCAGCAGGTCTTCCCGCTGATCTCGCGCATGATCCCCTGCCTCGTGCTGCCCGCCTTCGACGATTGCAGCGGGCTCGCCCATCGCACCCTGTCGGGCGAGGGCTATGCGCGGGCGCTGAATGCCAGCCGCCTGTCGCTCACCTGCGGGACGATGGCGCGCGAGGTGGTACGCAAGCATTTCGAGATCCCCGGCGCGCGGGCCTGCCTCGTCTGCGAGGAATCGGACGGGCTGAAGGACGCGGGCTTCCGGCACATGGAGAATTGCGCCTTCGCCGATGCGGGCAATGTGCTCGATGTGGTGGACAGCCTCCTCGGCGACCCCGAGCGGCTGGAGCGGATCACGCAGGCGGGCTACGACCTCGTCCAGTCGCGCCACACGCTCGCGCACCGGCCGCAGATCCGCCAGTGGCTCGAGCTGCAGGGCCGCAGGGCCCCGGGCGAAGAGATCGCGCAGCTCGGGCCCTTCGGCGATCTGGTGCTGCGGCCCGCGCCGCGCCCGGCCGAGACCCTCACCCCCACGGCCCGCAGCCTCGATCGGGCCGTGCTGCGCGAGGCCTCCGAAGCTCTGGCCGCCGACGACCTCGTGCGCGCGCGCGCGGGCTACGAGCAGGCGCTGCGCTATGTGCGCTACCTGCCCGAGGCGCATTTCGGCCTCGGTCTCTGCGACCTGATGGAGGGCCATGCCGCGGCGGGCGCGCGGCGCTTCGCAGGCCTCGTCGAGGCGGCGACGGTGGATTACGGCGCGGCCGATCCCGATCCGGTGGACTGGGCCTGGTTCCTGCTGGCGCTGGCCGCCTCGGGGCAGCCCCGGCGCGCGCGGGCGCTGGCGGATTTCTATCCGCAGCTCGCGCATCGCGAACTGCGCCGGGCGCGGGCGGTGCTCGACCGGCTCTGCGGCGGCGCCCTGCCCGAACCGGCGGAGCTGGACCGTATCCTGCCAACCGACCGGCCGAGCGTGCAGGATCTGCCGCCCGAGCCCTTCGCCCTCTGGCG
>NZ_MABH01000121.1 GCF_001720585.1 Cereibacter johrii | reverse complement strand
GCGGCGCTCCGCCCGGGCGCGCCCTGCGCGGCGCCCCACGAGGCCGCGCAGGCCGTGATCGATGCCGCGGGCTATACGGCCGCCTTCCGCAAGCGCATCGGCTATTCGATGGGCGCGGCCTTCGCGCCCGACTGGGGCGAGGGGGCGATCCTGTCGCTCTTCACCGGCGTGGACCGACCTCTCGAGCCCGGCATGGTCTTCCATCTGCCCGCCACGCTGCGCAGCTACGGCGACTATACGGTCGGTGCCTCCGAGACGGTGATCGTCACGGAAACCGGCATCGAGGTCTTGTCGAACCTGCCCAGACAGATGAGGGTGCGCTGACCTTTCTGCCGATGGAGCGCCCTCTGGACCCCCCCCTTCCCGCCTCGCCCGCCACCGTCCGCTGGGGCCATCTCGATCCCGCCGCCGCTCCCGTGCTGCAGCTCGCGCCGGGCGAGCGGGCGGTGATCGAGACCCTGTCGGGCGGCCCGCGCAACCTGCCGCCCGAGGGCCATCCCTGCCGGGTGCTGGCCAGCCACCGCGCGGTGATGGAGGCGCAGGTGCCCCATCTCGGGCCCCACATGCTGACGGGGCCGGTCCATGTCGCGGGGGCCGAGCCCGGCGACCGGCTGGTGGTCGAGATCGAGGAGATCGCGCTGGCGCAGGATTGGGGCTGGAGCGCCATCGAGCCCGGCTTCGGGATCTTCCCCGACCTCGCGCCGGCCTACGAGAGCCTCGTCGTGCCCATCGACCGGGCGCGCCGCAGCGCGCGGCTGCCCTGGGGCCCCGAGGTGGCGCTGGCGCCCTTCTTCGGCATCCTCGCCGTGGCGCCGCCGCCAGAAGGGGGGACCGTCAGCTCCGTGCCTCCCGGTCCCTTCGGCGGCAATGTGGACAACCGCTTCTTCCGGCAGGGCGCGCGGATCTCCTTCCCGGTCTTCTGTCCGGGCGCGCTTTTCTTCGCGGGCGACGGCCATGCGCTGCAGGGCGACGGCGAGGTCTGCGACACGGCGCTCGAGACCGCGCTGAACGGCCGCTTCCGCTTCACGCTCGAGAAGGGAACGGCGCCCGCCGCCCCCGAGATCGAGCTCTGCGATCTGATCGTGACCATGGGCTTTCACGAGACGCTCGACGGGGCCGCGCGCGACGCGACGGCCCGGATGCTCGACTGGATCTGCGCGCACACGGGCCTGACGCGCACCGAGGCCTGGCGGCACGCGAGCCTCTGCGCCGATCTTCGGATCACGCAGGTGGTGAACGGGCAGAAGGGCGTCCATTGCGTGCTCGACCGCCGCAGCCTGATCGGCGCACGCCCCGCCTGAGCGGGGAAGGCCCGAGGGGCGCGCATCGGGGCGCAGGCCGCTCCGGGTCCGGCGGAAGGCCGGGGCGGGAGCCTCTCCCGGGAAGCTCTCGCCACGCCGGCCCGGTCCTGAACCGGAGCCCGTGCCCCCGGGCGGCGCCTGCGCGGGCCGCCGGCAGCCCTTCAGTAGCCGCGGGTGAGATCGACCGAAGGCGGAATGCGGCCTGTCGCGCGGTAGTCGGAGACATGGGCGCCCACGATGGCCGAGGCGGTCTCGGGGTCGGTCGCGGCCGAGATGTGGGGCAGCACCGTCACCTTCGGATGACCCCAGAAGGGCGAGGCCTCGGGCAGGGGCTCGACCTCGAACACATCGAGCACCGCATGGCCGATCCGGCCGCTGTCGAGCGCCTCGATCAGCGCCGCGCTGTCGAGGATGGGGCCGCGGGCGAAGTTGATGATCTGCGCCCCCTCGGGCAGGCACGCAAGCCGGCGCGCATCGAGAAGGCCGCGCGTCGCGCCCGTCAGCGGCAGTAGGCAGACGAGGATCTCGACCTGTCCCAGCATCCGCTCGAGCGTCTCTTCGCCCGCGTGGCAGGTGACGCCCGCGATCTCCTTGGGCGACCGGCTCCAGCCATGGACGTCGAAGCCCGCGTCGCGGAGCCGGAGAGCCGCCGCCGCGCCGAGTTCGCCCAGGCCCAGCACGCCCACCTTCGTGCGCCCGGGGCGCTTGTAGGGCAGCCCCTTCCAGACGCGGGCGCGCTGCTGGGCGGCATAGGCCGGCATGTCGCGGAAGAGATAATAGGTCCAGGCCAGCGCCGCCTCGGCCATGGTGCGGGCAAGCTCGGGATCGACGAGCCGCACGATGGGGCGCGCGAGATGGCCCAGTTCGGCCACCAGCCGCTCGACCCCGGCCCAGAGGCTGTGGACCCAGACAAGGTTCGGAAGCTCCGCCAGATCGGCCGGGTCGGGATTGGCCACGACGGCGATGTCCACCTCGGCCCGCTCCGCGGGGCTCAGGTCGCGGAAGCTGTCGATCCGTTCGCCCGGCAGGGCGCGGGCGAGATGGCCCGCCCAATGGGCCTCGGCCTCGGGCGACAGACGGGTGACAAGCGCGATCCGCGACATGGGGAGAGCCTTTCACAAAAGGCCCCGGGCAGGGACGAGCCCTTGCCCGGGGAGTGGGGAGACGGAAGGCGGGCCCTCGCGGCCCCGCCGAAGATCACTGGCCCGACTGCGCCTTCCAGGCCTCGTACTTGGCCTTGTTCTCGGCATTGGCGGGATAGAGGCCCGGCAGCGGCACGCCCGCCTCGACCTGGGTCATGATCCAGCCCTCGAGACGTTCCTGCTCGACCGATTCCTCGGCCACGGCCTCGACCAGATCGGCCGGGATCAGCACGGCGCCATCGTCGTCGATCACCACCATGTCGCCCGGGAAGACGGCGACGCCGCCGCAGCCCACCGGCTGCTCCCAGGCCACGAAGGTCAGGCCCGCAACCGAGGGCGGAGCGGCCACGCCCGCGCACCAGACCGGCAGGCCCGTGCCGCGCACGCCCGCCACGTCGCGCACGACGCCGTCGGTCACGAGGGCCGCCACGCCGCGCTTCTTCATCCGCGCGCAGAGGATGTCGCCGAAGATCCCCGCATCGGTGATGCCCATCGCATCGACGACGCAGATGCAGCCCTCGGGCATCGCCTCGATGGCGGCGCGGGTCGAGATCGGCGAGGACCAGCTGGCCGGGGTGGCGAGGTCTTCCCGCGCGGGCACGAAGCGCAGGGTGAAGGCGCGGCCCACGATGCGCGGCTGGCCGGGCTCGAGCGGCATGGCGCCGCGCATCCAGACGTTGCGCAGGCCCTTCTTCAGAAGGACGGTGGTGAGCGTCGCGGTGGTCACGCCGCGCAGCGCCTCGATCAGGGCCTGTTCCTTGGCGGTGTCGGTGGTCATGCTGTTTCCTTTGGGGTCAGACGCTGGCGATCAGGCCGCCGTCGATGCGGATGGTGCTGCCGGTGATGTAGGAGGCGCGGGCCGAGGCGAGGAAGGCCACGGCATCGCCATATTCCTCGGGCTGACCATAGCGGCCGAGCGGGATCGAGGCCACGCTCTCGGCGGCCACCTCGGCCACCGGACGGCCCTCGCGCGCGGCCTTCTGCTCGTCGAGGAAGGTGATGCGCTTGGTGGCGACGCGGCCGGGCAGCACGATGTTGGCCGTGATGCCGTCGCGGCCCACCTCGCGCGCGAGGGTCTTCGACCAGCCCACGAGCGAGATGCGCAGCGCGTTCGACAGGCCGAGGTTCGGGATCGGCGCCACCACGCCCGACGAGGTCGAGGTGATGATGCGGCCCCATTTGCGGGCCTTCATGCCCGGCAGCACGCGGTCGGTGATGGCGATGACCGAGAGCACCATGGACTCGAAGCTCGTGCGCCAGAGCGCGGCATCCTGCCCCGAGACCGGCGAGGGCTTCGGCCCGCCCGTGTTGTTCACGAGGATGTCGACCGGGCCCAGCTCGGCCTCGATCAGGCTCACGTTCGTCTCGATGGCACCGAGATCGGCCAGATCCCAGGCCAGCGGCAGCGCCGTGCCGCCCTCGGCGCGGATCGCCTCGGCGGTGGCTTCGGCCGCGGCGAGGTCGATGTCGCCGAGCGCCACCCGCGCGCCCTCGCGGGCGAGCGAGCGGGCGATGGCGCCGCCGAGGCCCCCGCCCGCGCCCAGAACCAGCGCCGTCTTGCCTCTGATGCCCAGATCCATGTCGGTCTCCGTCTTGTCGTGGTTGGGGCCTGCCGCTGCCGGCAGGGCCGCTGTGGGGGCCGGCCTCAGGTCAGCCGGGCCGAGGCCGCGCGGATCCGCTCGCAGGCGGTGCGCAGCCGCTCGGTGTCGGTTGCAAAGGAGATGCGGAAGTAGGGGGCGAGGCCGAAGGCGCTGCCCGGCACCGCGGCGACGCCCGCCTCCTCGACGAGATACATCACGAAATCCGTGTCGGTCTCGATCTTGCGCCCGCCGGGCCGGGTGCGGCCGATCATGCCCGCGCAGGAGGGGAAGAGGTAGAAGGCGCCGTTCGGGCGCACGCAGCTCAGCCCCTCGATCTGGTTCAGCGCCGAGAGGCACAGGTCGCGCCGCTGGCGGAAGATCTCGTTGCGCTCGGCCAGGAACTCCATCGGCCCGGTCAGGGCCGCGAGCGCCGCGGCCTGGCTCACCGAGGAGGGGTTCGAGGTCGATTGCGACTGGAGCGTGGCCATCGCCTTGATGATGTCGGCCGGACCCCCGGCATAGCCGATGCGCCAGCCGGTCATCGAGAAGGCCTTCGACACGCCGTTGCAGGTCAGCACCCGGTCCATGAGCTTCGGCTCGACCTGCGCGATGGTGGCGAATTCCCAGCCGTCGTAGCGCAGATGCTCATACATGTCGTCGGTCATCACCAGCACATGCGGGAACTCGAGCAGCACGTCGGCCAGCGCCCGCAGATGGGCGGCCGAATAGCCCATGCCGGTCGGGTTCGAGGGCGAGTTCAGGATCACCCATTTGGTGCGTGGCGTGATCGCGGCCCGCAGCGCGGGCGCGGTCAGCAGGAAATCGTCTTCCTCGGGGCAGGAGACGGTGACCGGCCCCCCGCCCGCGAGCCGCACCATGTCGGGATAGGAGACCCAGTAGGGCGCGGGCACGATCACCTCGTCGCCCTCATCGAGCGTGGCCAGCAGGGCATTGTAGAGCACCTGCTTGCCGCCGGTGCCGACGCTGATCTGGTTCGTCTCGTAGGAGAGCCCGTTCTCGCGGCGGAATTTCTCGACGATGGCGGCCTTCAGCTCGGGCGTGCCGTCCACGTCGGTGTAGCGGGTCTGGCCCGCCTCGATGGCGGCGGCGGCAGCCTGCCGGATATGGACGGGCGTGTCGAAGTCGGGCTCGCCCTGCGACAGGCCGATGATGTCCTTGCCCTCGCGGCGGAGCTGCGCCGCAAGGCGCGTCATGGCGATGGTGGGCGAGGGCTGCACGGCCTGAAGGCGGGAGGAGAGGCGGGAGCTGGTCATCTGGGGAGCGTTCCGAGGGGCTGGAGGGCCGGACCGGCCCGGGTTCTGTCAGACGGAGGCGATGAGCTGGATCTCGACGGGGGCATTGCCGGGCAGGGTGGCCACGCCCACCGCGGCGCGGGCGCCGATGCCCGCAGGCCCCAGCTCCTCGCGCAGCCGTGCCGAGGCGAAATCGGCCAGCTTCGAATGGGCCTCGAAGCCGGGCTCGGCCGCGACATAGACGGTGAGCGAGAGGATCACCGCAAGGCTCTCGCCCTCGGCCAGAAGGCCGCGCGCGGCGGCCAGCGCATTCTCGCAGGCAAGCCGGACGGCGTCGCGCTGCTCTTCCAGCGGCTGGTCGCGGCGCACGGGGCCGGTGAACTGGAGCACCCCCTCGCGGCGCGGTGTCATGCCCGAGGTGAAGATCAGCGCGCCCGCCCGGCGGGCCGGAATGTAGTCGCCCTGCGGGACCGGCTGGGAGAGGGCGGCCGTCATGCGCGATACCGTTCGACCAGCGCCACGATCCGCTGGGCGGCGGCGACGGCGGCCTCGTGATCCTGGCTGAAGTTCAGCCGCACGCTGTCGGCCGTGTGCGGGCTGAACTCGGTGCCGGGCGTGACAACCACGCCCGCCTGCAGCCGCAGGATCTTGACGAACTCGGCCGGCGTCACGGCGAGCTTCGGCAGCCGCGGAAAGAGGTAGCTGCCGGCCTGCGGCGTGCGGGCGAAGACGCCCTCGCAGCCGCGCAGCACGCGCAGCAGTTCGTCGCGGATCGCCTGATGCCGGGCGATGCGGTCCTCCATCCAGCCCGGCGCCTCGTCGAACCAGCCGCGCAGCACGGCCTGGCTGTAGCCCGCGGCGCGCAGGCTCACGATGGCCTGCAGCTTCTCCATCCGCGCGATGATGGCGCGGGAGCCGAAGGCCACGCCCAGCCGGTAGCCCGAGAGCGATTCCGTCTTCGACGGGCCCATGATGGTGACGACATTCTCGGCATCCACCGCCGCTTCGGCGCGCAGATGGGTGTAGCTCGCCCCCGCATAGCGCAGCCGGGAATAGAGCTGGTCGGCGATCACGGTCGCGCCGTAGCGTGCGGCCAGCGCCGCGATCTGGCCGATCTCCTCGGCCGAATAGACCACGCCCGCGGGGTTGTTCGGGTTCGAGAAGAGGAAGACCCGGGCACCGGCCTTGAAGGCATCCTCGAGCCCCGTCAGATCGAGGCCCGCCCGCGTCTCGTCGGCCGAGACATAGTCGAGCTGCACCGGCACCATCTCGCCCTCGAAGAATTCGACGAGCTTGCGGTTGGCGAAATAGTCGGGCTGGACGATGGCCACCTTGTCGCCGCGCGCGACCGTGGCCGCCACCGCGAGAAAGAGCGCCCCCTGCGTGCCGGGCGTGATGATGAGCCCGTCGCGCGCATCGACCGGCGCGCCCGTGAAGGCCGCAAGCCGCGGGGCCAGCAGATCGCGGATGCCCAGATCGCCGCGATATTCGGTATAGGCCTGCACGCCCCCCGACATCACGCCCGCCGAGAAGAGGTCGAAGGCGCCGGGCGTCGGCTCGTGCGCATCCACGTCGCCATGGGAGAAATCGACCGGACGGCCCTCGAGCGGGGCCCCGCGCATCAGTGCCTCGAGCCCCGCGGCCGACTGGCGCACTTCCTGCCCGGGGGCATTGTCGGTGCCGAGTTTCTTGAATTTCGCCTCGATCGACATGTCTGGCTCCTCTCGCGCAGGCCCTCGCTTCGGGCATGGTCTACGCCGGGTGAGGCGAAAGAAAAAATGGCTTTTTGTTATTTGAGAAGATAGGAAAGCCGTGGGTCACGGAGGGCGCCATGGACATCCGCTTTCTCGAGAGCTTCGTGGCGGTCGCCGATTGCGGCTCCATCGCCGAGGCCGCGCGGCGGCTGAACCTGACGCCTGCGGCCCTGTCGCAGCGGCTGCGCACACTCGAGCAGGATCTGGGCCATTCCCTCGTGATGCGCGCGGGGCGGCGGGTGCGGCCCACGGCCTCGGGGCTCGCCGTGCTCGACCATGCCCGCGCGCTGATCGAGGGGGCGCGCGATCTCCGCGCCATCGCGGCGCAGGACGAGCCCGCGGGCCAGCTGCGCCTCGGCGCCATCGCCACCTCGCTCACCGGGCTTCTGCCCGGCATCATAGCCCGGCTGCGCGCGCGCCATCCGCGGATCGAATATCACATCCGGCCGGATTCCTCGGTGAACCTCTATCACGGGGTGATCGCGGGCGATCTCGACGCGGCCGTGATCGTGCGCCCGCAGTTTCCCGTGCCGAAATCCACAGGCTGGCTCACGCTGCGCGAGGAGCCGCTGGTGCTTCTGGTGCCCGAGGAGGCGCCGGGCACCGACCCGCTCGCCATCGTCCAGAACCATCCGTTCATCCGCTACGACCGCAACCAGTGGGGCGGGCAGATCGTCGACCGCTACCTGCGCCAGAACACGCTGAAGGTCCGCGAGTGGCTGGAGCTCGATGCGCTCGACGCCATTGCGGGCCTCGTGAGCCGGGGCCTCGGCGTGGCCATCGTGCCGGACTGGGCGCCGCCCTGGCCCGAGGGGCTGAGGCTGCGCAAGATCGCCCTGCCGGATGCGGGCGGGCGGCAGACGGGGGTGCTGTGGAACCTCTCGGGCGCGCGCATCGCGGCCATGCAGGCCTTTGTCGAGGCCTGCCGCACGCCTGCGCGAGGACCGTAAGACGGGGCAGGGAGACGGGGAGGGCCCGAAGCCGGTTCTCCGGCAGTGGAAAAGGCTTACGCCGCCTCGCGCTTCCGCCCGGAGACGGGGTCACTTCATCGGATCGTGGCCCCAGTTCATCAGCGAGTAGCGCCAGCGGGAATGATCCTTGTCCGAGGACGGACCGCCCTGCGCCAGATGGCGGCGGATGTAGCCCACCACGCGGGCCATGTGGTCCCAGTCTTCCTCGGCCAGATCCGCCTTCCGCTTGCGCCGGATCTCCACGATCCGCCGTCCCGACCGGTGCCCTGTGCTCTCGCCGCCGTCCGGGCTGTCGCCGACGCTCCGGCTTTCCTCGGTCTCGAGCCAGCGGTCGAGATCGGCGGGCGCCATGTTCACGAGCGACTGCCAGTCGTCCCAGATCTCTTCGCGCGATTTGGTCATGCGGGTCTCCTTCGTCGGGGCAGAACCGGTTCGGACGGAGGCCGGTTCCGCAACGGCGACCCTGCGCCGCAGGCGGGCACGGTTGCTCCTGCCGCGCGGGCGGCCGAGAAAGGCACATGCCGCCCCGCCGATGGGCGCAGGGCGCCCGCGCCCGCGAGACACAGGAAGGAGAGGACGATGCTGATCCTGCTGGAAACGATGATGGCGCTGGCGGCCGCCGCCGTGCTGTTCCTCGGGCTGATGGCGGCCACGGCGGCGCCGCCGGTGATCCTCGCGCTTCTCGCGGGCCTTGGGCTTGCGCTCTATCTCGCGCGCCGGTCCGAGGAGAAGGCCATCGCCCGCACCGCCGCATCCCGTCCCGCCCAGCCCGCCGAATAGGGGCGCGGAGGCGCGGCTTCTCCTGCCGGTTTCGGGCGGCTCTGCCGTCCGGAAGGCCCGGCATCCCCCTGGTCGGAAGCGCGTCTCTGCCGTAGGTCCGGACGGCGGTCACCTTTGCGACGCGACCGCCGATTGCGGCCCGCCCGCGGTCAGAAGTTCTGCTGCACCCGCAGATGGCTGTGGCTGTGCGGCTCCTCGTCGTCGTGCGCGTGGATCTGGACCTCCTCCTCGATCGGGATCAGCCCGACCGTGGCATGGCGCACCCCGCGCTCGAGCGAGAGCCGGTCGGCGAGATCCTCGATCCGTGAGACGCTGGCCTGCAGGACGATGAGGTCGATCGTCTCGCGGTGATTGAGGGGCACGCTGGTGACGAAGCGGATCTCGTCGTGCCGGGCCAGCCGCGCCTCCCGCACCCGGCGCGAGAGCTCGGGCAGGGTCTGCTCCATCGCGCAGGAGATCACGCCGATGCAGAGCGTGTCGGCGGGCCTCGCGGGCCCCGCCGCCAGCCCGCGGCGAACCAGATCGCGGATCGCCTCCGAGCGGTTCGGCACCGCCGAGCGCGCCACATGGGCGTCGATCTCGGCGGCGAGTTCCTCGTCGAGGGTGATGGTGGTGCGGATCATGCGGCGCTCTCCTGGGGCTCGCCGCAAGCCTAGCCGCGCCCGCCCCCCGCGACAACGGCGCGGGTCAGGCCACGGCGCGCCATTCCTCGGGGGTTGCGGCCTCCTCGGGCTCGGCGTCCTCGGTGCCGGTTCCGGTGCGGAAGTAGGTCGCGCTGGTCAGAAGCCGCCGGGCCCGCGCCGCGAGATCCTCGGCATCCTCGTCGAGCAGCTTCGAGGCCGCATCGGTCTGCTGCGTCACCCGGTCGAGCGCGTCGATGGCGAGCGACACCTGCCGCGCGCCCTCGGACAGCTCGCGCGAGGCGACCGAGATGTCGGTGACGAGGTCCGACGTGCGTTCGATCTCCGGCCCCAGCCGGTCGATCATCTCGCCGGCCCCGGCCGCGGCCCGCGCCGTCCCGGCGGAGAGGGTCGAGATCTCGGCCGCGGCCTCGGCGCTGCGTTCGGCGAGCCGCCGCACCTCGGCCGCGACGACGGCAAAGCCGCGTCCCTGCTCACCCGCCCGCGCGGCCTCGACGGCCGCGTTCAGCGCCAGAAGGTCGGTCTGGCGGGCGATCTCGCGGACCACGCCGATCCGCTCGGCGATCTCCTGCATCGACCGCACGGCCTCGGCCACGGCCACGCCGCAGCGCCGTGCATCGTCTGCCGAGGTGCCCGCAATCCGCGCGGTTGCGCCGGCGTTGCTTTCGGACTGGGTGATGTTGCCCACCATCTCCTCGACCGCGGCCGAGGCCTCGACCGTGGCCGCGGCCTGCTCCTCCGTGCCGGACTTGAGCTGCCCCGCGGCCGTGGCCATCCGGCCGCTCGCCGCCGCCACGTCGCGGGCGGTGCCCGCAACCTCGTCCATCACCTCACGCAGCTTCTCGAGCATCCTGTTGCTGGCGCCGAGCAGATCGGCGATCTCGTCGCGCCCCTTCACCGCCTCGCCCTCCGTCAGATCGCCGGCGGCGACCCGCTGCGTCAGCGCAAGCGCCCGGCCGAGCCCGCGGCCGATCGAGAGCGTGATCCAGATCGCCGCCGCCGAACCCACGACCGCAGAGAGGGCCGCGATCAGCATCACGAGCGCCAGCACAGAGCGCCCTTCGGCATTCGCCTCGGCCTTCTCGCGTTCGAGAACCCCGAGCTTGTGGGCCACCAGATCCTCGGACAGGCCCTCGAGCCTGCGTTCGAGGTCGGCCGCCTCCGCCTCGCGCAGGAGGGTGGCCGCGCCCTGCGGGTTGCCCCCGAGCGACAGGATCATGGCGCGGTTGTTCACCCGCTGGATCTGCTTCCTGAGATCGTTGTAGCGGACCAGAAGATCGGCCGTCACCGCATCCTGCGGCCTGTCGCGCAGGGCGCGCAGCGCGCGGCGCTGGATCATCCGGCCCTCCTGCACGCCCGTCTCGATCTGGATGATCGAGGCCGCGTCCCGGTCGAGCAGATGCGCGCGAATGCTGGCCATCACGCGATACTGCCCGATACTGAGCCGCTGGGCGAGCACCACCTCCTGCACATGCTCGTCGATGACCTGCGTCATGCGCTCGTCGACCCGCCCCAGTTGGACGAGGGCGAGCGCCACCGCCAACCCTGCCATGACGAAGACCACGGCGAATGCCGCGGCCAGTTTGCTTCTGATCGTCACCTTCATTCACCCAGACTTTCGCGCAGGGTCGCTGCGCCGGAACCCACTCCGGCAAGCCATAGACCCTGCCGTCGGGGACGGGCATCATCCATCGGACGGATTTACAGGATCTTTCGGATGGAGGGCCTGTCCGGCCGACCGGGGCACGGCCGAAGCGGTGCGGCAGCCGGGCGCACCCTCGGCTCAGGCGAGGTCGGAGGCGGGAAAGAGCAGGGTCGCCACCTCGCCGCGCGGACTCTGCGGGCGGAGCGCGAACTGCGCCCCGAGCCGCCGGGCCGCCGCCTCGACGATGGCCAGTCCGAGGCCGCTGCCCTCGCCGCCGGTGGGGCCGCGGTAGAAACGTTCGGTGATCCGCCCCCGGATCTCCCGGGGAATGCCGGGGCCCTCGTCGCGGATCTCGGCCCGCCAGCCAGAACCCTCGGTCCGAAAGGCCAGCTCCACCCGCCCGCCTCCGGCGCTGGCGTGGACCGCATTCTCGACGAGGTTGCGCAGGGCCATCACCAGAAGGGCAGGATCGCGCTGGGGCCGATCGGCGAGCGCCGGCGCGCAGTCGAGCGTCAGCCGCACATCGCGCGCCCGGGCGGCGGGCAGGGTCAGCTCCAGCACCTCGGCGCCGATCCGACCGAGCGGACGGGGCGGGCTCTCGGCCGCGCCCTGATCCACCGCCGCCATGTCGAGGAGCTGGTGGACCAGCCGGTCGGACCGGTCGACCGCGCGCCGGATCTGGGCCAGCGCATGGTCGCGCGTCGCGGCATCGGGCGCCCGCCTCGCCACCTCGGCCTGCATCTTCAGACCCGCGAGCGGGGTCTTCAATTCGTGCGCGGCATAGGCCGTGAAATCCTGCTCGTGCTGGCGCGCCGCCTGCACCCGGCGAAAGAGCCCGTTCAGCGCCTCCACCACCGGCGCCACCTCGCCCGGCGCAAGCGCATGGAGGGGCGAGAGGTCGTCGGCCCCGCGATGCGCGAGTTCGCGGGTGATGCGCCGGAGCGGCGCGAGGCCGCTGCGCAGGCTGAGCCAGATCGCGCAGGCGAGAAGCGGCAGCACCACGAGCGCAGGCCACATGAGGCCCAGCACCATGTCATGCAGCAGCCGCTCGCGCATGCGCAGGCTGTCGCCCACCATCACGCGGATGCCGCGGGCTTCGTCCACATGGGTGTAGACGCGCCAGACGATGCCCTCGGCCGCGTGCTCGCTGAAGCCCTGCGGGACGGTCGAGAGCGCCTCGGCCGGGGCCTGCGACGAGGCGGCGATCCGCGTGCCGTCCAGCCCCCAGACCTGACAGGAGAGCTGGTGGGCGTAGCCGTGGGCCGCGTCGCCGGGCAGGGCGGGGGCCGCCATCTGCATCGCCGTGTCGAGGGGCAGCCCGTCGCCGTCGACGAGGCTGCCCACCATGCGCGCGGCTTCGGCCAGCCGGTTGTCCAGCATCCGGTTCAGCTCGGTCCGGGTCGAGGAATGGACCCAGAGCGCGGCCGACAGCCAGATCGCCCCGGTGGCGGCGAGAAGGACGAGAAACAGGCGGCGCTGGATCGAGCTCACCAGGCCTCCGCCAGCCGGTAGCCCACGCCGCGCACCGTCTCGATGAAGCCGTGCCCGAGCTTGGCGCGCAGCTTGTGGACATGGACCTCGATCGCGTTGCTCTCGATTTCCTCCTGCCAGCCGTAGAGCTGCTCCTCGATCTGGGCCTTGCTCAGGATCGCGCGGGGGTGGGCCATGAGGGCCCGCAGGACGGCGAACTCCCGCGGCGAGAGCGCCACGGGCCGCCCGTCGCGCGAGGCCTCCATCGCCGCGAGGTCGAGGGCCACGCCGTTCCATTCCGGGCGGGGGGTGGCCAGCGCCGCCGGGCGGCGGCCCAGGGCGCGCAGGCGGGCCGCCAGCTCCTCGAGCTCGAAGGGCTTGCCGAGGTAGTCGTCCGCGCCGAGATCCAGCCCCCGCACCCGGTCGTCGAGCCGGTCGCGCGCCGTCAGCACCAGCACCGGCACCGCCTCGCGGGCGGCCCGAAGCTCGGCCAGGAGGTCGAGCCCCGAGCCGTCGGGCAGCATCAGGTCGAGCACCATCGCCTCGAACCGGCCCGCATCCAGGGCCGCGCGCGCATCCTCCAGCGTGCCCACCGCTTCGGGCCCGAAGCCCGCCAGCCGGAGGCCCACCTGCAGCCCGTCCGCCAGCACCGGATCATCCTCGACGATCAGAATCCGCATCACCGCCCCTTCCGTTGCCCCGGAGCTAGCACGCGCCGCGCGCGGGGCGAATGGCGATCTGCGCCCCGGGGGCGCAGAGGCGGCCGGGGCGGCTTCAGACGGAGAAGACGGTCTGCGCCTCGAAGACCGGATCGGGGCGTCCCACGCGCCAGAACTTCGGCGTCTGCTCGGGCGGCATCCGCGCCGCAATCCGGTCGGTGAAGCCGCTGTAGCCGAGCCTGCCGCTGCCCTCGGCCAGAGTGGCCATCAGCCGCTCGGTGAAGAGCCCGTTGCCGAAGACTTCCTCGGCGGTCTGGTTGGACTGGCAGGCCGAGAGCTGGAGGATGGAGGCGCTGACGGGATAGGTGAGCTCCTTGGTCAGGACCGCGCCGTCGGCGGGCAGGATCGAGGAGGGCAGCCCGTCGTAGAAGGCACTGTTCGCGCGGTAGATCTGGACGCTCGCCCCGAGCGAGACGGTGCGCACGCGGCCCGTGCGGCCGGCAAGTCCGGTGCGGCCATTGCCGCTCGCCCGGAGGATGCTGCCCGAATGACAGGAATCGAAGACCGCCACCACCCGCACGCCTTCGCGGAAGGCCGCCCACAGCTGGTAGAGCTCGTCATCGACCAGCATGGCGTCGTGCAGGCAGAGCGTCTCGTCCAGCCGGTCCCGGTCCGGGCCATCGCCCTCGTCGCCGTTGAAGTCGCCGATCTGGGCCCCGTGCCCGGCATAGCTCATCAGGAAGATCCCGCCCGGCTCCAGCTGCTGCGCCGCATCGGTCATGGCCGAGCGGAGCGCCTCGCGCGTGGCCTGAGCGTCGGTCAGCAGGCGCGTGTCGTAGCCGCGCTGGACCGCGAGATCCCGCATCGCCTCGGCATCGTTCACGCAGAATTCGAGGTCCTGCACGAAGTTGCGGTAATGGGCCTGATCGACCCTGTTGACCCCCACATGAAGCGAGAGGGCCATCGGGCGCTGCGGGGCGAGGGCGGGGGCCGCGGGAGCTGCCTCTGGCGCGGAGCCGCCTGCCGCCGCGCCGCGCGTGGCCCCGCGCGGCCGGTGCACCAGCGCCTCGATCCGCTCGGCAAAGACGGCGGCGACCGCGGCATAGCCCTCGTTCTCGGGATGCAGCTCGTCGTTCCACTGCCCGGGCCCCACGCGGCCGCGCAGGTCGAGGTGATGCACCCGCGGATGCCGGCGGGCGAGACGGGCAAGCTCGGCGTTCAGCCGGTCGACCATGACCACGGCGATGGAGGCCTGCAGGGCCGGATCCGCGATGCCGCGCGCCTGCATGGGCTTGCCCAGCCACTTTCCGTCGGCGCGGGGCAGGGTGTAGTCGTAGCCGTGGCAGATCACATCGACCTTCGGAAAGCGGCGCGCCACATCGGCGAAGATGCGGTCATAGCGCGCCATCGACCGGGCGATCAGCTGGTCGAAGCTGCCGAGCAGATAGTCGGCGGGGCGGAGGTTCGGATCGAAGGGGCGCAGATGGTCGGCCAGCCGCCCGTCGGCCACGAGGTCGTTGCCGCCGCCCGACAGGAGCAGGATGCTGGCCTGCGTCTCCTCGAGCGCCTTCCGGTATTGCGCCCCCGCCGCCATGTTTTCCAGCGTGTCGCCGCCCGCGCTGAGCGAGAAGATGGCATAGCGGTCCATCAGCACGTCGATCACGTCGCGCAGCAGGAGCGGATACTGGAACCAGCTGTCGCCCTCCTCGACGATGATCGGGCCGGTGTAATTGCCTTCCGACAGGCGGCGGTGAAAGCGTGTCTGCCGCTTCATCCGCTCGATCCAGTTGGCGCTGTTGAGGACGAGCGCCGACCGGCTGGCCGCCTCGGCCGTGTCGGGCACCATGACCCGCGCCTCGTCGATCTCGATCTGCGGATCGAAGGGCGACGCCGCGTCCCTCCTGCGGAAATAGGGGGCGAGATCCTCAGGACGCGTTCCGGGATCGGCCGCCATCTCCTGCAGCTGCTCGAGCGTGATCTTCTCCGTCATCCGTTCCTCCCTGTCGCTGGGCCTCGATGGCCCGGATCCTGTCGAGCGTCCGGCGGTGGCAGTCGGCGCTGAGGCTGACGTCGGCCTGCGTGAAGCGGGGCCGGGACGCGTCGGGCTGCGCGATCCGGCAGATGGCCAGCTTGGCAAGCCGGGGCGTCAGCCGGCCGGGCAGCCCCGTCACATGCTGCGGCATGCCGACGAAGCTCCGCATGGGCGCGTCCGAGCCATCCTCCTCGCCGCGCTCGAACCCGTGGCAGATCAGATGCAGGATCGAGCGCGCATAGGCGCCGACATGCAGCTTCGCGTCGAGCCCCCGCGACGGCACCCAGAGCGTCGCGCGGCCCTTGGGCAGATGGTCGATCAGCGGCCCGAACGCCTCGTCGAAGGCCGCAAGCGTGAGGGGCGGCGTGACGAGGGTGAGCGAGGCCGTGGCGGCGAAGAACCTCTCGCGCAGCCTCTGCCTGCGGGCGGCCTCGTCCGGCGGAAGAGGGCCCTGTCCGAGAGAGCGCAGATACTCGCCCAGAAGGTGCGCCCCGGCTCCGTCGGTCAGGAGATGCAGCGGCACGCCCGTGGCGGCCAGCCGGTCGAAGAGATGGGCGGCATCGCCCTCGCCACCGTCCCGGCGGTGGCTGGCCGCGCGCCCGGCCGCGGCCTTGACGTCCCGCCAGAAGGCGCGGCCGATCGGGGCCGTGTCGCGCTCGATCGTGTCATCGAGGTTCGGGTCGAAGGGCCCGACCTTCCGGACCGCCTTCTCGAAGAGGGGATCGAGCACGAGGCTCGTGCTGTCGAAGGCGTCGTTGCACCAGAAGACCGTGTAGGGATAGAGACCTGCGGCCTCGGCGGCCGGACGGCGCCGGATCTCGTGGCCGATGCCGGCCTGAAGGCCGAAGAGCGAGCCCGCCACCGACAGGAGCACCGGGCGCGGCCGCGCCTCGAGGCAGCGGGCCGTCTCTTCCACCGAGGCGCGCGACGAGGCGTAGCTGCCGCTGTCGAAATGCCGGCCGTCGTCGAGATGGGCGAAATGGCCCAGCAGCCGGTGACAGGCGGCCTGCGAAGCACCGATGGGGGCCGTGTCGAAGCCGAGGCCATGGAGCCCGCGCGCCTGCGCGAAGGCGGCCGGCGCGGGCACCCCCAGCCTCAGCACCCAGGCGTCCATGACCGTCTCGGCCCAGTCCTCGTAGGGCCAGAGCGCGATCCCGGGCCGCCCGTCGTAGCCGCCCCAGGCCGCGCCCCAGGAATTCAGGACCAGAAAGCCCGCCTCGCTATAGCCCACCACCAGGAAGGCGTGGCCGGTGCCGCCGCTGCGCACGGGGGCGATGATGCCCTGCCGGTCGCGGGGCCGACGCGGATCGAAGGGACAGTCCCAGCCGTCGTGGATCTCGGCCGAGACCAGCAGCGCACCGACATCGGTCAGCGCGGCATGCCAGTCGTTCAGTCTGGGCAGCACACGATAGTAGGCGCCGAGCGTCACGCCGCGCGCGGCCTTCGCCCGTTCGGCGGTCAGCGCGTCCGAGCTGCTGCCGTCGGGCCAGAGGCTCTCGGGGCAGACGCCGTAATGATAGAAACCCTTCAGCACGGAGCGGAGCGACGCCACCCCGCCGCCCGAGCTTCCGTCCTGCACCAGCGCCATCCGGTAGAGCATCCGCGCGGACACGCGCCCCGTGGCCGCTCCCGCACTCCGGTGCTGCAGATCGATCAGCGCCGCGAGGGCCTGACCCGCGCAGCTGTCGGCCTCCTGCTGATCGCGGGGCAGGAGGGTGCCGCCGGCGAGGCAGGGCGGCAGGTCCGTCCGGGGCGCGAGCGGCCTCAGCGACGGCAGATAGACCTGATCGCGCAGGTCGGAGGGGTCGCGCCGGATCGGAGGGGCGCCGGGGGACGCAGGGACGGGGGCCATGATGGTGCGGCGGCAGGGGCCGTGGCGCCTCGCGGCGCCACGGCCGGTCCTCAGACCGTGGCGGCCGGCTGGGGTGCGGCCGGCGCCGCGGGCACGGGCGCGAGCAGGTCGCAGGCCACGAGCATGGCGGCGAAGCTCGTGATCGGCTCGCCCTTCGGCTGCGCGGCTTCCGCCGGCGTCCAGCTGCCGAAGGCCCCCTGCTGGAGGTAGCTCGACGGATCGGTCACGAGGAGGCCGATCAGCGTCTCGGCCACCAGACGGCTGCCGAGCGGGCCGAGATGGTTGCCGTCGGCCCTCACCTCCGCCTCCTTCAGGACGTAGAACCACAGCGGCGTCGATCTGTCGAAGCCGCCGTCGCGGATCGCGGTCCCGGTCGCGCCCGAGGCGATCTCATCCGCCGTGAGCGGCTCGATCCTCGTGCCCTGATAGGCCAGTTCGGAGAGGATGGCCTGCGCGTCGGGGAGGTTGAACACATAGCCCCGGCGCAGGTTTCGCGCGGCCAGATGGCGCATGATCCCGCTTGCGCCCGGGGCCGGGTTGCGCATCTCCTTCAACGGCAGCGCGAGCCGGCTGTCGATCTTGCGGGCCGTCCGTCCGGCAGGGCCATCGGCACGGATGAACCGATCCCATTCGATGATCCAGTTGTCGGGCAGCGAGGTCAGGCCGAAGCCCGACATGTTGCCCCCGCCCGTGAAGGCGAAGAGCTGCTCGAAGCTGGCCCGGGTCTGGGGCGTGCCGTCGACCGCCATCCCGAAGCTGCGGTTGTAGTCGTAGTCGCCCCGCACCATCGAATGGCCGTAGCGGAAGGCCGCCACGCTGAACTCGAGCGGCATCGGCAGGGCGCCTTCGGGCACCGAGGCCTTGTGCGCCTCGAAGAAGGCCCGGTAGAGCGGCGCGCGCTTCTCGAGCACATCCTCCACGACCGAGGGGTCGCAGACCGTCTTCAGGAAGAGGTTCATCACCATCCACTGGTAGATCCAGGTGGTGTGCTGCCGCGCCAGAGCGAAGAGCGCATCGTCGTCGGTGGCCGCGCCCTGGGCCCGGAGCTTGTCCACCAGAGCATTGTGCAGCCGCAGGAAGCTGTGGTGCAGCTGGGCCACGATCAGATTCTCGTCGTTGCGCCCGTCGCCGATCAGCGCGGCGAGGCGCAGTTTCGCGTCATCGGGCTCGCCGATCAGCGCGCGGGCCTCTTCCAGCGTCAGGCTGCCGTCGTCGATGGCGGCGCCGATCCGGGGGATGTCGGCCAGATTGTCCGCGGGCAGATCCGGCCGGATGAAGCCCGGCGATCCGTTGCTGACCGGCTGCACCTGCCCGAGGCGCATCTTCGCGGGATCGGCGGGATCGCGCATCGCCGCTTCCATCTTCGCCGCCGCGGGCGACTGGCCGGGGCCGTCCCCGTAGAGGCTGTCGAGGTTCAGCCGACCGTTGCGCAGGTTCAGCTTCTCCTTTTCCACCAGATCGCGCGGCTGCGGCGCGATGTCGGCCCGGTCGATGTCGAAGCCGGGCTCGTCGCGGTCCGTATTGGCCGTGATGTCATGGTCGATGAACTGGCCGAAGTAGGTGAAGACCGCCGGAATGCTGGATTCTCCTGCCGGATCGGCCTCGGTCAGGCTCGCCTCGGCCATGGCGTCGGCCAGCGCGAGGATCTTGCCCTCGATCTCGGGATCCGCCGCCACCTCGGGGGCGTTGCGGAAGTAGAAGCGGAACACCTCGCGCGGCTCGAGGCCGGGAGAGGGTTGCGGGTCGGGGTTGGGAAGCGGATGGGCGGGCATCATGCCGTGCGCGTCTGCCTCGTCCGAGGCTTCCGCGCAGACCGTGTCGATGGGGACGCTGTCGGTGGCGGTGTCATCCGCCGCCCGGAGGCTTCTGCTGCGCGGATAGATACGAATGTTCTGGCCGTGGCCAAGCTTGAACAGCATCGGCAATACTCCAATTGAAAATGACCATGCGATGCGCGGTTTGAACCGCCCATTGGCTTCGTGTCAGCGTAGCGTTCGCGAAAGAGGTCTTTGGCCGGATGAAAAAGGCGGCCATCTGCTCGAATGCGGCGATAGTAGCACAACTGGAAAGCGTGCAAACCGATTCCCTGTGTCGCGCCAGGGGCGATGCGCGCCATGCCGCCGGCGCGCTCGGCGCGGGGCGGCCGATGCGGAACGTCTCGTCGCGGTCGAGAATGCAACCGCACCCACTGGCGCCGGGGCGCACTAACGCATAGGTGAGGGACCATGGAGAGGATCGACCTGCCCGAGCGCCCCGGCTGGCGCGACCGCGCCGAGGAACTCGGCTTCACCTTCGCCGACATGCACGGCGAGCCCTATTGGGATGAGACATCGGCCTATGGCTTCGGCCTGGCCGAGGTCGAGGAGATGATCGAGGATCCCGCGACGGCGCTCCATGCGATGTGCCGCGAGGCGGCGGGCCACATCATCGGCAGCGAGGAGCTGCTCGACCGGCTGGCCATTCCGGCCGAGCATCGCGACCTGATCGCGGAAAGCTGGCAGCGCGGCGATCCCGAGATCTATGGCCGGTTCGATCTGGCCCACGACGGGCTGGGGCCGTCCAAACTTCTCGAATATAATGCCGACACGCCGACCTCGCTTTATGAAAGCGCCTCGTTCCAGTGGAGCTGGCTGCAGGACCAGATCGAAGCGGGCGTGCTGCCCGCGGGATCGGACCAGTTCAACGGCATCCACGAGGCGTTGGTCGAGCGCTTCCGCAGCCTCTTTCCGCCCGACACCGACCTGCATTTCACCGCCGTAGGCGGCAACCCTGAGGATTATGCCACGGTCGAATGCATGGGCTGGGCCGCCCGCGCCGCGGGTCTCGGTGCGCATTATTCCGATCTCGAGAAGATCGGTCTCAGCCGGGAGGGTCAGTTCCTCGATGCCGAGAACCGGGTGATCGGGACGCTGTTCAAGCTCTACCCCTGGGAAGCCCTGCTGCGCGACGACTATGCCCGCCACATCCGCGGCTCGAATTGCCTGATGCTCGAGCCCGCCTGGAAGGCGGTCCTGTCCAACAAGGGCCTGCTGCCGGTGCTCTGGCAGATGTTCGAGGGCCATCCGAACCTGCTGCCGGCCTTCTTCGAGGCCGATGTCGCGGCGGGCGGCCCGGCGGTCGAGCGCGCGGCAGAGGCGCTGCGGCGCGGCCATGTCGTCAAGCCGCTCTTCTCGCGCGAGGGCGCCTCGATCTCGATCCTCGAGGGGGGCCAGGTCACCGAAGCCTCGCCCCGCGACGATTATGCCGGGCATCCGCGCATCGTTCAGGCCTATCATCCCCTGCCGGTCTTCGGCGGCTTCCGCCCCGTCGTCGGCGCCTGGATCGTGGGCGAGACCTGCGTGGGCATGGGGCTGCGCGAGGACCGCTCGCGCATCACGCAGGATCTGTCGCGGTTCAAGCCGCATTTCGTCCGGGAGGAGAAAGCATGAGACGCCGCTCGCGCACCGTTGCCCTTGCCATCCTCGGCGCCGCCTCCTTCGCGCTGGCAGGCTGCCGCGAGGAGGAGGTCGAGGCTCAGGCCTTCCCCGATGTCGAGAGCTGCCGCGCCGCCGCGAGCAACGGCGGGCTCTTCAGCGTCGAGGAATGCGACAAGTCCTTCGCCGAGGCGCAGCAGCTCCATGTCGAATCCGCCCCCCGCTACGACAGCGTCGCCGCCTGCGAGGCGGAACATGGCGCGGGCGGCTGCGGCAGCGAGAGCGAGGTGACGGGCGGCAGCGGGATGGGCGGCATCTTCATGCCGCTGCTCACCGGCTATCTGATCGGCAGCATGCTCGGCGGCCGGGGCATGGCGGCCGCGCAACCGCTCTACCGCACGGCGGACGGCAAGTTCACCAATGCCGCCCGCACGAGCACCTATTCCAGCAACACGGGCTCGGCGCGCCTCGGCACCAGCACCTTTGCCCGGCCGCCCTCCACCATCGGCAAGCCGCCGATGTCTGTCGCGAGCCCCGCCTCGCGCGGCGGCTTCGGCAACACCGGCGCCTCCCGCGGCTTCGGCGGCTAAGGCCGGGTCGGACAAGCCTCGCGGACGAGAAGACCGCCCCGGCTGCCCGCGCGCGTGGGCAGGCTCAGGATCTGCCGGACAGGATGCGCAGCCGGCGGGACCCCGGATCCGTCGCGGGCAGCGGGGCCGGACCGCCCGGAGACAATGGGTCACCCCGCGAGGGTCCGCCCACGGGCAAGCCTCTGGAGCAGCGCCGGAAGGCCGGCACGGGCGAGCGGCTCACCCGCTCAGGGCCACGATCCCGCGCCTTCATCGGGCATAGCCCCACGACAGCCGCGCCCCGTCTGGAACCGGCACACCGCATCCACGCCTACCATGGCACCCGCGCCCCGGTGGCGTCGAAGAAGCCTCCCGACTGCTCGGGCCCGAGCCTGTCGAGCGTCGAGAGCAGATTGAGCGCCGCCCGTTCCGGCGTCACGACAGGATGGGTCGCGCTGTAGCGCGCCGTCAGGCCGGTCTCGACCGTCCCCGGATGCAGCGCCACCACCACCGCCTGCGGATGGCTGCGCGCGATCTCGATCGCGGCTGTATGGACGAGCTGGTTGAGCGCCGCCTTGGCCGCGCGATAGGCGACCCAGCCGCCCAGCCGGTTGTCGCCGATGGAGCCCACCCGCGCCGAGAGCGCCGCGAACCGCGCCGGTCGATCGCGCGGCAGCAGGCGCAGCGCGTGCTTCAGCACCAGCGCCGGGCCGATCGCATTGAGGGCGAAGTGACGCGCGAGGTTCGCCGGGTCGAGCGCGCGCAGGGTCTTTTCGGGCGGAACGCCGCCGATCTCCAGCGCGCCCGTGGCCACGATCACCCGGTCGAAGGGCGGCTCGAGGGCGGCGAGCAGCCGTTCCACCGCGACCTCGTCCGTCACGTCGAGGCCGTGATCCCGCCGCGACAGGCCCACCGCTCCCTCGCCGCAGGCTGCCAGCAGCGCGGCTCCGACCCCGCCGGAGGCCCCGACGATGAGGCTGCGCATTCCATTCTCCCTGCCTGCCGTGGCCCGCGCTTCGCCGACCGACGCCTATCCTGACCCATCCGCCCCGGCAGGATCAACCGCAGGAGGCCCGGAGGCATCCCCGAGAGGGGTGGCGACGGGCGGGCGGCGGGCCGAAGCAGACGCGATAGCAAAGCGTCTGCCGGCCCTGTGCAGCCCGGAGATCCCGCCGCTGCGGATCCTGCCGCGATGCGGATTGCCCGGACCGGGGCGCACATTCCTGCGGACTCCCGTCCTGCGGGCGCTACGTCCGAAACATGAGGATCGCGACCTTCAACGTGAACGGGGTGAACGGCCGGCTTCCGGTGCTGCTGCGCTGGCTCAAGGAGGCGCGCCCCGATGTTGTCTGCCTGCAGGAATTGAAGGCTGCCCCCGCGCGCTTTCCGGCCGCCGCGCTGGAAGCCGCGGGTTACGGAGCGGTCTGGCACGGGCAGAAGAGCTGGAACGGCGTGGCGATCCTCGCGCGCGGTGCCGAGCCGGTGCAGACGCGGCAGGATCTGCCGGGCGTCAAGGACGGCCAGAGCCGTTATATCGAGGCGGCGGTGCAGGGCGTTCTTGTGGGCTGCCTCTATCTGCCGAACGGCAATCCGGCCCCGGGCCCGAAATTTGCCGCCAAGCTCGGCTGGTTCGATCATCTTCTCGACCATGCCGAGGAGCTCCTTCGCCACGACGTGCCGGTCGTTCTCGCCGGAGACTTCAACGTGATGCCGACCGATCTCGACGTCTACCGTCCCGAGCGCTGGCGCGAGGATGCGCTCTTCCGGCCCGAAGTGCGGGCGGCCTTCGTCAGGCTCCTCGCGCAGGGATGGACCGACGCCATCCGGCATCTGCATCCCGAGGATCGGATCTACACCTTCTGGGATTATCTCCGGAACGCCTGGGAGCGCGATGCCGGTCTGCGGCTCGACCATCTGCTGTTGAGCCCGTCCCTTCTGCCCCGGCTGAAGGGGGCCGGGGTCGATCGGCATGTCCGCGGCTGGGAGAAGGCGAGCGATCACGCTCCGGCATGGATCGAGCTTGCCTGACCGACCTCTCGCGCGCAAGCTGTGCCCCCGTCGCGTGGCGCGGCAGGCGGGGGCAGGCCGGGGATCCGTAGATGCGCAGGACCTTGTTCCTCGGACGTGGTCTTCCTCTGACGGCACAATTGACCCCGGCGTCTGACTGGCGCTTTGCGCACATGACGATGTCATGCCTGCCCCTTGGCGCCCTCAGGGAATGACATCGGGCTGGCGCGTCGGCTGCCCGCAGGCCCTGCGCGCGAAGGCGATCCAGTCCCCGACATCCATGATCTGACCGATGAGGCCGAGATCGCGCGTGAGCTGAGGCCCATCGGCGTCCGCAAGATCCCGGAGGGTCCGGACACCGGCCGTGTTCAGCATCCAGACGAGACCGACGCCCGCGCCCGGAAGCGCGAAGAGATCGCTGTCCGCCGCAGCCGGGCCGGTTCCAGCGGTGCACGCGGCCTTGAGCGCCGATGTGGTGCTGGTGGTCGAAGACTTCGGGGATGAGGCCACGGGGTCATGTTGATCTTCGAGCGCTGCCGGAAGAGGGGCTTCCCCCGCACCTGCCGGAGCATCCCGTGCCTCAGGCGCCCCCGCGTCACCGGGAGGCAGACCCGGCAGGGAGTCGCTCCGGGGTGCTGACGCAGCGGCCGCTTCGCCTGCAGCGCCTGTGGAGGCGGCCTCCGCCCGCCGCGCAAGCCTGCTGCGCCTGATCTCCGCCAGCTGCGCGCGGGCCTTTGCCCGGACGTTGCTGCTGCGGTGCCTGAAGTGGTTCGGCTCTTCCATGAAAGTCCTCTTCAAGATGGAGCGTGCGGCCTGCAGGCAGGATAGGCCTGCCAATCGTCGAGAGCCTCCCCGGCCAGAACGAGGAAGATCCGCCGCCTGTCGCGGAAGCGGGCAAACTCGATGATGGCCTCCGCCAGATCGGCCGCGCAGGCCTCCGGACTGAGTGGATGGCCGGCAGGACCGGTCGAGAGCGTCCGGCAATAGGCCTCGATCGCGGACATGGCTTCCTCGAGGTCTCTTGCGCCCGTGGCAGTCTTTCCCGTCCCGGACCCGCCGAGCAAGCTGTGGGCGATCACGAAGCCGCCCCTCTTGCGCCCCCAGAGGTCGATGAAGAGATCGGGCTGTCCGGGTATGGCGGCGCTGCGCCTGCTGACCAATCGGCACGAGGCGCGGAGCGGCGCCGCGCCTTCGCGCGGGAAGGACTGCTGGCCGAACTCCAACGAACCGGATCGACAGGCGGAGGCGGCGGTCGCGCCCCGGGTCTCGGCAGTGGTGTGTGCTGACGCTAGATCCATTCCCTTGCCATCGCTTCCGTGTTCGCCGCTGCGGATATGCCTTCGGACGCCAGGGTGCCTGAGGGTCTTCATGCTGCCGCGGCCTGCGGCTCCTCGTCGGGCTCGTCCGAAGCGCCACTCTTGTCCGAGGCGTTGAAGTAGCGGATCGCGGTTGCGAGGATCTCGGCCTGGCTGGAGAGGTCTGCGGATCCGCTCCAGAGTTCGTCCGATACGGAGGAATTCTGCTTGCTGAGCGCGTCGAGCGTGTCGATCGAACTGGTCACCGTCCCGATCTCGCCGCTCAGGGCGCGTGCCACGGATGCGATCTCGGTCGTGAGCGTGGAGGTGAGTTCGATATCCGGGATGAGACGCCCGATGATATCGCCCGCCGCCACGGCCGCCTGCGACGTCGAGTGGGAGAGGGTCGAGACTTCCTTGGCCGCGTCCTGGCTGCGTTCAGCCAGCTTGCGCACCTCGCTGGCCACCACCGCAAAGCCCCGGCCCCGCTCGCCCGCGCGGGCGGCCTCGACCGCCGCATTCAGGGCGAGGAGATCGGTCTGCCGCGCGATTTCCTGCATGACAAGAATATGTTCCGCGATCTTCTTCATGGAGCGGAGCGCCTCTCCCACGACCTTTTCCGAGGCGCGCGCATCCTGCGCGGCGCGCGCCGCCACGGTCTCGCAGGCGGCGGCGCGCTCGACCGACTGTTCGAGGCTGCTCTTGATGCCTGTCACCGCGGAAGCGGCGTCACCCGTGGCCGAGATCTGCTCCATGGCATTCACCGATATCTGCTCGGACGTGGCCGCAACCCGGGCGCTCAGGCCCGTCAGGGCGCCTGACGAGGCGGTCACGGCCTCGACGACCGTGCGCAGCTGGAGGACCACATCATTGTTCGACTGCAGGAGGTGGGCCACCTCATCCCGCCCGGTGATGGGCGCGGTGGCGCTGAGATCGCCCTCGGCCAGGCGGCTCGACAGCGCCAGCGCGCTGGACAAACCGCGCCCGATCGAGATCACGACCCAGACCGCGAGTGTGCCGGCGGTGGCACAGACGCCGACGATGACGATCAGCATGATCCAGCGTCGACTGACGGCAAGGTCCGCCGTCCGGGCGGCGGTTTGACCCACGGTGTCCCACTGCCTGCGGGTGATGTCGGCAAGCGCCTGCTCCCCCGCGGCGCGGGCCATGAGCAGAGACGGGTCGGCCAGCGCCGTCTGAGCCCCCGCCGGATCGCCGGCCGCAGCCCGCCGGAGGCTTGTCTTCGAGGCGGCTTCCACCAGCGAGCGGTAGCTCTCCAAGACCGAGATATTGGCGGCGTCGGCCTGCGACGTCGCGTGCGTCTGCAGGTCTGCCACGGCCTGCCGCTGGCCGTGGAGCGCAGCCGCCAGATCCTCTTCCAGCCGCTGCAATCGCCGGTCGAGGCCGTAGAGCTTGCCGCCCCCGGAGAGCGCCAGCGCATATCTGGCCACCAGCGCCTCGGCCCGGCTTTGCGACAGGGCGAACTCATGCGCCGCCTCGAGCGCCAGAAGCTCCTGCCGGGTCAATCGCGTGAGATTTCCTGTCACCTGGTTGAGACCGCCGATGGCGAGCGCCACAGTGATCGCAACCCCCGCCATTACGAGGCCGAAAATGAGGGCCGTCTTGGCCTTGAGGGAAAGCATCATGGTCCGAACCAAACGAGTGAACTGAGCGGCGGGCGTGCGGGGCAGGCGCGGGCCTCTGCACCTCCGGCGGCCGGAAGCGTCAGGGTCCGGCGGCAATCTTGCGCGCGGAACTTGAACGAACGGTAAACGGACCTCTGTCGGAAAGACCGGCGACGGCATCCGCCGCCGCCCCTCCCGATGCTCAGCGCGCCTCGGGCAGCCTCTGCTGGTGGCCCAAGGCCACGCTCAGCGCCCCATCGTGTAGAATTCGGCGTTCGGGCGCATGCTGGCGACATTGGCCAGCCGGTTCGACATGCCGAAGAAGGCCGAGATGGCGGCGATGTCCCAGATGTCCTCCTCCTCGAACCCCTGCTGCTTCAGGACCTCGAAATCCGCCTCTGCCACCTCGTGCGCGCGGGCCGAGACCTTCATGGCGAAGTCGAGCATGGCCTTCTGGCGCGGGGTGATGTCGGCCTTGCGGTCGTTGATCGCCACCTGATCGGCCAGGAGCGGATTCTTGGCTCGGATGCGCAGGATCGCCCCGTGGGCGATCACGCAATACTGGCACTGGTTCGCGGTCGAGGGGGCCACGACGATCATCTCGCGCTCGGCCTTGCTCAGGGCGCCGGGCCGGTCCATCAGCGCGTCGTGGTAGGCGAAGAAGGCGCGGAACTCGTCGGGGCGGTGGGCGAGCGTGAGGAAGACGTTGGGAACGAAGTCCGACTTCTCCTGCACGGCCTCGATGCGGCTGCGGATGTCCTCGGGCAGATCCGAAAGGCGCGGAACGGGAAAACGGCTGACGGGCGGCTCGGCCGTGTCGGTCATGGGGTCTCCTCCGGGTGGGCCGGACAGGGGCCGACGGTATCTGACGGGTTTTCAGGCGCCGGATCGGGGCCTGCGCCGGGGGGCGGGGCAGGGCAAGGGCATCTGCCGTCGCCTTAACCAGAGACGCCTCCGCCGCAGGGCACAAGCCTTCCCGCACCTCGGTCCGTCGCAGGAGTTTCTCATGGCGCATCGGAAGGTCCGCAGGCTTGCCGCGCGCAAAGAGGGGACGGCTGCCTTCCAAGCAGGGCCGTCGCTCCGGGTGAGGGGCAGGCAGATCCGGCCTCCGGAAGGCTGCTGGATGCCGCCTCCGATTCGCGCGGGCACGGGCTGATCGGGGAGCCGCGCCTGCTTGCGGGCGCTGCCGACTTTGCCCGGACCTGCGAGGTGAAGGTCTTTTTCAACCGGGATCGCGGGCGCGGGGGCCTTAGGGGAAAGGGGATCGCGGCCAGCGTCGGAATCTCGCAGCTTCGATCGCAGGATGGTCTTTTTATCGAGACCGGAATGTGGTTTGGCTTTCCAACAGGGAGGATCTGCGGCCTCGGTGATTTGCGGCCGGGGCGGCAGCCCTGGGGGTCTCCGTATGGCCGCGGGGACCCCGTTTCCGCTCCCCCTTGCGGGCGGCCCCGAAACGGACGGCCCTCCCTTGGGCGGTGCCTTGCGCGCCGCGCGCGGCCGGCTTTCGGGCGGCTTGACGTCCCCTCTCCTCTTGCGGCAGGTGTCTCCTGCGGGACGGCGTCTGCCCGGCCCGCGAGGGCCCTTGCGCCCGCGCAGCCATCCGGACGCTCCCGTCCTGCCAGCCAGCATCCTCATGTCACTATGACCGGGAGCCCGGAGCTGGATGAGCTTTCACAGCGACTTCATCGGACAGACGGACGGGATCGATCGCACCGCGCCGGTGCGGTGGCGCCGGATGGAGGGCGCGACCAGCGTCTTCTGGCAGGCGCGCGGCTTGCGGGGCGGGCGGGGCTATTATCTCTCGCAGCATCCCCGGATCATGATCTTTCTCGACGAGGTCTCCTCGATCCGGCTGTCGAACGAATCGAGCGGCCGGGCCTATCAGGGACGGGCGCTGCCGCGCGTGCTCTATGTGCCGGCCGGACTGCCGATGTGGACCCATTTCACCAGCGACCACAGCTTTGCCCATCTCGACCTGCATCTGCACCGCGACCGGCTGCTGAAGATGCTGACCCCGGCCCTCGGGCGGTCCGCGGCGCTCGACGTGCTGGCCCGTCCGGTCGAGAGCGAGGCGACGCGTTCCCTTCTGACACTGGCGGAGCTTCTGGTGGAGGAGACCGTCGCGCCCGCGCACCATCGGATCCATGCGGAGACGCTGGCCGCGAGCCTTGCCACCGGGCTTCTCGATCTTGCGTCGGGAGAGGAGGCCATGAGCCGCACCCGGCTGACGCAGGGCCAGATCCGCAAGCTCGAGCGCGCCTTCCGGGCAGGAGGCGGACGCGGCCAGTCGGTGGCCGAGATGGCGCAGGTGGTGGGCCTGTCGGAGAGCTGGTTCACCCGGCTCTTCCGGGACACGACCGGGGTCACGCCGCTCCAATGGCAGCTGCGCCAGCGGGTCGAGCTGGCACAGAGCCTCCTCGAGGAGAACCTCAGCGTGGCCGAGATCGCCGACCGGCTGGGCTTCAGCGATCAGGCGCATCTGACGCGCGTCTTCCGCCAGGTGACGGGCCAGCCGCCGGGCGCCTGGCGCCGCGCCCGGCTCTG
>NZ_MABH01000120.1 GCF_001720585.1 Cereibacter johrii | reverse complement strand
GCCGATGCCGCGACCGAGGCGCTGCAACTGGCGGCCGAGCGGATCCGTGAGGAGACGGAGCGGACGCCGCAGCAGCTGCTCGAGGCCTTGGCGGTCGATCCCGAGCGGATCCCCACGGTCGAGGCGCTCGAGACCGATGTCGGCCGGCTCAAGCGGCAGCGCGAGGCGCTGGGGGCGGTGAACCTGCGCGCCGAGGAGGATGCGCAGGCGGTCCAGACCGAGCATGACACGCTGAAGGCCGAGAAGACCGACCTCGAGGAGGCGGTCAAGAAGCTGCGCGCGGGCATCCAGGGCCTGAACCGCGAGGGGCGCGAGCGGCTTCTCACCGCCTTCGAGCAGGTGAATGCGAGCTTCGGCACGCTCTTCACCCATCTCTTCGGCGGCGGCGAGGCGCGGCTCGTGATGGTCGAGAGCGACGATCCGCTGGAAGCGGGGCTCGAGATCATGTGCCAGCCGCCGGGCAAGAAGCTCTCGACGCTCTCGCTGCTCTCGGGGGGCGAGCAGACGCTGACGGCGCTGGCGCTGATCTTCGCGGTCTTCCTCGCGAACCCCGCGCCGATCTGCGTGCTGGACGAGGTGGATGCGCCGCTCGACGATGCGAACGTCACCCGCTTCTGCGACCTTCTGGACGAGATGACCCGGCGCACCGAGACGCGCTTCCTCATCATCACCCACCATGCGGTGACGATGGCGCGGATGGACCGGCTGTTCGGCGTGACCATGGCCGAGCAGGGGGTGAGCCAGCTGGTCTCGGTCGATCTCAAGCGGGCCGAGGCGCTGGTGGCCTGAGGCCCGTCTCTCCGAAGGCTCGGGATCGCGGGGACGGCAGCGTCAGCCTGCGCGGGTGGGGACGATGAGGCCGAGGCTCGCGCCGCGCCTATGGGATGTGAGGCTCAGGGCGTGTGGGCGCGGCTGCCCTCGGGCAGGGGGAAGCCCCGCAGGAACTCCTCCTGCTCCATCGGCCGCTTGCCCTCGCGCTGCGCGAGCGTGATCTCGACGGCGCCGGTGCCGCAGGCGATGGTGAGCCCATCGAGCACCGCGCCGGGTGCGCCCTGCCCCTCGGCCAGCCGGCAGCGCAGGAGCTTCACGCGCTCGCCGTTCAGAAGCGTCCAGGCGCCGGGGAAGGGCGAGAGGCCGCGGATCTGCCGGTCGATCTCGGCGGCCGGGCGGGTCCAGTCGATGCCGGCCTCGGCCTTCGCGATCTTCTCGGCATAGGTCACGCCCGCGTCGGGCTGCGGGCGGGGCACCAGATCGTCGAGCGCCCCGAGCGCGCCGAGGATCAGCCGCGCGCCCATGTCGGACAGCCGGTCATGCAGATCCTGCACCGTCTCCTCGGGGCCGATATGGGTCTTCTCGCACATCAGCACGGGGCCGGTATCGAGTCCGGCCTCCATCTGCATGATGCAGATGCCGGTCTCGGCGTCGCCCGCGAGGATCGCCCGGTGGATCGGGGCCGCCCCGCGCCAGCGCGGCAGGAGCGAGGCATGGATGTTGAGGCAGCCCCGCTCGGGCGCATCGAGGATCGGCTGGGGCAGGATGAGACCGTAGGCCACCACTACTGCCGCCTCGGCCCCGAGGGCCGCGAACTCGGCCTGCGCCTCGGGCGTGCGCAGCGAGGTCGGATGGCGGACCGGCAGGCCCAGCTCCTCGGCGCGGGTCTGCACCGGGGTGGGGCGGTCCTTCTTGCCGCGGCCCGCGGGGCGGGGCGGCTGGCAATAGACGCAGACCACCTCGTGATGCGCATGGAGCGCCTCGAGCACCGGCACGGAGAAGTCGGGCGAGCCCATGAAGATCAGGCGCATGGCTCAGCCCACCCGGCGCAGGTATTTCTCGGACTTCGCCACCACCATCTTGCGCTTCAGGGGCGAGAGGCGGTCGATGTAGAGCCTGCCGTCCAGATGGTCGATCTGGTGCTGCACCGAGGTGGCCCAGATGTCGACGAAATCGCGCTCCTCGATCTCGCCCGCCTCGTTCAGGAACCGCACCGTGACCGCGCGGGGGCGCGAAATGACTGCACTCGCGCCGGGCAGGTTGGGGCTGCCCTCCTCATGCTCGCGGAACTGGACCGAGGCATGGAGGATCTCGGGGTTCGCGAGCCGGATGGCCTTGCCGCGGCTCTCCGAGCAATCCACCACCGCAAGGCGCAGCATCACGCCGATCTGCGGCGCGGCCAGCCCGTAGCCCGGCATCGCATCCATCGTCTCGATCATGTCGGTCCAGATCGCGCGGATCTCGTCGGTAATGGCCGCGACGGGGGCGGCCACCGTCTTCAGCCGCTTGTCGGGATACATCACGAAGGGGCGGATCATGTCTCCATCTCCCGCAGGGCCTCGTCGCGCGCGGCGGGCGAGAGGCGGTCGAGGGTCACGATCCCGTCCAGATGGTCGATCTCGTGCTGGGCGCAGATGGCGTCGATGCCGGTGAGGAGCGCCTCCTGCTCGGCGCCGAAGAGGCTTGTCCAGCGCAGCCGGATCTCGGGCGCGCGGGCCACGAGCGGACGGGCGCCGGGGATCGAGAGGCAGCCCTCGGGGCCCTCCACCCGCTCCTCGGCCATCCAGAGGATCTCGGGATTGACGAAGACCTGCGGCGCGGCCGGGGCCTCCTTCCAGAGCGTGTCCATCACGAAGAGCCGGACCATGTGGCCCACCTGCGGCGCGGCGAGGCCCCGGCCTTCGGCGTGATACATCGTGGCCAGCATGTCGGAGGCGAGCGCCTCGAGCGCCGGGCCGGGCTCGGCCGGCGCGCAGGCCTGCGACAGGCGCGGGTCGGGCCAGCGCAGGATCGGCAGGACCGCCATCAGGCCTTCTGCACCATGCCCGAGGCCTGGGCGCGCTTGAACTTCTCCATCTTGCGCGTGATCATCTGCCGCTTGAGCGGGCGCAGATAGTCGATGAAGAGTTTGCCGTCGAGATGGTCGATCTCGTGCTGCACGCAGGTGGCCCAGAGGCCGGCGAACTGCTCCTCCTCCTCGCGGCCGTCGAGGCCGGTCCAGCGGACCTTCACCTCGGCCGGGCGCTCCACTTCGGCGAAGACGTTGGGCAGCGAGAGGCAGCCTTCCTCGTAGGTCGAGACATCCTCCGAGCGCCAGACGACCTCGGGGTTGACCATGGCGACCGGGCGCCGGGCGCCGTCGCTCTCCTTGTTGCAGTCGAGCACGATCAGCCGCCGCGTCACCCCCACCTGCGGCGCGGCGAGGCCGATCCCCGGCGCGTCATACATCGTGGCCAGCATGTCATCGGCCAGACGGCGCAGGTCGTCGGTGATCTGGCCGACAGGGTCGCAGATCTTCTTCAGGCGCGGGTCCGGGTGGATCAGGATGGGGCGTATCATGGCCGTGATTTACGACCTGCCGGGCCTTCGCGCAATGGTCCGGGCGCGTGCGGGCTGCGGCACGCCTTCGCACGCGGCGGGCGCGCCACCCTTGCACCTGCCGGAGCGTCCGCTACGCTCGCGCGCAAACAGGAGCGACCATGGATTTCGACGAGCGCATCGACCGCCGCGGCTCCCACTCGGTGAAGTGGGACATGATGGAGACCCTCTACGGCGTGCCGGCCGACACCGGCATCGCCATGTGGGTGGCCGACATGGAGTTCCGCCCACCGGCGGCGATCCAGAAGGCGCTCGAGAACATGACCGCGCACGGACTCTACGGCTATTTCGGCGACGACCGCGCCTATCTCGGCGCGATCCGCTGGTGGATGGAGCATCGGCACGGCTGGGACGTCGCTCCGGAATGGATTTTCACCGTGCATGGGCTGGTGAACGGCACCGCGCTCTGCGTCGATGCCTTCACGCAGCCGGGCGACGGGGTGGTGCTCATGACGCCGGTCTACCATGCCTTCGCGCGGGTGATCCGGGCCGCCGGACGCGAGGTGGTGGAATGCCGTCTCGCCGAGGAGGACGGCCGATATGTCATGGACTTCGACGCCTGGGAGGCCCAGCTTTCCGGGCGCGAGCGGATGCTGATCCTCTGCTCGCCGCACAATCCGGGCGGCCGGGTCTGGAGCGTGGAAGAGCTGCGTCGGGTGGCCGATTTCTGCGTGCGCCACGACCTGATCCTCGTGTCGGACGAGATCCACCACGACCTCGTCTATCCGGGCCAGCGCCATACGGTGATGCCGCTCGCCGCGCCCGAGATCCTGAACCGGCTGGTGATGCTGACCGCGGGCACCAAGACCTTCAACATTGCGGGCGCCCATTGCGGCAATGTCATCGTCCCGAACCCGGCGCTGCGGGCCGCCTTCGCCGGGCGGATGGCGGCGCTCGGCATCTCGCCCAACTCCTTCGGTCTGTTCATGGTGACGGCGGGCTATTCGCCCGAGGGGGCCGACTGGGTCGACGGGCTGATGGCCTATCTCGACGGCAACCGCACCTTGTTCGACGCGGGGATCAACGCGATCCCGGGCCTGCGCTCGATGAAGCTGGAGGCCACCTATCTGTCCTGGGTGGATTTTTCAGGCACCGGCATGAGCACCGAGGAGATCCATCGCCGCGTGCAGTCCGACGCGCTGATCGCGGCCAACCACGGGGCCACCTTCGGGGCGGGCGGCGAGAGCTTTCTGCGGTTCAACATCGCCGCGCCGCGGGCGCAGGTCGAAGAGGCGCTCGACAGGATCGCGCGCGCCTTCTCCGATCTGCAATAGGCGGATCTCAGGCTCCCGGCAGATAGCCGGCCGGGGGCTCCTTCTCGAGCCAAAAATCGAGCGGCGGCCGGTCGGTGGGGGCCGTGGCGCGCTTGAACTCGCAGATGAGCTCGCCGCCGTCCACCACGGCGCAGACGATGAGGCACTGGCAGACCAGCCGCTCGCCGTCGAAGAGATTGACGAGGCCGCGCAGGCTGCGGATCTGATCGGCGTCGAGGGCGAAGCCCCCGTCCCACAGCCGCAGCACCGGCACCTCGGTCCCTCCGAAACGGACGCGGAGCCGTGACTTGCGCTTCATTTCGGCCTTCCGCGCGGCAGCGAGACCGTCCCTGATTTCCTGAGGCAGATATTCGAGCATGAACGACTCCCTGGTGCTCAAAACCGAGTCTGGTGTCATGTGGCGAAAAATCAAGCTACCTGAAAGAATATTTCGTAAGATTGGGTGCGGACGTTACGAATGCTGCGCGGCTCAGGCCGCGTGAACGTAATGCTCCACGATGGTCGCAAGATCGCTGACCGGAGTCGAGATGGCAAAGTAGCCACAGGCATTCTGACAATGGGTGAAGATGGACCCGTCCGAAAAGACGGCGGTATCGGTCAGGAACATGACCTTGGCCCAGGGCTGCCGGAAGGCCGCGAAATCGGCCACGGCCAGGGCAGAGCCCTCGTCGAGCATCAGGTCCAGCATCACGACCTGAATCCGGTGGGCGCAGAGCACGCGCACCGCACATTCCTGGCTGTGGGTGATGTGGACGGTGATGCCGTCCTTGCGCAGCCGCTCCGCCCATTGGCTGGCAAGCTCCGCGCGAGTCTCCACGATCAGGACGTGCATTCTGGCTTCCTTCGATTTTGCCGAGAACTTGTCTTACCTTTGGGCCGAATGTTTTAACGCGTGGTTAACAGAATATATCAAAGTGGTAACGGCGCCGCGACCGGCGGATAGCCGCTATTTCTGCCACTGAAAGGCGGCTTGCAAAGACGACCCGTCTGCTACTTTCCGTCGCAGAGCACGGTGCGCGTCCCGGGGCACCGCCGCGCGACGGGACCGCCCGGGGCGGGAGCCGCGCCGGCCTGCGGGACGGGTCAGCCGGAGGTGCCGAGGCGCCGCGTCGCTTCCTTCAGCTTGAAGCCGCGGCCGCCCGCCGCCTGCCAGAGCCGCTGGCCCTGCCAGAGCGCGAACATCATCAGGGCGGGCTCGGTCTTGCCGAGGCGCAGGGCCAGCGCCTCCTCGACGCTGCGCCGCCAGGCCTCGGCCCGCGGGCGCATCTCGGGCAGGGTGAGCGAGAGCGCCACGATCTGCGGCACGGCCGCCTCGCCGAGCGCCTTGAGGAAGGCGGGCGCCTTCGTCTCGGTTGCGGCGGCGTCGGTCGCCGCGTCGAGCCCGTCCCAGAAATGGCCCAGTGCCGCCAGCATCATGCCGTCGCGGGTGCCGAACCGGCCCGCGAGCGTCGCCGCGGCCAGTCCCGTCGCGCGCGACACGGTGCCGAAGGACACAGCGCGCTCGCCGCCGCCCGCCAGCATCTGGCAAATGGAGGCATGAACATCGGCATCGGGAAGCGTGCGGGGTCGGGCCATGCGGCCATTGTAACCGAACGAAAGCTCGAAAACTAGCGCGTCTTGAAGGGGGCCATGCCCGCGCGCGCCAGCTCGTCCGCGCGCTCGTTCTCGGCGTGGCCGGCATGCCCCTTGATCCAGCGCCAGACGACCTTGTGCCGCTGCTGGGCCGCGTCGAGCCTCTCCCAGAGTTCGGCGTTCTTCACCGGCTTCTTCTCGGCGGTCTTCCAGCCGTTGCGCTTCCAGCCGTGGATCCAGGTCGTCACGCCGTTCTTCACATAGGCGCTGTCGGTGACGATGGTGATCTCGGTCGGCCGCGTCAGCGCCTCGAGGGCCGAGATGGCGGCCATCAGCTCCATCCGGTTGTTGGTGGTGAGCGCCTCGCCGCCTTGCAGCGTGCGCTCCTTGACCACCGCCTCGCCCTCGCGCGCGAGCATCAGCACGCCCCAGCCTCCCGGGCCGGGATTTCCGCTGCAGGCACCATCGGTATAGGCATAGAGGTCTGGCATGGGGCGGGGGTAGCCGAAGCCGCGGCGGCGCACAAGCCGGTGCGGGCGGAGCGGGGGCCGCTCGAGCGGCGGCGTCGGGCTCTGCCCGCGCCTCAGACGCGGTGGTAGGGAGAGCCTGCGAGGATGGTGGCCGCGCGGTAGAGCTGCTCGGCCAGCATCACGCGCACCAGCATGTGCGGCCAGACCATGCGCCCCAGCGAAATCGCGAGATCGGCCCGATCGCGCAGCCGGGGCGCGAGCCCGTCCGCGCCACCGATGGCCAGCGCCACGTCGCGGCCGCTATCGCGCCAGTGCGCCAGATGATCGGCGAATTCGGGAGAGGAGAGGGTGCGGCCGCGTTCGTCGAGGATGACGAGCGTAGCCCCCGGCGCCACGGCCTTCGAGATCAGGTCGGCCTCGGCCTCCATGCCGCCGCCCTTGCGATCCTCGAGCTCAAGGATCTGCACGGGCGGCAGGCCCAGCGGCCTGCCCGTCCGTTCGAACCTCGCGAGGTAATCCTCCACCAGATCCCGTTCGGGGCCGCTGCGCAGCCGCCCCACGGCGCAGAGCTGCAGCTTCATCAGCCGCGCGAGAGGCCCTGAGCGCCGCCCGGCATCCACATCTTCTCGAGCTGGTAGAACTCGCGCACCTCGGGGCGGAAGACATGCACGATCACGTCGCCCGTGTCGATCAGCACCCAGTCCCCGGTTTCCTTGCCTTCGACCTTCGAGAGCCGCCCGAATTGCTGCTTCACCCGGTCCATCAGCTTTTCCGAGATGGCGGCAACCTGACGCGACGAGCGGCCCGAGCAGATGACCATGTAATCGGCCATGTCCGAGCGGCCGCGCAGATCGATCTGCACGATATCCTCGGCCTTGTCGTCATCGAGCGAGGCGAGCACGGCCTGCAGCAGCTCCTCGCTGGAGGGGTCATTGGCGGGGTCGTGTGCGGTGCTCGTCCGAGCCGGCCGTTGCCCGACCGGAAGTCCGGTCGCGGGGTCAGAATGTGACAGGGTCGTCCTCCCGTGTGGCGCGCCGACAAGCCCCGGCGCCGGGCTGTTCCCTCAAGGTAACATCACCGGCCCGCAATCTCAATGCGGGCAGCGGCCTGCGTTAGCCTTCGCCGAGGCCGAAGGCAACCTCGTTCCGCCGTTGCCAGGGCAAGGTCATCGGCGAGTCGTAGAAATGGAAGTAGGGGCCTTCGCGTTTGTGCAGGCCCCGCTCCGCGATCCAGTGCCCGAGTCCCTCGGCCTGACGCCGGAGCGCGTGGTCGGTGGGCCAGCCCGAGAAGCGCCGCACCGCCTGGCGCGACGGCGGCACCGTCACGAAGCGGATGCGGCTGTCCCTGGGCGCGGGCAGGGCGGAGGCGCCCCGGACCTCCGGCATGGTGAAGCGCACGGTCCAGAGATCCTCGCCCGCGGGAAGCTGACTGACCGGCACGGTCATCTCGAGCCTCTGGTTCTCGGCATTGCCGCCGAAGATGTAGCGCGCGAGCACGCGGAAGCCGCGGGTGATGGCGGTGGAGCGATCTCCTGCCATCGTGACTTCCGCCACGAGATAGGGGCCGTATCGGCGAATCTCGGTCGCGGCTTCCGCGAACTCGAGCTCGTAGGCCGGCTGTTCGTATCCCTTGTAATCGATGGCTCCATTCATCGGACGGCTCCTTGCGAGGCCCGGGCTCAACGCCGACAGGCGGTTGCGGTTCACGCCGTTGTTGCCTGTCCGGGAATTCGAGCGTAAAAGCCACAGTCATGGAACGCATCTTCGACATGGACGATCGCGCCCGGCTGCCTTGGCGGTTCTACGGCGCCAGCCTCTCGATCCTCGCCCGACTTTGAGTCGGCGTGCGGCTTTCGCCTGCCTTCCCCCCATAAAATCCACAGCCATCGCGAGAGAGCCATGACCGCTCCAAGAACGCTCTATGACAAGATCTGGGACGACCATGTGGTCCACCAGTCCGAAGACGGCACCTGCCTGCTCTACATCGACCGCCACCTCGTCCATGAGGTGACGAGCCCGCAGGCCTTCGAGGGTCTGCGCATGACGGGCCGCAAGGTGCGCGCCCCCGAGAAGACCATCGCCGTGCCGGACCACAACGTCCCCACGACGGAAGGCCGCGACACGAAGATCGACAACGAAGAGTCGCGCATCCAGGTCGAGGCGCTCGACAAGAATGCCCGCGACTTCGGGATCAACTACTATCCCGTGTCGGACATCCGGCAGGGGATCGTCCATATCGTCGGGCCCGAGCAGGGCTGGACGCTGCCGGGCATGACGGTGGTCTGCGGCGACAGCCACACGGCCACCCACGGCGCCTTCGGCGCGCTGGCCCACGGCATCGGCACCTCCGAGGTCGAGCATGTGCTGGCCACGCAGACGCTGATCCAGAAGAAGTCGAAGAACATGAAGGTGGAGATCACCGGGAGCCTGCGCCCCGGCGTTACCGCCAAGGACATCACGCTCTCGGTCATCGGCCTCACCGGCACCGCGGGCGGCACCGGCTATGTGATCGAATATTGCGGGCAGGCGATCCGCGAACTGTCGATGGAAGGCCGGATGACGGTCTGCAACATGGCGATCGAGGGCGGCGCGCGCGCGGGCCTGATCGCACCGGACGAGAAGACCTTCGCCTATGTGATGGGCCGTCCGCATGCGCCGAAGGGCGCGGCGTGGGAGGCGGCGCTCGCCTACTGGAAGACGCTCTACACCGACGAGGGCGCGCAGTTCGACAAGGTCGTGACGATCCGCGGCGAGGATATCGCCCCGGTCGTGACCTGGGGCACCTCGCCCGAGGATGTGCTGCCGATCACCGCGACCGTGCCCTCGCCCGAGGAGTTCACCGGCGGCAAGGTCGAGGCCGCGCGCCGCAGCCTTGAATATATGGGCCTGACCCCCGGCCAGAAGCTCACCGACATCAAGATCGACACGGTCTTCATCGGCTCCTGCACCAACGGCCGGATCGAGGATCTGCGGGCCGCGGCCGAGATCCTGAAGGGCAAGAAGGTGGCTCCGGGGATGCGGGCCATGGTCGTGCCGGGCTCGGGCCTCGTGCGCGCGCAGGCCGAGGAAGAGGGGCTGGCGCAGATCTTCATCGACGCGGGCTTCGAATGGCGCCTCGCGGGCTGCTCGATGTGCCTCGCGATGAACCCCGACCAGCTCAGCCCCGGCGAGCGCTGCGCCTCGACCTCGAACCGGAACTTCGAGGGCCGTCAGGGCCGCAACGGCCGCACCCATCTTGTCAGCCCCGGAATGGCCGCCGCTGCGGCGATCACCGGTCACCTGACCGACGTGCGCGACCTAATGACGGCGCCGGCCGAGCCGGCGTGACGACAGCCGGGCGCGCCGGACGGCGCGCCCGCGCAGGTTTGCAGCAAGTCAGGACAGGACGGAATGAAAGGCACGAGCTCGCTCATCGTCTCTGGCATCCTCGCCCTTCTGGGCGGGATCGCCGCTCTGGCCTTCCCGCTGCCCGTCTCGCTCGCGGTCACGGTCCTTGCGGGCTGTGTCTTCGTGGCGAGCGGGGCGTTCGGGCTCTGGGCGGCCTTCTCCGACCGGGGAATGCCCTCGCGCGGGGCCGCGGCCTTCTTCAGCCTCGTCAGCCTCGTCGCCGGGGTCTGGATGCTGGCCAACCCGCTGGCGGGAATGGTGTCGCTCACGCTGATGCTGGGCGCGCTCTTCCTCGTCTCGGGGGTGGTGCGGCTCGGGCTGAGCCTCGCCACCTGGCGCGGCACCGTCATGTTCTGGCTGATGGCGCTCTCCGGCCTGATCTCGGCCGGTCTCGGTCTCTTCATCCTGCTGCGACTGCCGGAAGCGAGCCTCGTGCTGCTCGGCACGCTCGTCGCGGTCGAGCTGATCGTCATGGGCGCCACCCTCGTCGCCATGGGCTTTGCCCTCAGAAAATCTGGAAATCCCTGAGCCATGCAAGAATTCACCAAACTGACCGGCGTCGCGGCCCCCATGCCGCTCGTCAATATCGACACCGACATGATCATCCCGAAGCAGTTCCTGAAGACGATCCAGCGCTCGGGTCTCGGCAAGAACCTGTTCGACGAGATGCGCTACAACCCCGACGGAAGCGAGATCCCGGAGTTCGTTCTGAACCAGCCGGCCTATCGCGATGCACAGATCATCGTCGCGGGCGACAATTTCGGCTGCGGCTCGTCGCGCGAACATGCGCCCTGGGCGCTGCTCGACTTCGGCATCCGCTGCGTGATCTCGACGAGCTTCGCCGACATCTTCTACAACAACTGCTTCAAGAACGGCATCCTGCCCATCGTCATGCCGCCCGAGGTGGTCGAGGTGCTGATGGAGGATGCCCGCCGCGGCGCCAACGCGCGGATGACCGTCGATCTCGAGTCGCAGACGGTGACGACCTCGGACGGTCAGTCCTTCCCGTTCCAGGTCGATTCGTTCCGCCGTCACTGCCTGATGAACGGCCTCGACGATATCGGCCTGACGCTCGAGAAGGCCGCCTCGATCGACGGGTTCGAGCGGGATCTTGCAACCCTGAGGCCCTGGGTCTGACCGCTCCTCAACCGTGAGATGCAAGGCCGCCTTCGGGCGGCCTTTTTCATCCCGTCTTTTGGAAAGGGATGCCGACCTTTTCCCTGTGTATACCTCACAAAGGTTAGCTTCCTCTACGTCTCCATGCATCGGAAGGTGAGGGGAGGCGCCAGTGGGACGGCATCCGCAACCCTGCCGCACCAGGCGGGAAGCCGTCGCCCCGGTGGAGCCTGCGGCTCGTGGGGGAGGGGGGGGGGAACGTGTTTTCAAGGCTCTCCGGGGCGCTCCTGCGCGCATTTCTCGTTGTTCTCCTGCTGGCGACGCCGTCGGTCCTGCTGCCGGGCGTGGGGGCGGACGGTCAGCAGATGGTGGCGCTCGCGGCCCTCTTCGGCGGCGTCCTGACCCTCGTCGAATATAATGCGACCTATCCGGGTCTCGTGGAGTTCCGCGATGCCCCACCGTTCAACCGGCTGCGCTTCGCGCTCCTGCTCGTGATGGTGCTGACCCTCACCCTGATGCAGCGCGAGGCCTCGGATCCCTCCGCCCTGACGGCCCTTTCGGCCCAGGCGGCGGCGGCCGTCGGAACGGCGATGGATTTCGCCTACAGCCCCGTGCGGCTCGCGACTCTCATGCTGTCCGACCGCGCCACGCCCGAGCAGGCAGCCGTCCTGCGGAATGCCGCCGGCATCGCCTATCTCATCGCCACCGCCGCGGTCGCGATGTTCGTCGCGGTGATCCGGCTGAACCGCTGGCCCTCGCGCAATGTGGCCTTCAACGTCTGGGTGAACCTGCCGACCTTCGAGGCGACGGCAGGGGGCGACGTGGTCCAGCGCCTGCTCCGGGACGCGCGCTTTAACGTGGCCTTAGGGTTCCTGCTGCCATTCCTGATCCCGATGGCGGTGAAGGTGGGCACCAGCGGCCTCGATCCGCTGACGCTTGCCTCGCCGCAGACTCTGGTCTGGGTAACGGTGGCATGGGCATTCCTTCCGGCGAGCCTCCTCATGCGCGGCGTGGGCATGGCCCGCATCGCCGAGATGATCCGCGAGAAGCGCCGGATGGGCGAGGCCATCGGCACCCCGACCCTCGCCGCGACCGTCTGAGGGCGCTTCCGGCCCTCTGCCTGCTCCTGCTCCTGCCCCTGGCCGCCATGGCCGAGACGCTGCGTTTCGCCACCTGTGACGTCGATCTCGACCGGGCGGGCCCCGGGCTCCTTCTGCGGGACATCCGCGGGGGGAAGGATCCGCAGGTTCTCGCGGTGCGGCGCATGATCGAGGCGCTTCAGGCCGATGTGCTGTTCCTCACCGGGGTGGACTACGACGCGGACCTTCTGGCGGCCCGCGCGCTGGCGGGCGATCTCTATCCCCATCTTCTGGCGCTGCGGCCCAATGCCGGGCGGCCGACCGGGATCGATCTCGACGGCGACGGCCGTCTCGGCGGGCCGGGAGACGCGCAGGGCTGGGGCCGGTTCGACGGGCAGGGGGGCATGGTGCTGCTCTCGCGCCTGCCGCTCGGCCCGCCGCGCGACTTCTCGGCCCTGCTCTGGGCGGACCTGCCGGAGGCGAACCTGCCGCCGATGCCGCCCGAGGCGCGCGCGGTGCAGCGGCTCGCCTCCGTGGGGGCCTGGGAGGTGCCGCTGCCCCGGGCCCGAGGCCCCGCGCTGAAGCTCCTCCTCTGGTCCGCCACGCCCCCGGTCTTCGACGGGCCCGAGGACCGCAACGGCCGCCGGGCGGGGGACGAGGCCCTGTTCTGGGCCCGGCTCCTCGAGGGGCGATTGCCGTTCCCGGCGCCCGAGGGGCCGGTGCTGCTCATGGGCAAGGCGAACATCGACCCCCTCGCGGGGGACGGACCGCGGGCCGCCATCGCGGCGCTGCTCGCCCATCCCGCATTGCAGGATCCCGCGCCCCAAGGGCCCGACGGCAGCCGCGCCACCGCCGACTTCCGTGCGGACGGCGGACCGGGGCTGCTGCGCACCGACTATATCCTGCCGGCGCGCAGTCTCCATGTCACCGCATCGGGCGTCCTCTGGCCGCCGCCGGGCGATCCTCTGGCGGTCGTGGCCGCTCAGGCCTCGCGCCACCGCCCCGTCTGGGTGGAGCTGGATCTGCATTAGCGTCCCTTCCGGCGGCGGGGGCGGCCGCCCTCGGCTTGACCGGGCGAGGGGAAGCGCATAGGCCACGGCAAACCCCAGTGATAGCAGGAGCGCATCTTGGCCAATCCCTCCCTCCTCATCCTCGCCGGCGACGGCATCGGCCCCGAAGTCATGGCCGAGGTGAAACGCATCATCGGCTGGTTCGGCGAGAAGCGCGGCGTGACTTTCGACGTCTCCGAGGATCTCGTCGGCGGCGCGGCCTATGACGCGCACGGCAAGCCGCTGGCCGATGAGACGATGGCCAAGGCGCAGGAGGTCGATGCGGTGCTGCTCGGCGCCGTGGGCGGGCCGAAATACGACGTGCTCGACTTCTCGGTGAAGCCCGAGCGCGGGCTCCTGCGCCTGCGCAAGGAGATGGACCTCTATGCCAACCTGCGTCCGGCGCAGTGCTTCGACGCGCTGGCCGACTTCTCCAGCCTGAAGCGGGAGATCGTCGCCGGGCTCGACATCATGATCGTGCGCGAGCTGACCTCGGGCGTCTATTTCGGCGAGCCGCGCGGGATCTTCCCCGACAACGAGGGCGGCCGCTTCGGCGTCAACACCCAGCGCTACACGACCGAGGAGATCCGCCGCGTCGCGCGCTCGGCCTTCGAGCTGGCCCGCCGCCGCAACAACCGGGTCTGCTCGATGGAGAAGGCCAACGTCATGGAATCCGGCATCCTCTGGCGCGAGGAGGTGCAGTGGGTCCATGACAACGAATATCCCGATGTCGAGCTCAGCCACATGTATGCCGACAACGGTGCCATGCAGCTCGTGCGCTGGCCGCGCCAGTTCGACGTGATCGTGACCGACAACCTCTTCGGCGACATCCTGTCGGACTGCGCGGCGATGCTGACGGGCTCGCTCGGGATGCTGCCGTCGGCCTCGCTGGGTGCGCCGATGGCGAACGGGCGGCCGAAGGCGCTCTACGAGCCCGTCCACGGCTCGGCGCCCGACATCGCGGGGCAGGGCAAGGCCAACCCGATCGCCTGCATCCTGAGCTTCGCCATGGCGCTGCGCTATTCCTTCGACATGGGCGAGGAAGCCACCCGCCTCGAGAAGGCGGTCGAGACGGTGCTGGCCGACGGTGTGCGCACCGCCGATCTCATGGGCCCCGAGGGCGGCACGCCGGTCTCGACCTCGGGCATGGGCGACGCGGTCCTCGCGGCGCTGGATGCGAGCCTCTGACGATGCAGGGGGGCGGCGCGCCGCCCCCTTCCCCTTCGCGGGGAGCCAGGACCGGCACCGCCGCGGCAGATGCGCCACGGCCCCTCTGACGACGGCAGGAGAGCCGTCCGGCCCGTGGCTCATGGGAGCCCCTTCCCGCTGGTGGCCTGCGTGTCGGCGGGCAGCCTGGGCGGCAACCGCCGCGGCAGATGCGCCACGGCCCCTCTGAGGGACGACGGGAAGCCGTCCGGCCCGTGGCACATGGGAGCCCCTTCCGGCCGGTGGCCTGCGTGATGGCGGGAACCGCTTTCGCGCGGCCGGCGTCCCTGCAAATGCCGGCAGCGCCCGACCGGCTATAAGAGACCCGATCCCCACCTTTTTTCCGGTCCGGTCGCTTGCACTCGCCGGGGTTCCGGGCAATGGTGCCGAGGTTCCTCACCAAAGCGAGCGGCGGTCCTTTCCGTGGCCAAATCGAACACGCGCGGAGCGCTTCTTGCCCTGCTGGCCTTCGCGATCTACGCGACCCACGATGTCGTGGTGAAGGTGCTGGGCCGCGACTATACCGCCGTCCAGATCCTTTTCTTCGCGACGCTTCTGGGCTTTCCGCTCGCCTCGATGATGCTGATGCGCGACAGGGCGGACGGGAACCTTCGGCCCCGCCATCCCTGGTGGGTGCTGCTGCGCACCTGCTGCATCGTGACGACGGGCCTCTGCGCCTTCTACGCCTTCTCGGTGCTGCCGCTGGCGCAGACCTACGCCATCCTCTTCACCATGCCGCTCCTTGTCACGCTGCTGGCCATCCCGCTCCTGGGCGAGACCATTGGGCTCCACCGGGGCGCGGCCATCGCGACCGGCCTCGTGGGCGTGCTCATCGTGCTGCGCCCGGGGGCGGAGCCGCTCAGCCTCGGACATGCCGCGGCGCTGCTCGCGGCCGTCACCTCGTCGCTGGGCTCCGTCATCGTGCGCAAGATCGGGCAGGACGAGCGGTCGGTCGTGCTGCTCCTCTATCCGATGGTGGCGAACTTCTTCGTGCTCGGCGCGGCGCTGCCCTTCGTCTACCGCCCGATGCCGGTCGAGCATCTGGGGATGATGGGCATCATCGCCGCCTTCAGCTTCGTGGCCATGCTGCTCACGATCACCGCCTACCGGATGGCCGAGGCCGTGATCGTGGCGCCGATGCAATATTCGCAGATGGTCTGGGCCGCGATCTTCGGCTGGCTCATCTTCGGCGAGCGGTCCGACGTCTGGACCTGGGTCGGGGCGGGGGTCATCATCGCGAGCGGCCTCTATATCGTGGGCCGCGAATCGCGCCGCAACGTGTCGGAGAACCGTCCGGCGAGCCAGACGCGCCTGCGGCCCGAAGTGGGTCTCATGCCGCGCCTTCTGCGCCGCCGCGAGACGCGAGACACTCCGTAGCGAATTGCGTTCGGACCCCCTTGCATTCGTGTGCGCGACCCTATAATCCGCACGCCAAGGTCGGAGCGTAGCGCAGCCTGGTAGCGCACCTGCTTCGGGAGCAGGGGGTCGGAGGTTCGAATCCTCTCGCTCCGACCAATTTCCCGACAAGACATCCCGGACAGTTTGCCCGTCGGGCCAGAGAGCCTTCTCTCGGGCCGCTCGGGCGGGCCGTCCGCTGTGCGCCCCCGATCCCTGACCTGTCTGTCGGGCTCTGCCGCCGGCTTGCCGCGGCGGGCCCTCTGGCTCCGCGCCGCCACTCCGGCTTTCAGCGCGCCGGATCCCCCGTCCCGCCGCCAGTCGCGACTCCGGCGACCTCGGCGGGGCAGACAGGCGTCAGGCGCGGGGCCGCGGCCTTCTCAGCGCGTGAGCGTGCCGAGGATCGCATATCCCCCGCTGAGGGACCGGTATTCGGCATAGCCTCCGATCCCGAGCGCCGTCTCGCCCAGGGCCGTGCCCAGATCGTCGCGCGGAGTGACATGGAAGCGCCCGATCCAGCCGCGCAGGCCGGCGCGGGCCCAGCCGGGCAGGCCCGCCTGATCGCCGAAGTCGACGACATGCAGCCGGCCCCCCGGTACGAGATGCCGCGCCGCCTCGCGCAGGGCTTCCCGCCAGTCGGGGATCATCGAGAGCGCGTAGGAGAGGACGATCCGCTCGAACCGGTCGGTGCCGAAGAGGGGCAGGGCCTCGAACCGGGTGGCGTCGCCCAAGGCCAGCGTCGCGCGCCGGCCGAGACGGGCCCGGGCCGAAGACAGCATCTCCTGCGAGATGTCCAGCCCCGAGAGCCGGCAGCCGGGCCAGCGCCGGCCGATCAGGTCGAGGTTGCGCCCCGTGCCGCAGGCGATCTCGAGCACCCGGGCGCCGTGGGGCGGGGCCAGCTCTGCGATCAGCCGGTCCCTGCCGAGCAGGAAGTGCCGCCGCGTGACATCGTAGATCCGGCGCTGGTGGCGGTAGGTTGCGTCCATCAGCGCTGCATGGGTGGCGTCGGTCATGCGTCCCTCCGCCGGTAGAGGTGGAAGCCGCCGTAGATCGCCGAGCGGTCGGCGGCGAGGCCCGCCTGTCCCGCCGCCCGATCGGCGCGCCAGCGTCCGAGGATCTCCTCGGGCACCCGGCCGGGCAGAAGGTCGGCCGCCCCGCCGGTGCGGAAGATCACCCGCGCGCCCGGCGCCGCGGTGCGCGTCACCTGGCCCCAGAGCGCGGTGAGCTGCGCGTCCGTCATCCAGTCCTGCGCATCGAGCAGGTTGAAGCCGTGGATGCTCTCCTCAGGTTCGGCGGCGAGCGCCTCGGTCAGGCTGCGGTTCTCGATCTGCACCCGGCCCGCGGTGTCGCGCAGCGTCTCGAAGGCGGTGGGCTCGAGATAGGGCGGCAGCGCGCCCTCGCCGGGCAGCGGATAGCGTCGGGCAATGGCCTGGAAGGCGAAATAGTTCTCGCGCAGGGGGAAGTCGCAGAGCAGCCGGTGCAGGCGCTGGCGCAGCACCGGCAGCACGTCGCCGTCTCCGTCGCCTGCCAGAAGCGCATATTGCGCGGGCGGGATCCCCAGCCCGAAGAGCGCGGCCGGCCGCCGGGCCAGCGCCTGCACCACGGGCGCCTCGAAGAGCGGCCCGATATGGGCGTAGAAGAAGGTGCGCTGCGCCTCGATGTCGGGACAGTCGAGAAAGCCCCGGAGGTCGGTGCCCGCGGCCCGCGCGAGCCTGTGCGCTGCGCCGATGAAGCGGCCGAGGGCGCCGTGCCGGTAGAAGCCGCGCTCGAACAGCTGGATGCGGCGGCCGAAGGGGCTGCGCGTTTCCCAGTAGCGGCGGCTCTGGCTGTCGAGCGCGGGCGCGATGTGGCGGTCGTAGAGGGCCGCATTGCCGGGCAGGTCCGCGCGACCGAAGAGATCGAAGAAGGCGGCATGGTCGGGCAGCGTCCGCGCGGCGGCCAGCTTCAGCCGCCCCAGCGCCACATGGGCGGGCGAGAGATCGACGGCGAGGATCGAGCCCGGCCCCTGCGTGAGATAGGAGAGCACGTTGCAGCCGCCCGAGGCGATGGCCACCAGCCGCTCCCCGGGGCGGATGGCGAGGGCCGCCATGTCCACCGCCGGATCCTCCCAGATCTGCGGATAGACGAGGCCGTGGAAGAGGCGCGAGAACATCCGCTCCATCAGACCTTCGGCGCTGAGAAGCGGCGTGCGGTGCACGGCGGCGCCGATCTGGCGGGCGACCGGCGGGGCGGGCAGGCGGGTCAGGGCGAACTGCGTCACTGGAACATCTCCGGAAGGGCTGCCGCGCCTTCTACGCCCGCCACGCAACGGGAGCGTGACGAGCGGGCAGGCATGGCGCGCCCGATCCGCCCGGCGCCGCCCTGGGAGGATAGCGGCCCGCTCCCGATGGGCGGGCGGGCCACCGCCATGTCCGTGGGCTGCCACGCCCTCCCGGGCGCTGCCGAGGGACAGCCCTGGCACGGAAAACCGCGCCGGGGGCTTCCCATCCGCTTCCCAGCGCTAGCTGGTGGGGCAGACGGGGCACGGAGGGCGCGTGAGAGGGACGCAGAGCGAGACGGGGAGGCAGCTGGCGCCGGGGCTCCTGCCCCTCGCGGTCGGCCTCGCCGCCCTCGCGGGGCTCTGGGGCGGGCCGCTGCCCGACCTCGCGCGGGTCTCCTTCGTCTGGCACATGATGCTGCATCTCGGCGTGATCCTCGGCGCGGCGCCGCTGATCGCGCTGGGCCTCGCCCGGCTTGCGCCGCTGCGGACGGCCTGGCCCGTCCTGTTCGCGGGCGCGGCCTCGCTGCTCGAACTGGCCGTGGTCTGGGGCTGGCACGCGCCGCGGCTGCACGAGGCGGCGGCGCTCGATCCCACCCTTTTCCGCATCCAGCAGGCGACCTTCCTCGGGGCGGGCGTGCTGGTCTGGTTGCCGGGCCTCGCGCCGGGACGGGCCGCCGCCGGAGCGGGTCTCCTCGCCATGCTCTTCTCGCTCATGCACATGACGATGCTGGGCGTGCTGCTCACGCTCTCGCCGCGCCTCCTCTATGCGCCCGAGATCTGTGGCACGGCCTTCGGGCTCGCGCCGCTCGACACCCAGCGGCTCGGCGGCGCGATGATGGCCGTGGCAGGCCTCGGGCCCTATCTGGTGGGCGCGGGGGTCTTCACCATGCGCCTCACCCGCGAGGGCCCGGAGGACTGAGCCCTCAGCGCAGCCGCCACATGGCCGCGATATAGGAGGCCGTCATCAGGTCGAGATGCGCCCCGCCGCCGTTCTTGGCCAGCGTGATCTCCTCGTCCGAGCGGCGGGCATAAAGGCCGGAGGCCAGATCGTAATAATCCGCGCGGATGTCGGCCTCGGTGAGGATCCCGCGGTCGAGAGGGTCCTGGATCTCGCCGATATGGCCGATGGTGGTCTTGCGCGAATCGACGAAGACCGTGGCGCGCCGCAGCGCCTCGTCGTCCACCTCGCGCATGTCGGGCCTATAGGCGCCGATCAGGTCGAGGTGGGTGCCGGGCTTCAGCCATTCGCCCTTCACCACCGGCACCTGGCTCATCGTGGCGGTGCAGATGATGTCCGCCGCCCGCACCGCCGCCTCCAGATCCTCGGTCGCCCGCACCCGGGGCCCCTCCATGGCCCGCGCCTTGTCCGCGGACCGGTTCCAGACCGTGAAGCGCGCGTCGGGAAAGTGGCTTCCGTAGGCCTCGATCATCGAGCGCGCCACATGGCCCGCGCCCACCAGCAGGATCTCGCGGCTGTCGCGCCGGGCGAGCGTCTTCGCCGCCAGCAGGCTGTCGCCGGCCGTCTTCCATTTGGTCACGAGGTGGAAATCGACCAGCGCCTCGAGCGTGCCGTCGCGGTCGGAATAGAGCGTCACCGCGCCGTTGACGGTGGGCTTGCCCGCGGCGCCGTTGCCCGGGAAGATGGTCGCCGTCTTCACGAGCTGGCCCAGCCCGTCGATCCAGGCCGCGCGCGACAGCACCGTGTCCTTGCCGCGGTAGAGGAAGATGTCGGCCACCTCGGCCCGCGGCAGCTTGTGGCCCTGCGTCAGCGCCGTCGTCAGCCCGTCCCAGCTCAGATGGGCCTCGGCCTCCGGGCCGATGATCTCGATAGTCATGATCCTGCCTCGCTTCCTCCGGCGGCGGAGCGGCCCGCCTCCTGTGCCTTGCGCATCGCACGTTCCAGCGCGTCGAGAAAGCGCGACCGGTCGGCCTTCGAGAAGGGCCGGCCGCCGCCCTGCCGGAACGGATCGGCCGAGCGCAGATCGGCCATCAGATCGCGCGTGGCCAGCGCATTGCCGATGTTGGCCCGCGTCAGCGTCTCGCCGTTCGGCTTCACCACCAGCGCCCCCGCCGCCACGACCTTCGCGGCGAGCGGGATGTCCGAGGTCACCACCACATCGCCGGTCCGCGCCCGGTCGGCGATCCACATGTCGGCCACGTCCGGCCCCTCGGGCACGAAGATGCTCTCGACCAGCGGATGCGCCGGGGGCCGGATGCCGCCGTTCGACACGAGGAACATCCGCACCCCGTGCCGCACGGCGACCCGCTCCGCCTCGGCCTTCACCGGGCAGGCGTCGGCGTCGATGTAGAGGTCAGTCATAGAGCGCTTCGGCGTGGAACTGGATGTGGTCCTCCATGAAGGTCGAGACGAAGAAGTAGCTGTGGTCGTAGCCCGGCTGCATCCGCAGGATGCCCTGCTGCCGGCGCGCCATCATCGCCTCGGCCAGCGCCTCGGGCTTCAGCGCGTCGAGGAACTGGTCGGAGGCGCCCTGATCGATCAGGATCGGCCCGTCGAAGCCGCGCTTCCTCATCAGCAGGACCGAATCGTGCGGCGCCCATTTGCTCTCGTCGGTCCCGAGATAGGCGGTCAGCTGCTTGCGCCCCCAGTCCGAGGCGGTGGGGTGGGTGATCGGCGCGAAGGCCGAGACCGAGCGGAACCGTCCCGGGAAGCTCATCGCGACGGTGAGCGCGCCGTGGCCCCCCATCGAATGGCCCATGATCGACTGCCGGCTCTCGTCGAGCGGGAAGGCCGAGAAGAGGACGCGGGGCAGGTCCTCGGTGATATAGTCCCACATGCGGAAGTTCGTGGACCAGGGCGCCTCGGTGGCGTTGACATAGAAGCCCGCGCCTTGCCCCAGCGCGTAATTCTCGTCGTCGGGCACGCCCTCGCCGCGGGGCGAGGTATCGGGAAAGACCAGCGCCAGCCCCTCCTGCGCCGCCCATTTCTGCGCGCCCGCCTTCACCATCGCATTCTCGTGGGTGCAGGTGAGGCCCGAGAGATACCAGACCAGCGGCACCGCCTCGTTCTCCGCCTCCGGCGGCAGGAACAGGCCGAAGGTCATGTCGCAGCCGGTGACCTGCGACGTGTGGCTGTAGACGCCCTGCGTGCCGCCGAAGCAGCGGCTCTCGGATAGGGTCTTCATGGTGGTCTCCTCTCCTCAGAAGGTCGTGACCCAGGCGATCACGCCGGTGATGGTCAGGATGCTGACCGCGGTGGAAATCAGGATCGAGGCCGAGACGCGCTGCGGCGCGACCCCGTAATGCTGTGCCAGAATATAGACGTTGCCGGCGACCGGCAGGGCCGCCGCGGCGATCATCACGCCGGCGGCCTGCCGCTCGACGGGAAAGATCGCGAGGGCCGCGACCGCCACGGACAGGGGATGCAGCACGAGCTTGCAGAACGAGAGCCAGGCCGCGATCTCGATCCGCTCCGCCGACTTGCCGGCGAGCGAGGCGCCGATGGCGAAGAGCGCGCCGGGCGTCGCCGCCCCGCCCAGAAGCGCCAGAAACTCGTTCACGGGGTCCGGCACCGGGGCGCCGGTGGCCGACCAGCCGAGGCCCGCGACCATCGAGACGATCATCGGGTTGCGCAAGAGCCCCAGCGCCAGCACCTTCCCCACGCGCAGGCTCATGTGGCCCTCGCGCTTGCCGGTGATGATGAGGGTGATGAGCGAGGAGAAGAAGATGAGGTCGATGGAGAGAATCATCAGCACCGGCCCCGCCGCGCCGGCGCCGAGGAGCAGCACCAGCATCGGCACGCCGAGGAACCCCGTGTTGCCGATGACCGCGCATTGCGCCTCCATGGCCGCCACCTCGGTGCCCACCCCCCGCATCCGGGCCACCAGCGTGGCCAGAAGATAGACCGCCCCCGACCCAGCCAGATAGGCCGCGACGAAGGGCAGCGACCAGATCTCCGCGAGCGAGAGATTGGCGGCAAAGCGGAACAGCATGGCCGAGAGGGCGAAGTAGAACACGAATTTCGTGAGCCATGCCGTCGCCTCCGGCGTGAACATCCGCATGCGCCCGGCCATGTAGCCCGTGCCGATCAGTGCGAAGAAGGGCAGGGTCTCGAGAAGGACGGGCAGCATCGCAGGCTTTCGGCTCGGGTCGCCGCCAAGGTTTCACGCCCCTCCGCCGGATGCAAGCTCGGCCAATCGTCGGAGGCGCCCCGCATCGCCCCCGCAATCGCCCTCCCGCCTCCGCCGCATCCCCGATCCGGGACGGCCGCCGCCTTCCGCCCCCGCCCCCATCGCCTTCACTCTGCCCAAATATCCCCGGGGGAGTCTCCGGCATGGCCGGAGACGGGGGCAGGCAGCCCCCGCCGCCCGCGGCCCCGGGCTCAGCCGAAGCCGATCAGGATCCCCGCCGCCAGCACGAGCCCGCCGCCCAGCACGACCTGCAGCGCCGCCCGCAGGAAGGGCGTCTCCATGTAACGGTTCTGGATCCAGGCGATGGCCCAGAGCTCGAAGAACACCACCGCGATGGCAAGGCCGGTGGCCCAGGCGAAATCCGGGATCAGATAGGGCAGCGCATGGCCGAGCCCGCCCGCCGTCGTCATCACCCCCGAGGCCAGCCCCCGCTTCCAGGGCGCGCCGCGCCCCGAGAGCACGCCATCGTCGTGGGCCGCCTCGGTGAAGCCCATCGAGATGCCCGCGCCCACCGAGGCCGCCAGCGCGACCTGGAAGGTGGTGGCCGGATCCTGCGTCGCGAAGGCCGTGGCGAAGATGGGCGCCAGCGTCGAGACCGAGCCGTCCATCAGCCCGGCGAGGCCCGGCTGCACCCAGGTCAGGATGAACTGCCGCCGCGCGGTCTCGTCCTCCGCGGCGGTCGCCTCGTCGGTCAGGTGCTCCTCGGCCAGCCTCTCGGTCCGATGCTCGTGCCCTGCCTCGGCGGCGGCGAGATCGCCCAGAAGCCTGCGCGTCGAGGCATCCGTCACATGCCGCGCCGCCGTCTCGTAGAAGCTGCGGGCGGCATTCTCCATCTCCCAGGCCTCGCGCCTCACCCGCTCGAGCGGCAGCGTCTCGAGCAGCCAGACGGGCTTGCGGGACGGATATCCTTCGACATGCTCGCGCCGGATCAGCGGGATCGTCTCGCCGAAACGGTCGCGGAAGGTGCCGATCAGACGGCGGCGGTGGCCGTCCTCCTCCTCGGCCATCGCCTCGAACAGGGCCGCGGTGGCGGGATAGGGCGCGCGCAGCCGGTCGGCATAGGAGCGGTAGATACGGGCATCGTCTTCTTCCGACGAGATCGCCAGCGCGAGGATCTCGGCGTCGGACAGATCGCGGAAGCGCCGCCGGCTGGAGAATGAGGAGAACATGGGTCACCTTTTTAGAGTCATTCTAAATTACCGGACGGGAGCGCCTGCGACAAGGTGGCAAAAGCGCCCGAACTGAACCGTATCGTTCACTTCTCGCTTGCCCGGATCCGCGACTCACGGCAGGATCGAAACTGAACCGAGTGGTTCAGAATGAGAGAGATTGAGATGAAACGGCTGACCCTGACGCTTGCCACCCTGACTCTCGTGCTCGGTCTGGCGGCCCCGTCCTTCGCCCTGCCGCTGGACATTCCGCACCTCACCTGGCCCGACAGCTGCACGACCTGCGGCCGCTGACCTTGCGGCGCCTCCTGTCCGGCGCCTAAGCTCGCCGGCAGGAGGAGCCCGATGCCCGCTGAGACGCCCCCGGCCCGCAAGGGCCGCAAGATGCCCCAGGTTCTCGAGGGCGCGCGCACGATCTTCCTGCGGGACGGGTTCGAGGGGGCCAGCGTCGACGACATCGCCCGCGCGGCGGGCGTGTCCAAGGCCACGCTCTACAGCTACTTCCCGGACAAGCGGCTGCTGTTTCTCGAGGTGGCCAAGGCCGAATGCCTGCGTCAGGCCGAGGAGGCGGTGGCGCTCATCACCGCCGATCTCGCGCCCCGGGCCGTGCTGACGCTCGCCGCCACCCGCATCGTGGCCTTCGTGCTCTCGGATTTCGGCATTCGCACCTATCGGATCTGCGTGGCCGAGGCCGACCGCTTCCCCGAGCTCGGGCACGAATTCTACGAAAGCGGCCCGGCGCTCGTCCGGCAGCGGATCGTGGACTATCTCGCGCAGGCCGTGGGCCGGGGCGAGCTTATCATCTACGATCTCGAGCTGGCGGCCGACCAGTTCGCCGAGCTCTGCAAGGCGGATCTCTTCAACCGCATCGTCTTCGGCGTGGGCAGCGCCGTGGGCGAGCCGGAGCGGCAGAAGGTGGCCCGGGGCGCGGTCGAGATGTTCCTCGCCCGCTACGCGCCCCGCCCCTGAGGCGACGCCTCAGGAGATCCGGCGGGCGCGGACCTCACAGATCGAAGGTGGCGAAGACCGGCGCATGGTCCGACGGTTGCAGCCATCCCCGCGCCGCCTTGAGGATGCGGCTGCCATGGGCGGCATTGACGATGTCGGGCGTGGCCCAGATATGATCGAGCCGCCGCCCCTTGTCGGCCGCCTCCCAGTCGGGCGAGCGGTAGGACCACCAGGAATAGAGCCGCCCCTCGGGCAGGTCCTTGCGGGTCACGTCGATCCAGGCGCCCGCCTCCATCAGCGCATTCAGATGGTCCACCTCGATCGGCGTGTGGCTCACGATCTTCAGCAGGGACTTGTGGTTCCAGACATCGTCCTCGCGCGGGGCGATGTTCAGATCGCCCACGAGGATCGCCTTCTTCGGCGTGTCGGCCCGGCACCAGTCGCGCATCCGCGTCAGGTAATCGAGCTTCTGGCCGAACTTCACATTCTGCTCGCGGTCGGGGATGTCGCCGCCGGCGGGGACATAGCAATTGTGGATCGTCACGCCGTTCTCGAGCGCGGCCGACACATGCCGCGCATGGCCCAGATCGGCGAAATCATGGTCGCCCGCATCCACCAGCGGCAGCTTCGACAGGATCGCCACGCCGTTGTAGCTCTTCTGTCCGCGCGCCACGCACCAGTGGTAGCCGAGCGCCCGGAAGGCCTCGAGCGGCATCTTCTCGACCGGGCTCTTGCATTCCTGCAGGCAGAGGATGTCGGGCATCTCCTCCGTCAGCAGCCGCGAGACCAGCGCCTCGCGCAGGCGGACCGAGTTGATGTTCCAGGTGGCGAGGGTGAAGGTCATGGCAGGCTCCGGTCTGAGGCCCCCTTCCTAGCCCGCCGGGCGCGAGGGGTCCACCGTCCGCCCGAGGGCCCGGTCACTCACGAAGCGCGAATAGCGGGGCGCGCGCAGCGCAAAAAAAGGCCGGGCACGAGGCCCGGCCAGATCCAACAGGGAGGGTCCGTGTCTCTAACCCCGACACGGGAGGGAACTCGCGCAGCGGGCGAGCCCGCCTTCTCTACTGTCTTTATATGATAGGAGTGTGATCCTTAATTTGATCTCACGCAACAAGCCTGTATCCGCCGGACTCCGTGACGAGAAGACGCGCATTCGAGGGGTCGGGCTCGATCTTCTGGCGCAACCTGTAGATGTGCGTCTCTAGCGTGTGGGTTGTAACGCCCGCGTTGTAGCCCCAAACCTCGTGGAGAAGCCCCTCTCGAGCCACAACACCTTGTGAGGCGCGGTAGAGGAACTTCAAGATGTTGGTTTCCTTCTCCGTCAGCCGGATCTTGCGTTCCTTTTCGTCGACCAGCATCTTCTGGGCCGGCCGGAAGCTGTAGGGGCCGAGCTGGAAGATTGCATCCTCTGATTGTTCGTGCGCACGAAGTTGCGCCCTGATGCGCGCGAGCAACACCGGAAACTTGAAGGGCTTCGTCACATAGTCGTTCGCGCCCGCATCGAGGCCCAGAATGGTGTCGCTGTCCGAATCATGCCCCGTGAGCATCAGCACCGGACATTTCACGCCGGCCTTGCGCATCCGCCGGCACAGCTCGCGCCCGTCGGTGTCCGGCAGGCCCACATCGAGGATCACGAGGTCGTAGAGGCCCGCCTTGGCCTTCTCCATGCCTTCGGCCCCCGAGGCGGCCTCGAACACGTCGAAATCCTCGGTCATCACCAGCTGTTCGCTCAGCGCCTCGCGAAGGTCGTCGTCATCGTCCACCAAGAGGATCTTCTTCAGGGAAGCCATCGGTCACTCCTTCGTTCGTGCCGATCACATGTGCGTGCCTGCCCCACAGGGCAAGATTTGCTGCGGATTTCTCACGCGCTCGTGTCGCAAGAGGGCGGAATGTTTCAATTTCCTGCAAAGCTGGCTAGGAAGAAGCGGAAAGGAACCCTCCCATGTCGCTCTCGCTTGGCATCGTCGAACGCCTGAACCGCGCCCGGGGCGATCTCCGGATGGGCGTGCCCGTGGTGCTGACCGAAGACGGGGCGGGCGCGGTGGCCGTGGCCGTCGAGGCGCTGGAGCCCGGCCGGCTGGCCGACCTGCGGCTTCTGGGCGAGCCCGTGCTCGCCATCACCGCGCGGCGCGCCGAGACGCTGAAGGCCCGGGTCTATGACGACGATCTCGCCCGGATCGAGCTGCCGGATGCCGCGGGGATCGAGTGGCTGCGGGCGGTGGCCGATCCTGCCGACGATCTGCGCCTGCCGATGAAGGGGCCGCTGCGCGCCCTGCGGGGCGGCGGGGCGGGTCTCGCCCGCGCAGCGCTCGCGCTCGCGAAATCGGCCCATCTCCTGCCGGCCGCCGTGCTCGTGCCGGTGGCCGATCCGCTGCGCCTCGCAGCCCTGCACGCGCTGACCCTCCTGCCGCTCGAGGAGGCGAGAGCGGAGCTCAGCCGCGGCTCGCCCCTGCATCCGGTCGTGTCGGCGCGGGTGCCGATGGTCGCTTCGCAGGCGGGCCGCGTGCATGTCTTCCGCCCCGAGGACGGCGGCGAAGAGCATTACGCCATCGAGATCGGCAGGCCCGACCGCGGCCAGCCCGTGCTCGCGCGGCTCCATTCGGCCTGCTTCACGGGCGACGTGCTGGGCAGCCTCAAGTGCGACTGCGGCCCGCAGCTCCGCTCCGCGCTCGCGCGGATGGGCGAGGAGGGGGCAGGCGTGCTCCTCTATCTCAATCAGGAGGGGCGGGGCATCGGGCTTGCCAACAAGATGCGTGCCTATTCCTTGCAGGATCAGGGGTTCGACACGGTCGAGGCGAACCACCGGCTCGGCTTCGAGGATGACGAGCGCGACTTCCGCATCGGCGCGGGCATCCTGCGCCAGATGGGCTTTGCCGCGGTGCGGCTGCTGACCAACAACCCGGCCAAGATCCGCATGATGGAGGCCAACGGCATCCGCGTGACCGAGCGCGTGCCGCTGCATGTCGGCCGGAACGAGTTCAACGCGGCCTATCTCGCCACCAAGGCCGCCAAGTCGGGGCATCTTGCATGACGGATCTCGTCGTTACCCGCTGGGGCGCCCGGTTCGGACGCCGCTTCCTGCCCTGCGCCATCGGGCGCGGCGGCATCACGGATACGAAGCGCGAGGGGGATGGCGCCACGCCGCGCGGCACCCACCGGATCGCGGGGCTCCTCTACCGCCCGGACCGCATCGCCGCCTCGGAGCTGCCCGACTGGGCGCTGCCCTTCGGGCCCGCGGATCTGTGGTCCGACGATCCGCGCGACGTGGATTACAACCAGATGGTCCGCGCGCCCTACGCCCCCAGCCACGAGCGGCTGAGCCGGCCCGATCCGCTCTATGACGTGATCCTGCTCACCGACTGGAACTGGCCCGAGGCGGTGCCGGGGCGCGGCTCGGCGATCTTCCTGCACACCTGGCGCCGGCCGCGCCATCCCACGGCAGGCTGCGTGGCCTTCGCGCGCCGCGATCTCCTGTGGCTCGCGCGGAGCCTCACGCCCGAGAGCCGGCTGGTCGTGCGCTGAACGACCGGCCCCCGGCGCCTCAGCCGCGGGCCTGCCCGGAATAGTCCCGCGCCCCGAAGATGGCCGAGCCCACGCGGACATGGGTGGCGCCTGCCGCGATGGCCGCCTCGAAATCGCCGCTCATGCCCATCGAGAGACCCCGAAGCCCGTTCCGCGCCGCAATCGCGGCAAGGAGCGCGAAATGGGGCGCGCTGTCACAGCCCTCGGGCGGGATGCACATGAGGCCCTCGACCGGCAGATCCATCCCGCGGCAGGTCGCGACGAACCCGTCGGCGTCGGAGGGCAGGACGCCCGCCTTCTGCGGCTCCTCGCCCGAGTTCACCTGCACGAAGAGCCGCGGACAGGCGCCCCGCTCCTGCGCCAGCCGGGCGAGCTTCTCGGCCAGGGACGGCCGGTCGAGCGTGTGGATCGCCTCGAAGAGGCCCATGGCCACCTTCGCCTTGTTGGTCTGGAGCGGCCCGATCATGTGGACGGAGAGCGCGCCGAACCGCTCGCGCAGCGCCGGCCACTTGCCCTGCGCCTCCTGCACATAGTTCTCGCCGAAGATCCGGTGGCCCGCCTCGAGCACGGCCACCACCCGCTCGAGCGGCTGGACCTTCGAGACGGCGATCAGCTCGACAGAGCCCGGCGCCCGGCCGGCGGCGGCCTCGGCGGCCGCGATGCGGGTCTGGATCGTCTCAAGCATGTCGGCCCTCCAGCGCGTCGGTAAAGTCCTTCAGTTCCTCCGCATGCCGTTCCCAGGCGCGGGTCGAGCTGCGATAGATCGGCTGGCGCACCTGATAGAGGCTCAGCGTCTGCCCCCGCCGCTTGTTCTCGTGGAAGCTGAGGCAGGCCTCCTCCCACGGCAGGCCGCAGGCGGCGATCAGGCGGCGCGACTGCTCCTCGGGATGGTCCACCAGCTCCTCATACTGGATCTCGTGGAAACCGCCCGGCAGCTTCTCTCGCCAGAAATCGATCAGCTCCTCGAACATGCGGAAATAGAGCCCGAGGTCGCGCAGGTCGTAGGCATAGAGATGCGTGTTCTCGGCAAAGACGTTGCGGTAGATCGACAGCGCCGTGTCGCGCGGATCGCGGCGCACGACGACGAACTTCGCCTGCGGCAGCGCCGAGGCGATGAAGCCCATCCAGGCATAGGTCTGGATCGACTTGTCGGTGACCTGCACCGCCTCGGGGAAGCGGCGGCGCATCTCGGCCTCGTAGCGCCGGCCCATGGCCGCCACCTCCGCGCCCGCGATCTCGCTCCAGGCGCGGTAGCGGCCCGCGGGATCGAGGACCACCTTCTGCACCTCGCGCACGGCCACGCCCGCCTCGCCCGCGCCGGTCATGCGGCTGTGGCTCGCGATGATCTGCTCGACCAGCGTGGTGCCAGAGCGCGGCATCCCCGTCACGAAGACCGGGGCGAAGTCGCTCGCCTCCGGGGCAGGGGCGGGGGTGAAGTCGGCAAAGGTGGCGAAGATCCCCTCGAGCTCGGCCCGGCGGCTCGCGATGTCATAGGGATGCGCCTTGCGCATCAGCTGGTTGGCGGGCCTGAGGTAGGTGAACAGGCTCTCGGGCCGCTTCAGGTCGTCCATCGCCTTGGCCAGCGCGAAGCCCAGATGCATCCGGTCGGCCTCGGCCGTGGCAGGATCGTCGAAGCGGCGCTGCATCTCGAGGAGCAGCGGATCCTCGGGCGTCATCTTCAGGCTGGCCGACAGGATGCGGTAGAACTCGCCGGTGCCGGGCGAAAGCGCGATGGCGCGCCGCAGAAGCGCCTCGGCCTCGGCGAAGGCGCCGCGGCCCTGCAGAAGCAGCGCCTTCCGCGACAAGAGCATCGCATGATCGGGCTCGCGCGCGAGGCCCGTCTCGTAGGCCGCCGCGGCGCCGGCCTCGTCGCCCTGCATGAGCAGCACCTGTCCCAGCCTGAGCTGGAGGTCGGCCGAGCGATTGCCCGCGGCCTCGGCCGCGCGGAAGGCGGCTTCCGCCTCGGCATAGGCGCGCAGGTCGGTCTGCAGGATGCCGAGCTGGAACTGCGCCTCGGGATGGCGGGGCTCGGCCGCGACCGCGCGCTTGAGCGCCGCCAGCGCCGCGGTCTGCCGCCCCATCCGCGCGAGCGTCACCGCGAGCAGCATCAGCGCC
>NZ_MABH01000119.1 GCF_001720585.1 Cereibacter johrii | reverse complement strand
CCCCGGCCGATGAGGCCGCGACGCCTGCCGCTCCGGCGCCCGAAGCGACCGCTCCTGCGGAGGCTCCGGCCGCCGCCGAGACGCCCGCCGTTCCCGCTCCGGCCACGGCGAACTGAACCCTACAATCCGTTGAGTCCCGCATTCCGCTGACGACAGCATCTAGCCGTCGTCAGTTGCGGACTCTTTGTCGATAGGCTATATCCCGACTCCCGTGATGGTGGGATTCGGGCAAGCCGATCGCACTACCTTGAACCGACAGTCACGGGAGATCCCACCGCATGGCACGCTACGTCTTCATCACCGGCGGGGGGGTGTCTTCCCTTGGCAAGGGTCTGGCATCGGCGGCGCTCGGCGCCCTGCTGCAGGCGCGGGGCTTCTCGGTCAGACTGAGAAAGCTCGACCCCTATCTCAACGTCGATCCCGGCACGATGTCGCCCTTCGAACATGGCGAAGTCTTCGTGACCGACGACGGCGCCGAGACCGACCTCGACCTCGGCCATTACGAGCGCTTCACCGGCGTCTCGGCCCGCAAGACGGACTCGGTCTCGTCCGGCCGGATCTATTCCAACGTGCTCGAGAAGGAGCGCCGCGGCGACTATCTGGGCAAGACCATTCAGGTGATCCCGCACGTCACCAACGAGATCAAGGACTTCCTCCGGGTGGGCGAGGATGAGGTCGATTTCATGCTCTGCGAGATCGGCGGCACGGTGGGCGATATCGAGGGCCTGCCCTTCTTCGAGGCCATCCGCCAGTTCGCGCAGGACAAGCCGCGCGGCCAGTGCATCTTCGTCCATCTGACCCTCCTGCCCTATGTCTCGGCCTCGGGCGAGCTGAAGACGAAGCCCACCCAGCATTCGGTCAAGGAACTGCGCTCGATCGGCATCGCTCCCGACGTGCTGCTGCTGCGGTCCGAGCGCGCGATCCCCGAGAAGGAGCGCGAGAAGATCGCCCTCTTCTGCAATGTCCGGAAAGAGGCGGTGATCGCGGCCTACGATCTCAAGACCATCTACGAGGCGCCGCTGGCCTATCACCGCGAGGGTCTCGATCAGGCGGTGCTCGACGCCTTCGGGATCTCGCCCGCGCCGAAGCCCAACCTCGACCGCTGGGTCGATGTGATGGACCGGCTCGAGAATGCCGAGGGCGAGGTGCGCGTGGCCATCGTCGGGAAATACACCCAGCTCGAGGATGCCTACAAATCCATTGCCGAGGCACTGACTCACGGCGGGATGGCGAACCGGACCCGCGTGCGGGCGGAATGGATCAATGCCGAACTCTTCGAGCGGGAGGATCCGAGCCCCTTCCTCGAGGGGTTCCACGCCATCCTCGTGCCCGGCGGCTTCGGCGAACGCGGCACCGAGGGCAAGATCCGCGCGGCGCAATATGCGCGCGAGAAGGGCATCCCCTATCTCGGCATCTGTCTGGGGATGCAGATGGCGGTGATCGAGGCGGCGCGGAACCTCGCTCAGGTGAAGGATGCGGGCTCCGAGGAGTTCGATCACGAGGTGGGCAAGAAGCGGTTCACGCCGGTGGTCTATCACCTCAAGGAATGGATCCAAGGCAACCATATCGTCGAGCGCAAGCACGACGACGACAAGGGCGGCACGATGCGGCTCGGCGCCTACACCGCCACGCTGGCGGCGGGCTCGCGCGTGTCCGAGATCTACCATGCGACCGAGATCGAGGAACGCCACCGCCACCGCTACGAGGTGGACGTGCGCTACCGCGAGGCGCTGGAGGGCTGCGGGCTGACCTTCTCGGGGATGAGCCCGGACGGACGGCTGCCCGAGATCGTCGAGATCAAGGACCATCCGTGGTTCATCGGCGTGCAGTTCCACCCCGAGCTCAAGTCGAAGCCCTTCGCGCCGCATCCGCTGTTCGCCGATTTCGTGCGTGCCGCGCTCGAGGTCTCGCGGCTGGTCTGAGACCGGCCGCAGGGATCGCACCATCGGGCGGGGCGGCCTCGGGCCGCTGCCGCCTCACGAGGGGCATCAGATGACAGAGCAGGCCAGAGGCAGACCGGGCGCACATCGCGGCCCCCTCGCGGGGACCGGGGCGCAGGCCCTTGCGCCCCGCCCCGCGGCGCAGGCGGCCGGGCGCGGGAGATCCTGATGCTCTCCTACCAGCACATCTTTCACGCGGGAAACCTCGCCGACGTGCACAAGCACGCGCTCCTCTGCGCGATGCTCGACTACATGGTGCAGAAGGACAAGCCGCTCACCTACATCGAAACCCATGCGGGCCGCGGTCTCTACGACCTCGGCTCTGCCGAGGCGGTGAAGACCGGCGAGGCCGCGCAAGGCATCGCCCGGCTCGAGGAGCGGCTGCCCGCGGATCACCCCTACCGGCGGCGCCTGCGCGAGGAGCGCGCGATCTTCGGCCCCGACGCCTATCCCGGCTCGCCGCTTCTGGCCGCAGGCTTCCTGCGCGACGGCGATGCGATGCATCTGGCGGAGCTTCATCCGCAGGAGCACCGCGAACTGGCGAGGGTGATGGAGCCCTGGGGCGCCCATCTGCGGCAGGAGGACGGGTTCCGCGCCGCGCTGGCGCTGACGCCGCCCACGCCCCGGCGCGGCTTCATGCTGATAGACCCGAGCTTCGAGGTGAAGGCGGACTACGACGCGATCCCGAAGCACATGGCCGCGCTCGCGCGGAAGTGGAACGTGGGCACCATAGCGCTCTGGTATCCGCTGCTGACCTCCGGGCTGCACCGGCCGATGGTGGCCGCGCTTCGCGAACGGTTCCCCGAGGCGCTGGCCCACGAGGTGCGCTTTCCGCCCGCCCGCGAGGGACACGGGCTCGTCGGATCGGGCATGTTCGTGGTGAACCCGCCCTGGGGCAGCGAGGCGGAGGCAGGGCGCCTGACCGCCCTCTTTGCGGGCCTCAAGGGCTGAGGCGGATCGCCGGGACGTGACACGGCCCCTCCGGCGCGGCGCTTGGCAGCCCGCTGGCGGCGCTCTATATCCCTTCCCATGTTCGACAGTCTCCTCCGCCGCCTGACGGCGCCCGCCCCCGACCGTCTGCCCGACCCCGACGCCGATCTGGCGCTGGCGGCGCTTCTCGTGCGCGTGGCGCGCGCGGACGGACATTACGACGAGGCCGAGATCGCCCGGATCGACCGGGTGCTCGCCAACCGCCGGGGCCTCGGCCCCGAGGCCGCGCAGCAGCTCAGGCGCGAGGCCGAAGCCTTCGAGGCCGAGGCGCCCGATACGGTGCGTTTCACCCGCGCGCTGAAGGAGGCCGTGCCGGTCGAGGACCGTTTCGCGCTGATGCAGGCGCTCTGGACGGTGGCGCTGGCGGACGGCGAGCGGGACGCGGGCGAGGATCAGGTGCTGCGACTGGTGGCCAATCTCCTCGGCCTCACGGATCAGGAAAGCGCCATCGCCCGGCAGCACGCCGAGCGCGGCTGACCCTTCCCGCGGCCGAAAGCCGGGCGCTCTGCCTGTTGCCCATGCAGAGCCTCTGAAACGCCCGCAATCCGGGCGAGGCGCCGCGACGTCGCAGCGAATGCGCCTTGCCTTGGCTTGGGATTTGCGCCCTACTTGTTCCGCAGTGACAATTTGCGAGACGTCGTGACCGCCCAGACCCGAGACCCAGGCCCCGCGCGCCCCGTCCCCGTCATCGAGATCCGAAACCTGCACAAGAGCTACGGCAATCTCGAGGTTCTCAAGGGCGTGGATATGGTGGCTCCCAAAGGCCATGTCGTCTCGCTCATCGGATCTTCCGGTTCGGGCAAGTCCACCCTCCTGCGCTGCGCCAACCTCCTCGAGGACAGTCAGGACGGCGAGATCCTCTTCGAGGGAGAGGCCGTGCGCTGGCGCGGCGAGGGCCTTGCCCGCCAACCGGCCGACAAGGCGCAGGTGATCCGCATCCGCACCAACCTGTCGATGGTGTTCCAGCAGTTCAATCTCTGGTCCCACATGACGATCCTGCAGAACGTCATGGAGGCGCCGGTGACGGTGCTCGGCCGCCCGCGCGCCGAGGTCGAGGAGGCGGCGCGGCGCTATCTCGCCAAGGTGGGCATCGGCGACAAGTGCGACGCCTATCCCGCGCAGCTCTCGGGGGGCCAGCAACAGCGCGCCGCGATCGCCCGCGCCCTCTGCATGGAGCCGCGCGCGCTTCTGTTCGACGAGCCGACCTCGGCGCTCGACCCCGAGCTCGAGCAGGAGGTGGTGCGTGTCATCAAGGCCCTGGCCGAAGAGGGCCGCACCATGCTGCTCGTGACGCACGACATGCGGATGGCGGCCGACGTGTCCGACCATGTGATCTTCCTCCATCAGGGGCGGATCGAGGAGGAAGGGCCGCCCGACCGGCTCTTCGGGGCGCCGCAGACCGACCGGCTGCGCCAGTTCCTGTCCGCCACCGCCTGACGACACCCACACAACAATCAACAAACAGACCGGGAGATAATAATGAAGAAGCTGATCCTGACCACGGCGCTCGTGGCGCTGGCCGCCGGAGCGGCCGTGGCGCAGCAGACCGTCCGCATGGGCACCGAGGGCGCCTACCCTCCCTACAACTTCATCAACGACAAGGGCGAGATCGACGGCTACGAGCGCGAGCTCGGCGACGAGCTGTGCAAGCGGGCGAACCTCACCTGCACCTGGGTGAAGAACGACTGGGACAGCATCGTGCCGAACCTGCAGTCGGGCAACTATGACACGATCATGGCCGGCATGAGCATCACCGAGGAGCGGGAGAAGGTCATCGACTTCACCCAGAACTACATCCCGCCGCTGGCCTCGGCCTATGCCTCGACCTCGGCCGATGCCGACATCGAGGGCGGCGTGGTGGCGGCGCAGACCGGCACGATCCAGGCGGCGCATGTGGCCGAGAGCGGCGCGACGCTGCTCGAATTCGCCACCGGCGAGGAGACGGTGGCTGCCGTGCGCAACGGCGAGGCCGATGCGGTCTTCGCCGACAAGGACTTCCTCGTGCCCTTCGTCAGCGAATCGAGCGGCGAGTTCACCTTCGTGGGCGAGGACGTGCCGCTGGGCGGCGGCGTGGGCATGGGCCTGCGCAAGTCCGACACCGAGCTGAAGGAGAAGTTCAACGCGGCGATCCAGTCCATGAAGGACGATGGCACGATCAACGCGATGATCAAGAAGTGGTTCGGCGACGACATCCAGACCTTCTGATCGAAAGGAGGAGGGCCCCGCGGGGCCCTCCGCCCGCCCATGTTCGCAAGCTGCGCCGATCCCAACAGTCTCGAGGGCCTGAGCTGGCTCCTGTGCTACCTCACCTCGGGGTCGCACATCGCCTTCTACTGGTCCTTCCTCACCGTGCTCGTGCTGCTGGCCGTCACGGCCCCAGCGGCGCTGGCCTTCGGCTTCGCGGGCGCTGTCGCCGCGCGCTCGCCGGTCTGGCCGCTCTCGATCGCGGGGCGCACCTACACGGCCATGGTCCGGGGCATCCCGGATATCGTCTTCTTCCTCTTCTTCGTGATCGCGCTCGACCAGGGCGTCGAATGGCTCGTCCATCAGGTCCGCTGCCCGGACTGGACCGAGCGTGTCCGGCAGGGTCTCGAGTTCCGCGTCTGCCCCGCGGCCAAGGTGCCGGCCGGCAATGCGCCGCAGATCTGGCACCAGATCTACGGCTTCGCGCTGGCCGTCGTGACCTTCGCCATCGTCTTCGGGGCCTTCGTGTCGAACGTTCTGACCGGCGCGATGAATGCCGTGCCCAAGGCGCAGCTCGAGACGGCCGAGAGCTACGGCATGAGCCACGGGCAGGTCTTCCGCCGCATCCTCGTGCCGCAGATGTGGATCTACGCGCTGCCGGGTCTCTCGAACCTCTGGATGATCCTCATCAAGGCGACGCCGCTTCTGTTCCTTCTGGGCGTGCAGGACATCGTCTACTGGGCGCGCGAGCTGGGCGGCACCAAGACCTCGCTCTATGCCTATCCGCATCCCGACTGGCGGCTCTACTACTTCCTCGCGCTCCTCGTCTTCTACCTCGGCATGACGCGGGTCTCCGAGATCGTGCTCGGCCGTCTCACGCGGCGGCTCAGCTTCGGACAGGCCACCGCCGCGGGCGAGGCACAGCGGAAGGCCGCCACATGAGCTGCATCGACACGATCGCCGACTACGGGCTGCGCTCGCTGGGCCTGGGCGAGCGGCTTCTGCCGCGCACCGACTTCACGCTCTGCCAGCAGTTCACGCTGATCGGCTCGGGCATGATCTGGAACATCTATTTCGGCGTGCTGGCGCTGGCCGCGGGCTTCTTCCTCGCCAACGCGCTGGCCGTGGCCAAGGCCGCGCCCTCGCCCATCGTTCGGAAGCCTGCGGAATGGTTCATCTTCCTTTTCCGCGGCTCGCCCCTCTTCATCCAGTTCTTCATTGCCTACGAGGCGCTGGTCATGCTGCCGCGGGCGGGCATCGACCTCTGGGGGATCACGGTCGAGACCGCCTGGCTCACGCGGGCCTGGGCCGGGGCGCTGATCGTTCTCTTCTTCAACACCGCCGCCTATTCGGCCGAGATCTTCCACGGCGCCCTGATGGCGATCCCCAGGGGCGATCTCGAGGCCGCCGATGCCTATGGCCTGTCCGGCTGGAAGAAGTTCCGCCGCATCCAGTGGCCGACCATGCTGCGCCTCGCCTGGCCCGCCTATACCAACGAGGCGATCTTCCTCTTTCACGCGACGACGCTCGTCTTCTTCTCGGGCTTTCCCGCCTTCCAGCAGCGCGGCGACGCGCTCTACTATGCCAACTATTTCGCCGACAAGACGTTCAACCCCTTCGTGCCTTACCCCATCGTGGCCTTCTATTTCATCTGCCTCACACTTCTCGTGATCTGGCTCTTCGGGCTGATGAACCGGAGGCTGACCCGCCACGTTCCGCAGGCCCGCCGGCCGCGACTGAGGGTCAGGCCGCAGATCATCAGGTGACTTGATGAAAGACTGGCTGAGAAAGCATCCCCAGGTCCGCACGATCCGTGTCGCGGCCGCGGATCTCAACGGGCAGGCGCGGGGCAAGCGCATCCCCGCCCGCTTCGCCGACAAGGTCGTGAAGGACGGCACGCGCTTTCCGTTCTCGGTGCTCAACCTCGACATCTGGGGCGAGGACATCGACGACAGCCCGCTCGTCTTCGAGCAGGGCGATGCCGACGGGATCCTGCGCCCGACCGAGCGCGGCTTCATGCCGATGCCCTGGCTCGAGGCGCCGACCGCGCTGCTGCCGATCTGGATGTTCCGCGAGGACGGTCGCCCCTACGAGGGCGATCCGCGCCACGCGCTGCGCGCCGTGCTCGACCGTTACAAGGCGCGCGGCCTGACGCCTGTCGTGGCCGTCGAGCTCGAGTTCTTCCTGATCGACGACAGCGGCAAGACGCTGCAGGTGCCGCCCTCGCCGCGGTCGGGCAAGCGCAGGAAGGCCGCCGAGGCGCTCTCGATCCGTGCGCTCGACGCCTTCGACACCTTCTTCACCGACCTCTACGACGCCTGCGAAGAGATGGACATTCCCGCGGACACGGCCACGTCGGAGACCGGCCTCGGCCAGTTCGAGGTGAACCTGATGCATTGCGACGATGCCCTGCGGGCCGCCGACGACGCCTGGTTCTTCAAGCTGCTGGTCAAGGGCCTCGCCCGGAGGCACGGCTTCGCCGCAAGCTTCATGGCCAAGCCCTACCCGGAATATTCGGGCTCTGGCCTGCACATGCATTTCTCGGTGCTCGACGCGCAGGGCCGGAATGTCTTCGACAACGGCGGGCCCACCGGCACCGCGATGATGCGGCACGCGGTGGCGGGCTGCCTGAACGCGATGCACGACAGCACGCTCGTCTTCGCGCCCCATGCCAACAGCTACGACCGGCTGGTGCCCGGGATGCATGCCCCCACCGCCATCTCCTGGGGCTACGAGAACCGCACCACCGCCGTGCGGATCCCCGCGGGCAACCCGGCCGCGCGGCGGATCGAGCACCGCGTGGCGGGCGGCGACGTGAACCCCTATCTCCTCGTCGCCACCATCCTCGGCGCGGCCCTGACCGGCATCGAGGATCAGGAGGAGCCGCCGCAGGCCATCATGGGCAACGCCTATGCCCTCGAGGACCTGCCGCAGATCCCCCCGAGCTGGGAAGCCGCGATCCAGTCCTTCGAAAATTCGGCAATCATGCCGCGAATCCTTCCGCGCGAGCTCATCCGTAACTATGTCCTGACGAAGCGGCAGGAACTGCATTATCTGGCCGAGCTCTCGCCCGAGGAACAGGTCGAGCTCTACCTCGATACCGTCTGACCTCTTGCCGCCTGACCCGGGCCGGGGTTACTCTCCGGCCCAGACAATTCGGACAATTCATGCTGATCGGCATCCTGCAGACGGGCGAAGCGCCCGACGTCCTCTCCGCTGAGATGGGGGACTATCCCGACATGTTCCGTCGCCTGCTCGACGGGAAAGGGTTCGCATTCCGCACCTACCGCGTGCTCGACATGGACTTCCCCGCGAGCGTCCACGACTGCGACGGCTGGCTCATCACCGGCTCGCGCCATGGCGTCTACGAGGAGCACGCCTTCATCCCGCCGCTCGAGGCCTTCATCCGCGCGGCGCGGGAGGAGCGGGTGCCGCTGGTGGGCATCTGCTTCGGCCACCAGATCGTGGCGCAGGCGCTCGGCGGCCGGGTGGAGCGGTCCGACAAGGGCTGGGCCGTGGGCCCCACCGCCTACGACTTCGGCGGCGACCGGATCGTGCTGAACGCCTGGCACCGCGACCAGGTGATCGAGCCGCCCGACGGGGCCGAGGTGATCGCCAGCAACAGTTTCTGCGAGAATGCGGCCCTCCTTTACGGAGATTACGCCTTCACCGTGCAGGCTCATCCCGAGTTCCGCGACGATTTCGTCGAGGGGCTCATGCGCACCCGCGGCCCCGGCGTGGTGCCCGACGACCGGCTCCGCGCCGCCGAGGAGCGGCTCGGACAACCCAACGATGCGGGCCGGCTCGCGGATCGCATCGCCCAGTTCTTCAATCAGGCTAGATAGTTCCATGTCCGACTGGACCGACAGACTTCCCGAGGCCGCCCGCGCCTACATCGCGGACCGCCGGGTGGACGAAGTGGAGTGCATCCTCTCCGACATCGCCGGTGTGGCGCGCGGCAAGGCCATGCCCGCCTTCAAGTTCGGCAAGCAGACGAGCTTCTTCCTGCCGAACTCGATCTTCCTGCAGACCATCACCGGCGAATGGGCCGACAATCCCTCGGGCGCCTTCACCGAGCCCGACATGATCCTGATCCCGGACTATTCCACCGCGACCGCCGCCCCCTGGACGGCCGATGTCACGCTGCAGGTGATCCACGATGCGGTGGACCAGCAGGGCCGCCCGGTGCCCGTCTCGCCGCGCAACGTGCTGCGGCGGGTGGTCGAGCTGTACAATGCGGAAGGCTGGACGCCGATCGTGGCGCCGGAGATGGAGTTCTTCCTCGTCGCGCGCAACATCGACCCCAACATGCCGGTCATGCCGCCGATGGGCCGGACGGGCCGCCGCGCGGCGGCCAAGCAGGCCTATTCCATGTCGGCCGTGGACGAATACGGCAAGGTCATCGACGACATCTACGACTTCGCCGAGGCGCAGGGCTTCGAGATCGACGGCATCCTGCAGGAGGGCGGCGCGGGTCAGGTCGAGATCAACCTCGCCCATGGCGATCCGGTGGCGCTGGCCGACCAGATCTTCTTCTTCAAGCGGCTGATCCGCGAGGCCGCGCTGCGCCACGACTGTTTCGCGACCTTCATGGCCAAGCCCATCGAGGGCGAGCCGGGCTCGGCCATGCACATCCACCATTCGGTCGTCGACACCGCGACCAAGCTCAACATCTTCTCGGATGCCAAGGGAGGCGAGACCGAGGCCTTCCTCCATTTCATCGCAGGCATGCAGACGCACCTGCCCGCGGCAGTCGCGCTGCTCGCGCCCTACGTCAACAGCTACCGCCGCTACGTCCCGGACTTCGCGGCGCCCATCAACCTCGAATGGGGACGCGACAACCGCACGACCGGGCTGCGCGTGCCGATCTCGGGGCCCGAGGCGCGGCGGCTCGAGAACCGGCTGGCCGGCATGGACTGCAACCCCTACCTCGGGCTCGCGGCCTCGCTCGCCTGCGGCTATCTGGGGCTGAAGGAAAGGAAGATGCCGCAGCCCGAATGCACGGGCGATGCCTACATGTCCGAGACGGACCTGCCCTACAACCTCGGCGATGCGCTCGACCTGCTCGAGGAGGACGCGGCCCTGCGCGACGTGCTGGGACCCGAGTTCTGCGGCGTCTACGACTCGGTCAAGCGCAACGAATACAAGGAGTTCCTGCAGGTCATCAGCCCGTGGGAGCGCGAGCATCTGCTGCTGAACGTATGAACCTGCTCTATGCCAATGACCGGCCGGGGGAATATCCCCGCTCGTGGTACGCCGAGACGGCGGCGGAGCTTGCCCCCTTCCCCGCGCTCGCGGGCGAGGTGCGCGCCGATGTCTGCGTGGTGGGCGGAGGCTATACCGGGCTCTCCACCGCGCTGCATCTGGCGGAGCGCGGCTATTCGGTGTTGCTTCTCGAGGCCCACCGGATGGGCTTCGGCGCCTCGGGGCGCAACGGCGGACAGGTGGGCTCGGGTCAGCGGCTCGAACAGGAAGAGCTCGAGGCAATGGTGGGCCTCGGGGATGCGCGCAAGCTCTGGGAACTGGGCGAGGAGGCAAAGGCGCTCGTGCGCGGGCTGATCGCGCGCCACGACATGCCCGTGACCTTCCATCCGGGCATTGCCCATGCCTGCCGCAAGGCCTCGGAAGTGGCCCATTCCCACGCTTATGCCGAGAAGCTCGCCCGCGATTACGGCTATGACCGGATCGAGCCGCTCGACCGCGACGGCATCCGCCGGCTGATCGGCTCGGAGGCCTATGTGGGCGGCGACATCGACCGCGGCGCGGGCCATCTCCATCCGCTGAACTTCGCGATCGGCCTCGCGCGGGCCTGCGCAGCGGCCGGCGTCCGCCTGCACGAGCGCAGCATCGCGACCCGGATCGTTCATGGAGCGGAGCCCGTCGTCGAGACGGAACAGGGCCGCGTGCGGGCGCGCTGGGTGGTGCTCGGCGCGAACGGCTATCTGGGCCGGCTCGACCCTTCAGTGGCGGCGCGGGTGATGCCCATCAACAATTTCATCCTGGCGACCGAGCCGCTCGGGGCGCGGGCGGCCGATGTGCTCTCCGAGCCGGTGGCCGTCGCCGACACGCGCTTCGTCGTGAACTACTGGCGCCTGTCCGAGGACGGGCGGCTTCTCTTCGGCGGCGGCGAGAGCTACGGCTACCGCTTCCCGGACATCGCGCGCACCGTGCTGAAGCCGATGCTCGAGGTCTATCCGCAGCTCCGGGATGTGCCGATCACCCATGCCTGGGGCGGCACGCTCGCCATCACCATGAACCGCCTGCCCTGCTTCGCCCGGGTGGCGCCCAATGTCCTGTCGGCCTCGGGCTATTCGGGCCACGGCGTGGCGATGGCGACGCTCGCGGGGCGGCTGATGGCCGAGGCGGTGGCGGGTCAGGCCGAACGGTTCGACCTGATGGCCTCGCTGCCCCAGCCGCGCTTTCCCGGCGGGGCGGCACTGCGCTGGCCGATGCTGGTGCTCGCGATGAGCTGGTATGCGATGCGGGACCGGCTCGGGATCTGATAGCGCGCGCGGGTGGACCGGCCGGGGGCTGTCTGCCCCCCGGACCCCCCGAGGATATTTTTCCAGAGTGAATGGGAGGCGGGGCCGGCTCCTGGTACCTGCAGGAGCACCGGGCTTGTAAGGTGGCGGGACTTGGGACTTGGGACTTGGGATTTGGGACTTGGGACTTGGGACTTGGGACTTGGGACTTGGGACTTGGGACTTGGGACTTGGGACTTGGGACTTGGGACTTGGGACTTGGGAGAAGCTGTCTCGGCGTGCCATCGCGCCGCAAGGATCTTCGAGGCAGGACAGTCTCTTTCGAAGGATCGGCCTCGGGTGTTGAACCCGCCCAAAGCGGCCGCTAGCCTTCTCCGATCATCCTTCAGGGAGTGTTTGACATGCGTGACGATGCGCCGAATTCCTGGGAGTCGCGGGCCGACGCCTCTTCCTTCTACGGCTTCACCGATCTGCCCTCGGTGCACCAGCGCGGGACGGTGGTGCTGACCCACGGCAAGGGGCCCTATATCTACGACGTCCACGGGCGCGCCTATCTCGACGCGAACTCGGGCCTCTGGAACATGGTGGCGGGCTTCGATCATCCGGGGCTGATCGAGGCCGCCAAGGCGCAATACGAGCGCTTCCCCGGCTATCACGCCTTCTTCGGGCGGATGTCGGACCAGACGGTCATGCTGAGCGAGAAGCTGGTCGAGGCCTCGCCCTTCGCGCGGGGCCGGGTCTTCTACACCAACTCCGGCTCCGAGGCGAACGACACGATGGTCAAGATGCTCTGGTTCCTCGGCGCGGCCGAGGGCCACCCGGAGCGGCGCAAGATCATCACCCGCGTGAACAGCTATCACGGCGTGACCGCCGTCTCGGCCTCGATGACCGGCAAGCCCTACAACAGCCTCTTCGGGCTGCCGCTGCCGGGCTTCATCCATGTGGGCTGCCCGCATTACTGGCGCTTCGGGCAGGCGGGCGAGACCGAGGCCGCCTTCACCCAGCGGCTCGCGCGCGAGCTCGAGGCCACCATCATCAAGGAAGGCCCCGATACGATCGCGGGCTTCTTCGCCGAGCCGGTGATGGGCGCCGGCGGGGTGATCCCGCCGTCCGAAGGCTATTTCCAGGCGATCCAGCCGGTGCTGAAGCGCTACGGCATCCCGCTCATCGCCGACGAGGTGATCTGCGGCTTCGGGCGGACGGGCAACACGTGGGGCTGCCAGACCTACGGCTTCATGCCCGACGCGATCATCAGCTCGAAGAACATCACCGCGGGCTTCTTCCCGATGGGCGCGGTGATCCTCGGGCCGGAGCTGGCCGACCGGCTGCAGGCCGCTTCGGAAGCGGTGGAGGAATTCCCGCACGGTTTCACCGCGAGCGGCCATCCGGTGGGCTGCGCCATCGCGCTGAAGGCGATCGATGTGGTGATGAACGAGGGGCTGGCCGAGAATGTCCGCGCGCTCACGCCGAAGTTCGAGGCGGGGCTCGCCCATCTGGCCGAGAATCCGAACATCGGCGAATGGCGCGGCAAGGGGCTGATGGGGGCGCTGGAGGCCGTGAAGGACAAGGCCACCAAGACCCCCTTCCCGGGCGACCTCTCGGTCTCGGAGCGGATAGCCAACAGATGCACCGACCACGGTCTGATCTGCCGGCCGCTCGGCCAGTCGATCGTGCTCTGCCCGCCCTTCATCATGACGGAAGCCCAGATGGACGAGATGTTCGAGAAGCTGGGCGCCGCGCTGAAGAAGGTCTTCGCCGAAGTCGCCTGACGCCCCGCGCAAGGAAAAGGGCTCCGCAGTCGCCTGCGGAGCCCTTTTTCATCTGCGCCCGTTCAGAGCTTCGAGAGCTTCTTCTGAAGCTCGGCCAGCTGCTTGCGGATCTGCGCCAGTTCCTCGGCGCTGCCCGCCTCGGCCGCGGGCTCTTCCTTGGGGGCCATGGCCGCGCTCCAGCCCGGCAGCGCCATCATGGCCTTCAGGAAAGCCTCCTGCTGCTTCCGCATCGCCTCGAAGCCCGGCACGCCCGCCATCGGGCCCATCTGGGTGAAGTTTTCCATCATCTTGGACTGGCCCGAGCGCAGCATCTCGAACGAGGCGGCGAGGAACTGCGGCACGACCGACTGGACCTCGGTCGTGTAGCTGCGCACGAGATCGGTCAGCACGCCCAAGGGCAGCACATTGTCGCCCTTCGACTCATGCTCGGCGATGATCTGCAGGAGATATTGCCGGGTCAGGTCGTCGCCGGACTTCAGATCGATGATCTGCACCTCGCGACCGGCGCGGATGAAGCCCGCGATATCCTCGAGCGTCACATAGTCGCTGGTCTCGGTGTTGTAGAGGCGCCGGCTGGCATAGCGCTTGATCAGCAACGGCTTGTCAGTCTCGGCCATACCCACCCCGTCGGTTTTTCTGCGGCTGCAGAAGAGACTAGGGCACGGTCGATCAAAAAGAAAGGGCGGGCTGAAAGCCCGCCCCCGCGCATCCGCCCTGGGAGGATGTTGGACGCGCGGCCCCGGCTCACTTCGCCGGAGCGGTGGCTTTCTTGGCGGCCGTGGTCACGTCGGTCGTGGCCTTCTTGACGGCGGCGGTCGCGTCGTCCTGCATGTCCTTGCCGGCGGCCAGCATCAGCTCGACCGTTTCCATCTGCACCTTCTTGGCCACTTCCGCGAAGGCGGCGAGGTTCTCGGCGGCCATCTCGGCGGCGGCCGAAGCGAAATCCGTCGCGGCCTTGGTGTATTCGGTCGGCTCGGACTTGGCCTTGGCGAGGTCGCCGAAGCGCGCGATCGTGTCCTTGGCCCATTTCGCGGTGATCTCGGTCGATTTCTCGGCGGCCTCGAGGGTCACCTTCGACATCTTCTCGGCCATCGCGGCCTGGGTCTTGAACGCGTTCTGCATCGCCGAGGCGTCCACCGGGAACGCCGCCATCATGTCCTGCATCACTTTGCTGAAGTCGGGGGTCTTGGTCATTGCCTTGTCTCCTGCGAGCGGGCTCATGCCCGGTTATCCTGTGACAAGGATATAAATGCTGCGCCGCAGAAAATCAACCGGTAATTCTGCAGCGCAGCATTTTCCCGTTTTGGCTCGACACCCCTCACCTTGCAGCGAGCTTGGCGGCATCCGCCCCGCCCGGCGTCGCCACATAGGATCCCGGCGCCGGTGCGAGCTCGGGATGTTTCGAATCGCCCGGCTGGCGCGCCGGGACCTGCTTGCCCGACCGCTCGGCCAGCCAGGCGCCCCAGCGCGGCCACCAGGAGCCTGCGTGGAACTCGGCCCCCTCGCGGAACGCGGCGGGTGTGTCGAGAGGGCCCTCGTTGGTGTAATGGCCGTATTTGTTGCGGCTGGGCGGGTTCACGATGCCCGCCACATGGCCCGATTCCGAGAGAATGAAGGTCTTGTCGGTCGAGCCGAACTGGCGGAAGCCGTTGAAGCTGCTCTTCCACGGCGCGATATGGTCGGTCTCGCAGGCGATGGCGCAGACCGGCAGCGTCACATCCTTCAGGCCCACGGGCGAGCCCAGCACCGGGAAGGTGCCGCCAGCCAGCCGGTCCTGCTGGCAGAGGCCGCGCAGATATTCGACCGCCATCTGCGCCGGCAGGTTGGTGCCGTCTCCGTTCCAGTAGAGCAGATCGAAGGCGGGGGGCGCCTCTCCCATCATGTAGCTCTTGATCGCGGGCTGATAGATCAGGTCGTTCGAGCGCAGGTAGCTGAAGGTGCGCGACATGAAGGTCTTGTCGAGGATCCCGTCCACCGCCACCTGCCGCTCGATCCCGTCGACGAAATCGTCGTTGAGGAACACCCCCACCTCGCCCGGATCCGAAAAGTCGGTGAGCGTGGTGAAGAAGGTGGCCGAGCGGACGGACGGATCGCCCGCCTTCTGCAGGTGGGCCAGCGTCAGCGTCAGCGTGGTGCCCGCGATGCAGTAGCCCACCGCGTTGATCTGCTTCTGCCGGGTGATCGAGCGCACCTCGGCCATGGCGCGCATGTAGCCATCGCGGATGTAGTCGTCCATGCCGATGCCGGCATAGCTCTTGTCGGGGTTCACCCAGGAGACGACGAAGACCGTGAAACCCTGATCCACCAGCCACTTCAGCAGGGAGTTCTGCGGCTTGAGATCGAGAATGTAGAACTTGTTGATCCAGGGCGGAAAGATCAGGAGCGGCGTCTCGTGGACCGTCTCGGTCGTGGGCTTGTACTGGATCAGCTCAAACATGCGGTTACGGTAGACGACCGACCCTTCGGTGGTGGCGAGGTTCTGGCCCACCTGGAAGGCCTCGGGATCGGCCAGCGTGACGAGCAGATCGCCCTTGTTGGCCTCGATGTCGCGCACGAGATTCTCCAGCCCCTGCACGAGGCTCTCGCCATCGGTGGCAATGGCGCGTTCGAGCGCGTCGGGGTTGGTGCCGAAGAAGTTGGTGGGCGAGAAAAGATCGACGATCTGGCGCGAGAAATACTCGACCCGCTTCTTGTCGGAAGGCTCGATATGCTCCAGCGCCTCGACGGCCTGATTAACCGCCTCGGCGTTCATCAGATACTGCTGCTTGAGATAGTTGAAGAACGGATGCGTCTGCCACAGCGGGTTCGAGAAGCGGCGGTCCTTCGGCGTCACGTCCGGCGGCGGCTTCAGCTCGCCCTTCACCAGCTGGTGCTGCGCCTCGACGTAATGTTTCAGGCTCTTGCCCCAGAAACTGATCTGATGCTCGAGGATCTTGGCCGGGTTCTGCATCATCTCGGCCATGTAGGCCGTCATCGCCTTCAGGAAGACGTCGCTCGAGGGCCCGTGCAGCGCGGGGTCGGACAGTTTGCGCTTCGTGAGAGCGGCCGTCAGCCGTTTCGACAGTTCGTCGATGCGGGTGAGATTCGCGTTCAGACGCTCGAACTGAGCGTCACGGCCGGAACCCGGAGACTGCTCTTCGGTTGCCATATTGACTTATCCCCCCTGTGTATGCTGCCATGCAGCATCGTGCGCCTGCCTCTGGGGGGAGAACTGCAGGAACACAGCGCCTCCACCGGGCAGGGATACCTATGAAATATATGACAACCTATGACGTCATGGAGAGTGCGCGCAACACCAACGAGTGGCTGGGCGCAACCGCAAGGGCAATGGCCTCCTACCCGTTGTTCGCCCTTTCGATGAATCCGATGCTGGCCCTGACGGCCGCTTGGGGCGAGGTGACCGAGCGCAGCTTCGCCCGCATGGTCGCCAAGCCCGACTGGGGCATCCGCTCGATCGTGGGCGAGGGCGGGCAGGATCACCTGGTCGATGTGCGCACGGTGGTGGAAAAGCCTTTCGGCAATCTGATCCAGTTCTTCGTCCGCCGCCGCGAGCCCATGGCGCGCAAGGTGCTGCTGGTGGCCCCGATGTCGGGCCATTATGCCACGCTCCTGCGCTCGACCGTGCTCAGTCTGCTGCCCGACTGCGACGTCTATGTGACGGACTGGCACAATGCGCGCGACATCCCGGTCTCGGCCGGCAAGTTCGACGTGGAGGATTACACGCTCTACGTCGTAGACTTCATGCGGGCCCTCGGGCCCGAGACGAACGTGATCGCCGTCTGCCAGCCCGCGCCGCTGGTGCTGGCCGCCACCGCCTATCTGGCGGGCGAGGATCCGGCGGCCCAGCCGCGCACCCTCACCCTCATCGGCGGCCCGATCGATCCCGACGCGGCCGCGACCGAGGTCACCGACTTCGGCCGCCGCATCACGATGGGCCAGCTCGAACAGCTGGCCATCCAGCGCGTGGGCTTCAAATACATGGGCGCCGGGCGGCTGGTCTATCCGGGCCTCCTCCAGCTCCAGAGCTTCATCTCCATGAACATGGAGCGCCATTCCAAGGCCTTCCAGGAACAGATCGTGCGCGTGGCCCGCGGGCAGGCCTCGGACCATGACGCGCACAACCGTTTCTACGACGAATATCTGGCGGTCATGGACATGACGGCGGAATTCTACCTCTCGACGGTGGAGCGCATCTTCAAGAACCGCGAGATCGCGAAGAACGAGTTCACCGTGGCGGGCAAGCGGGTGGATATCGGCGCGATCACCGATGTGGCGGTGAAGACGGTCGAGGGCGAGAAGGACGACATCTCGGCCCCCGGACAGTGCGTCGCCGCGCTGAAGCTGCTCACGGGCCTGCCCGCGTCCAAGAAGGCGAGCCACCTCGAGCCCGACGCGGGCCACTACGGGATCTTTGCCGGCAAGAGCTGGCGGCTCAACATCCGCCCGCTGGTGCTGAGCTTCATCGACGCGAACGCGCCGAAGCCCAAGCCGAAGATCGTGCCCGCCGCCGCCGCGGCCGGCTGATCCGGCCACGAGAGGAAGGGCGCCGCGAGGCGCCCTTTCCCGTTCCGGCAGCGGCCCGTTCGCAGCCGTGCGCCGCCGCCCCTGCGCTGTCAGCGCGCCAGCAGCTCCTCGACCGCCTGTTCGATCATCCGCAGGCACTCCGGCGTCGAGAAGCGGTGGTCGGCGCCCTTGACCAGCGTCAGGCGGATGTCGGGCCCCGCCGCATGATCCAGAAGCCGCAGCGCGACCGAGGGCGGCACGTCCACATCCGCCGTCCCCTGCAGCAGCCGCACCGGGAAGCCCAGCTCCAGCGGATCGCGCAGCACGAGGCGCCCGCGCCCCTCCTCGATCAGGCGGCGGGTGATGATGTAGGGCTCGTCGGAATAGTCGGACGGCAGGATCACCTGCCCCGCCCGCTGCAACGCCTCGCGCTGCGCCGCGGTGAAGCCGCCCCACATGCTGTCCTCGGTGAAGTCGGGCGCGGCCGCGATGCCGACGAGGCCCGCCACCCGTGCGCCCATCTCGCGGGCGAGGAGCAGCGAGATCCAGCCCCCCATCGAGGATCCGACGAGCAGCAGCGGCCCGGCGAGCAGGCCGCAGGCGGCGCGGGCATCCTTGAACCAGTCGCCGATGGACCCGTCGAGGAAGGCGCCCTCCGATTGCCCGTGCCCGGAATAGTCGAAGCGCAGGAAGGCCCGGCCGGTGCGTTCGGCCCACGCCTGCAGATGCAGCGCCTTCGTCCCCTCCATGTCCGACTTGAAGCCGCCGCAGAAGACCACCGCGGGCCCCTCTCCGTCGGTCAGCCGGTAGGCGATGCGACGGCCCTCGGGCGTCACGAGAAAACTGGGCTCGGTCATGGGCACCTCCTTTTCCTTCCGCTTAGCAAAGCCGCGCCCTCCGGGCCACCTCCGGCACCCGTCGCGCGTTGACTTTCCCGGAGGCGCGGCGCAGAAGCGGGCGGCACATAACCCGCAACCGGGCGCAATCGTAGGCGCCAAACCGACGAGGAGAGCCGCAATGGCCCAGATTTCCCTCACATTTCCGGACGGCAAGGCACGCGAGTTTCCCGCCGGCATCACCCCTGCCGAAGTGGCGGCCTCGATCTCGACCAGCCTCGGGAAGAAGGCGATCTCGGCCAGCGTGGACGGCCGGCACTACGACCTGCAGTGGCCCATCGAGACGGATGCGAAGATCGCCATCCACACGATGGCCGACGAGGCGCAGGCGCTGGAACTGATCCGGCACGATCTTGCCCACATCATGGCCCGCGCCGTGCAGGAGCTGTGGCCCGACGTGAAGGTCACCATCGGCCCGGTGGTGGCGAACGGCTGGTATTACGACTTCGACCGCGACGAGACCTTCACGCCCGAGGATCTCGGCGCCATCGAGAAGCGGATGAAGGAGATCATCAACGCCCGCGAGGCGGTGAAGACCGAGCTCTGGGAGCGCGCCCGCGCCATCGCCTATTACGAAGAGCGCGGCGAGCCCTTCAAGGTCGAGCTGGTGCAGGCCATCCCCGAGGATCAGTCGATTCGCATGTACTGGCACGGCGGCTGGCAGGATCTCTGCCGCGGCCCGCATCTCCAGCACACGGGTCAGGTGCCCGCCGACGCCTTCAAGCTGATGTCGGTGGCCGGCGCCTACTGGCGCGGGGACAGCGCCAACAAGCAGCTTCAGCGCATCTATGGCGTGGCCTTCAAGACCCGCGACGAGCTGAAGGCCTATCTGCACATGCTGGAAGAGGCCGCCAAGCGCGATCACCGCAAGCTCGGCCGCGAGATGGAGCTGTTCCATCTGCAGGAAGAGGCGCCGGGCATGGTGTTCTGGCACCCGAACGGCTGGCAGATCTACCGCACGCTCGAGGATTACATGCGCGGCCGGCTGCGTCAGGCGGGCTACAAGGAGATCCGCACCCCGCAGGTGGTGGATCGCAAGCTCTGGGAGGCCTCGGGCCACTGGGAGGCCTACAAGGAGAACATGTTCATCGTCGAGGTCGAGGAGGAACATGCCAAGGAAAAGCGCATCAACGCGCTGAAGCCGATGAACTGCCCCTGCCATGTGCAGGTCTACAACCAGGGCCTCAAGTCCTACCGCGACCTGCCGCTGCGGCTGGCCGAGTTCGGCTCGTGCCACCGCTACGAATCGTCAGGCTCGATGCACGGGCTGATGCGCGTGCGCGGCTTCGTGCAGGACGACGCCCACATCTTCTGCACCGAAGACCAGATCGAGAGCGAATGCGCGGCCTTCATCGAACTGCTGTCGAGCGTCTACAAGGATCTCGGCTTCGACAGTTTCGAGATCAAGCTCTCCACCCGCCCCGAGGTCCGCATCGGCTCGGACGAGGCCTGGGACAAGGTCGAGACCGCGCTCGAGAATGCGATCCGGAAGGTGGGCGCCGCCTATGAGATCGACCCGGGCGAAGGTGCCTTCTACGGGCCGAAGCTCGACTTCAAGCTGACCGACGCCATCGGGCGGAAGTGGCAGTGCGGCACCTTCCAGGTTGACCCGAACCTGCCCACCCGCCTCGGCGCGGAATATATCGGCGAGGACGGCGCCAAGCACCGGCCCTACATGCTGCACCGCGCGATCCTGGGATCGTTCGAGCGCTTCATCGGCATCCTGATCGAGAACTATGCGGGCAAGCTGCCCTTCTGGCTCGCCCCGCGGCAGGTGGTCGTGGCCTCGATCGTCTCGGACGCCGACGCTTACGTCGCAGAGGTGGTGGCGGCGCTGCGGGCGCGCGGCGTCCGCGCCGAGGCCGACACGCGGAACGAGAAGATCAACTACAAGGTGCGCGAGCATTCGGTGGGCAAGGTGCCGGTGATCCTTGCCATCGGGATGCAGGAGGTCGAGGCGCGCTCGGTGTCTGTCCGGCGCCTCGGCGAGACGCGGACGGAATCGATGGGCCTCGATCAGGTGGTGGACCAGCTGGCCGCGGATGCCCGGATCCCGGGGTGATTCTCGGCGCGTCGGCAGGTTGTTGCTCATCTCCTGCCGACGCTGATCCTGCCCGCGCCGGGCGCCTCCTGCTCCCGCCCGCGCCCGTGGGCGGACCGCTCCCCTGCCCGACCGGAAGACCCTTTGCCCGCGCGCGGGAAGGTCTGACATCCACTCTTGCGGATTCCCGCAATAGGAGTGCATAATCAACCTGTTGGGGTGGAGATACCACTCAGGCGACGCGTCCATTGGCCCCATGCCATCCGACCGCAGTCGCGTTTAACTCGTTCATAATACCCAGCCAGGGTCCGCCCGAAAGCCAGGTTCAGGACATCTGCCCAGCCGCCGGACAAATGCTGTTCTGCGGCCCTTCTCCTTTGCCGCTTGATTTTCGGCGGCGCTTTGGCATCCTTTCGAGCGTGATAACAGACGTTCTGACGCTTTCCTGTTTCCAGGGCATACGCGGAGAACCTGGATGCACGGCCCGTGGCAATCACGCTGCGGGTGAAGGCTGACGAAGGGAGAGACGGAATGCCGACGGGCACCGTGAAATGGTTCAACAGTACGAAGGGCTTCGGTTTCATCGCCCCCGATGATGGCGGCAAGGACGTATTCGTCCACATCTCGGCGGTCGAACGGGCCGGCCTGAAGGGACTCAGCGACAACCAGAAGATCGGTTACGAACTGCAGTCCGGCCGTGACGGACGCTCCTCTGCAGGCGATCTGCGGCTGCTGTAAGGCAACCACGCGCGTGTGACGCAGTGACGACGAGACAGCCTGCCGCCCCGTGGGCTGCTCTCACCCCAGAAGCCGGCGCTGCACGCCCGCATCCCACCCCAGGAACAGCCCTTCCTCCGTGCGGATCACCGGCCGCTTCATCAGCGTCGGCTGGGCCGCCAGCTGCGCCTCCGGCTCCGAGGCCTTCAGCCAGTCCGACAGGCCGCGCCAGGTGGTCGACTGGCGATTGACGATCGCATCCCCGAATTCGGTGACCAGCTCCGAGATCTCGCTCTCGCTGAGGGGGGCCGCCCGGACGTCACGGAACTCGACGCTGTGGCCGGCGGCCTCCAGCGCCTTCAGCGCCTTCTTGCAGGTGTCGCAGGTGGAGATGCCGTAAAGGATCATGGAGAGGGTCCGTATCGCGGGGTGCGGGCACAGTGATGCCAGAATCGCGCCGCCGCGCAAGCTCTCTCAGACCGGAGCGATCCAACGTGTGACCGTCACGCCCACCCAGGCCGACGTGCCGGTGAGGACGGTGCCCCAGGCCAGATCCACCGCCACCATCGTCGGATGCCAGTCGCGCAGGATCGTGTAGCTCGTGAGCTCGTAGGTGCCGTAGGCCACGGCCCCCAGCACCGCGCCGGCCACCAGCGCCTGCATCGGCGCCCCGGCCTTCAGCGCGGGCCAGGAGACCAGCCAGACCAGCCCCGCCAGATAGCCGAGGTAGAACAGGACGTCCGGCCCCATGCGCGGGCTTTCGAGCATCAGCGGCCCGATATGGGCCTCGAACAGGGGCTTCATCACGCGCGACAGCATCAGCGCGTCGAGCCCGGCGAAGACGAGGCCGGTGACGAGGACGAGAAGGACGAGACTCATGCGGAACTCCTGCGGAACAGCGAGCCCCAGTATCAACGCCGTCGCAGGTATTCGTAAAGCACGCAGGCGGGGGCCGCCGAACGAAGCTCGATCCGGGCCGCAAGGGTCCACTCCTTCGGATCGAAGGCGGGGAAGAACGTATCCGCGTCCGGCACCTCGAGATCGACCTCGGTCACGAGGAGACGATCCGCAAGCGGCAGATGCTCCGAGAAGATGCGCGCCCCGCCGATGGAGTAGATCCGCGCATGCCCCGCCGCCTTCGCCGCGGGAATGGCCGCCTCGAAGGAGGTGAAGAGCGCCTCGCCTTCCAGCGGCTGCGAGGTCACCACGATGTTCATCCGCCGCGGCAGCGGCCGCTTCGGCAGGCTTTCCCAGGTGCGCCGCCCCATGATGACCGCCCCGCCCAGCGTCTCGCGCTGGAAGAAGGCCAGATCCTCCGGCGCGGCCCAGGGGATCGTGCCGCCCCGGCCGATCGCCCCGCCCCGCGCCCGTGCCACCACCAGCGTCAGCATCAGACCGCCACCTCCGCCGCGATCGCCGGATGGGGATCGTAGCCCTCCACCGCGAAATCCTCGATGCGGTAATCGTCGATGCTGTCCGCCCGCCGCAGGAGACGCATCCGCGGCCAGTCCCGCGGCACCCGGCCCGTCTGCTCGCGCGCCTGATCGAGATGGTTCAGGTAGAGATGCGTGTCGCCCCCCACCCAGACCAGATCGCCCGGCACGAGCCCGGCCTGCTGCGCGATCATGAGTTGCAGAGCCGCGGCGCCCACGAAGTTGAACGGCGCCCCGAGCAGAAGGTCGACCGACCGCTGGTAGAGAAGCGCATTGAGCCGCCCGTCCGAAGTCACATGATACTGATAGACCATGTGGCAGGGCGGCAGCGCCATCTGGCCCACCTCCGCCACGTTCCAGGCGTGAAACAGCATCCGCCGGCTCGAGGGATTGGTCCGCAGCGTCTCGATCAGGGCCGCAATCTGATCGTGCTCGCGCCCGTCCGGCCCGAGCCAGCGCCGCCACTGCTTGCCGTAGACGGGCCCGAGCTCGCCCCAGCGTGCGGCGAACGCCTCATCCTCGAGGATCCGCTGCTCGAACGCGGCCTGAGAGATCTCCTCGCCGCTCTCCCGCCGGTAGGCCGCCAGCGGCCAGTCGCTCCAGATCCGGACATTCTCCTGCAGGAGCGGCCGGATGTTGGTGCCCCCGGTGAGGAACCAGAGCATCTCCTTCACCGCCGTCTTCCAGTAGACGCGCTTCGTGGTCAGGATCGGCACCTGTCCGCCGGACAGGTCGAACCGCAGCATCGCCCCGAAGAGCGAGAGCGTTCCCCCCCCGGTCCGGTCCACCCGCCGGTCGCCCCGCTCCAGTGTCTGGGCCAGAAGGTCGAGATACTGCTGTTCCGGATGTGCCATGCTGCTCCCTGCCCTGCCGCGCGCTTTCACGCTGGCGCAAATATCCCGGGGGTCCGGGGGCAGAGCCCCCGGGGGTTCCTACAGAGTCACGCGCCGCGGGACAATCACTTCCGCAGAGACAAGGCCGTTCGGGCGCCCTTCCCCGGTGACGGCCGCCGGACGGTCCATCCTCGACCGGAGCCTGCGGCAGGGATTGCCGAGGAACGGGCAAGACCCTGATGCCGCTGCGACCGTTTCCTTTCCGCCCGGGCGTGCTAACTTGCGCGCCAAACCAGCTGGAAGGGACAACATGCAGGTCAAATATCTTCACACCATGGTCCGGGTCCTCGACCTCGAGAAGAGCATCGCCTTCTTCCGCCTTCTCGGTCTCGAGGAGACCCGCCGCACCGAGAGCGAGAAGGGGCGCTTCCCCCTGGTCTTCATGGCCCCGCCGGGCCAGCCGGAGTGCCCGGTCGAGCTCACCTACAACTGGGACGGCGACGAGGGACTGCCTTCGGACAGCCGCCATTTCGGCCATCTGGCCTATGCGGTCGAGGATATCTACGGCATGTGCGCCAAGCTGCAGGAGGCGGGTGTCACGATCAATCGTCCGCCGCGCGACGGCCACATGGCCTTCGTCCGCAGCCCGGACAATATCTCGATCGAACTCTTGCAGATGGGCGACAGCCTGCCTCCGGCCGAGCCCTGGAGTTCCATGCCGAACACCGGCCACTGGTGACCGCACGCGCAGGTTTCGTGAGATAGGTTCGGCTGCCGGGCGCGCCGGACGGTTCAGCGGCGGGCCTGCGGAACCCGCGGGGGGCTTTCCGCCCCCC
>NZ_MABH01000118.1 GCF_001720585.1 Cereibacter johrii | reverse complement strand
CAGGCCGCCAGCCGCCGGGCCTGATCCGGCGGCGGGGCGCCCGAACCGCGCCCCACGCGCGCGCACCCTCTTCCTCCCGTACCGCTCCGAAGCCCCCGCCTCCGTGAGGAACGCGGGCGCTTCCGCACGCCCTCACCCCCGAAAGGACCCCCGACCATGGCACCCCTGATCAAGCCGCCCAGCCTCGGCGATCTCGTGAAGTACGAGCTCGAGCCGAACTTCACCCGCGAGACGGTCACGCTGCAGGCCGGCACCGCCTATCCGCTGGGCGCCGTCCTGGGCCTCGTCGCCACCGGCCCGGACGCCGGCCGGTTCGCCTTCGCCGCGGAGGAGGCGGAGACCGGCGAGACCGCGGCCGCGGCCGTCCTCCTTGAGCCGGTCGATGCGACGGACGGCGAACGCCGCGGCACCGTCCTCCGCCGTGGCCCCGCGACCCTCTCCCGCGCGGAGCTGGTCTTCGATCCCAGCCTCGAGGACGAGAGCCAGCGTGCCGACCGGATCGCCGAGCTCACCGATCTCGGCCTCGTCGTGCGCGACACGGCCTGAGCCCCCGCCATCCCGTCCCATCCATTCTCCCGGCGACCCGCCCGGCGCCGATCCCCGTTCCTGAAGGAGCCCGATCATGACGATCACCCGCAATCCGTTCGATGCCGGCGGCTATTCGCTGGCCGAGATGACCCAGGCCATCAACATCCTGCCGAACCTCTACACCCGCCTCGGCCAGATGGGCCTCTTCCAGTTCGAGGGCGTGACCCAGCGCAGCGTGATCATCGAGCAGGCCGAGGGCGTGCTCTCGCTGCTGCCGTCCCAGCCCTGGGGCGGGCCCGCGACGGTGGGCGGCCGCGAGCGCCGCTCGATGCGCTCCTTCGCGCTGCCCCACATTCCGCATGACGATGTGATCACCGCGGCCGATGTGCAGGGCCAGCCCGCGCTCGGGTCGACCGGGCAGGCCGATCCTCTGGCCGAGGTCATGACGCGCAAGCTCGCGCTCATGCGCCGCAAGCATGCGGCGACGCGGGAATATATGGAGATGAACGCGCTTCGGGGCGTGGTGAAGGACGGGGCCGGCCTCACGCTCTACGATTACTTCGCCGAGTTCGGGCTGGCGCAGATCTCGGTGGACTTCCTCCTCGGCACCGCCGGGACGAACGTCCAGGCGAAGTGCCGCGAGGTGCTGCGCGCGGTCGAGGAGGAGCTCAAGGGCGAATCCATGACCGGCGTCACCGCCCTCGTGAGCCCCGAGTTCTTCGACAAGCTGATCGGCCATCCGAAGGTCGAGGAGGCCTACAAATACTATGCCTCGAGCGGGGCGCAGCCGCTCCGGCAGGACGTGCGGCGGAGCTTTCCCTTCGCGGGCCTCCTCTTCGAGGAATATGTGGGCTCGGTCACGCTCGCAGGCGGTGCCTCCGAGCGGCTGGGGCCGGCACAGGAGGGCACCGCCTTCCCGCTCGGCACGATGGACACGTTCCGCACCTACGGCGCCCCGGCCGATCTTCTGGAAGCCGTCAACACGATCGGCCAGCCGATCTATGCCCGGCAGCTCCTCGATCCGAAGGGCCGCTGGATCGATCTCATGACCGAGGCCAACATCCTGCCGGTCAACAAGCGCCCGCGTCTCGCGGTGCGGATCCTGACCTCGAACTGAGGCGGCCGCCATGTCCGGCCTCTTCGAGGGCATGGGCGCGACCCTGACCGCCCTCTTCGGCGCGGCCGTCAGCTACCTGCCGCAGGGCGGGCCCGCGCGCGACGTGCCCTCGATCTTCCGCGAGGAGCAGGTCGAGGCGGAGGATCCCGAGGGCCGGATCGTGCTCGTCATGGCGCCCACCTGGCGGGTGCGCCGCGATCTGGTCCCCGAGCTCGCGCGGCGGGACCGGATCCGGCTGGCGGACGGCCGGGTTTATGAGGTGGACGAGATCTGGCCGCCCGCCACTCCGGCGGCCGATGCGCTCACGCGCTGCACCCTGCGGAAGGTCGCGCCATGACCGGGCGCGTCCGCTTCCGTCAGATCGCGCGCGCGGCGCTCGCTGCCGATCCACGCATGGGCAGCTTCTCGCAGATCTCCGCCTGGGAGGCGCGCCCCGACGCGGGCCGCCTGCCGCTCCTGATGGTGGTGACGCCGGTCGAGCGGGCGGCCCAGGCCACGCTCTCCAACTTCGAGCGCGCGACCGTTCTTCAGGTCGGCGTGAAGCGGCTCGGCAGCGACGATCTCGAGGATCTCCTCGACGCGGATGCGGATGCCGTCGAGGGCGCCATCTGCCGGGCGTTCCAGCAGGCGGCCATCGTCTGCCTGCCCGAGGAGGTGACGGTCACGCTCAACACGGACGGCGAGCAGGCCGTGGGCACGCTGATCTCGAGCTTCCGCATCGTCTGGCGCAGGCCGATACCGCGGCCCGCGCCCTGATCCTGCCCCGGCCCGCGGGCTGGCCTCGGCCGAAGAGCGGGCGATCCATTGCAACCGGGCCTCGCGCACCCCGCACCGTGGGCCGCGGCCCCCTGCCGAAAGGGCAACACCATGAACGATACCGTCACGCCGGGCATCGGCACGCTGATCTATGCCTCGACAGCACTGCCCGCCGCCGCCACGGAGTCGGCCTATGGGGGCCTCACCTGGACCGCGGTCGGCGAGGTCACCGAAGTGCCGGAATACGGCGGCTCGGCCGAGGTGGTGAACCACACGCCGCTCGCGACCGGCATCACGCAGAAGTACCACGGCGCGGTGAACTACGGCTCGATGCAGATCCCGCTCGCCTTCAACAGCACCGACGCGGGCCAGGCCATCCTCGAGGCCGCGCGGAAGAACCGCAACCGCATCGCCTTCAAGATCGCCTTCCCGAAGATCGACCCGCTCTCGACCGAGGGGGCGGCCGATTACTTCCAGGGCAAGGTCTTCGGCTTCACCAAGAGCGCGCCCGCCAACGGCGTCGTCTCGGGATCGGTGACCGTGGAGATCGAGACCGAGCTCACCTCGGTCGAGGAGGCCTGAGCCTCCCCCCGGATCCCGCCCGGCGACGGGCGGGACCGGCCGCAGCCGACGCGGGTCATCGGCGGCGGCCCCCCCTGAACCCGAACCCCAAGGATTCTGCACATGGACTTCCCCCAGTTCGACAGCCGCACCGCGGCCGAAACCGCCCGCCCGCTCCATCTCCGCCACCCGGCCACGGGCCGGCTTCTCTTCGCCGACGAGGGCGAAGCGAAGCCCTGCGAGGTGCTGGTGCTCGGCTCCGAGAGCCGTGCCGCCCAGGCCGCGATCCGCGCCGCGCAGAAGGCACGGCTGAAGAACGACCGCGACGACGAGCGCCAGACCATGGAGGAGGTCCATGCGAACCTCGTCGCGGCCGCAAAGCCGCTGGTCGCGGGCTTCCGCAACGTGAACCGCGGCGAGGCGCCCGCCGGCCCGGCCGATGCCGAGTGGTTCCTGAACCTCAACCTGATCACCGGGCGCGAGGGCGAGAAGAGCTTCGTCGAGCAGGTCATGGGCTTTGCCACCAGCCGCGCGAACTACCTGGGAAACGGCTCGCCCGACTGACGCTCTATGCGCGTCAGACGGGCTTCCTGCAGGCCACGCCGGAGACCGCGAAGCGGACCCGGCTGGAAGATCTGCGGGCGGCCCGGCGGCCGCTCGGCCTGCCCGAGATCGAGGCCGGGAAGTACCTGATCGCCTGCTTCACCGCCGAGGACGGTCTCGGCTGGTGCGCGACAGACCCGATGGGCGGGCTCGCCCCGCATTCCTGGGCCGAGATCGAGGCCTACAGCCGCGGGGCAGGCCTCGACCTCGAGCCTTGGGAGGCGCGCCAGCTCCGCGCCATGTCGGCGGCCTATGTCGCAGGCCGGATCGAGGGCCGGAAGAAGAACGGCGTGGCGCCGACCTTCTCCGGCGGCGAGGCCGCGAGGAAGCGCGAGCTCGCTCAGGCGATCAGGGCGCAGATGCGGCTGGCGCAGGCGCCAGCGTGACAGTCCGCAGCTGGCCGCCCCTCGGGGCGGCTTCATCGTGAGGAACCCAATGTCCATGTCCAATGTCGGCGCGATGAAGGCCACCCTCGGCCTCGACGTCTCGCAGTTCGAGAACCGCGCCCAGTCCGCCGGCCGGACGGCCAAGCAGATGTCCGACGCCATGGCGCGGGCGTTCGAGGTTGCGAAGGCCTCTGCCATGGGCGGCGCCCGGAGCTTCGAGGAGCTGCGGGCCTCGATCGATCCGACCTTCGCCGCGACGCAACGCTATGCCGCCATCCAGCGCGAGCTCGCAGGCATGGTGGAGAGCGGTGCCGCCAGCCAGCGCGCGGCGAACCTCGTCCTCGAGCAGGCGGCGGCGAAGTACATGGGGGTGGAGACAGCGGCCGAGCGGACGGCACGAGCGCAGCGGGAAGCGACGGTCGCGGTGGAGGAGGCATCACGCGGTTACACGGCGCTCCGCTCGCAGCTCGATCCGCTGTATGCGGCCTCAAAGCGCTACGAGCAGGCGCAGGAAACGCTTGCGGCAGCGGTGAGGGCCGGGGTTGTCTCCCAAGAGCAGGCCAACCGCGTTCTGGATCAGGCCAGCGCTCACTATCTCGGGGCTTCGCAGGCAGCGGTCACCGGCGCGGGGAAACTCGGCCCGGCCTTTCAGAATGCCAGCTATCAGGTTGGCGATTTTGCCGTCCAGATCGCCGCCGGAACGTCTGCGACGCAAGCGCTTACCATGCAGCTCCCGCAGTTGCTTGGCGGGTTCGGGATGTGGGGCGCAGCCGCCGGCGCTGTCGTCGCCATCATGGGCGCTCTGGCTCCGGTGCTCCTGTCCGGCCGCAACGCTGGGAAAGAGCTCAAGGATGCGTTCACGCATCTGACGGAAGCCTCGTCCGCCTACAAGGATGCGGCGGATCGTGTGACGCAGAGCTCGGCGGAGCTTTATGCGGAGTTCGGCAGGCACGCCAGCGCCGCGCGCGAAGTGTATGAGGTGATGCAGCAGATCGCGCTGCTCGATTACGCGGCAAAGATGACCGCGACCGTCACCGCGATGGAAGACTCATTCGAGAGCCTGCGCGAGAAGGTGGAGGCGACGGAATACGCCACCAGGCTCCTTGACGGTGCGCTCCGTGCGGATGGCGTGTCGATCCTCAAGACCAGCATGGAAGATCTCAAGGCAGAGTTCGGGCTGACGCTCGGGCAGGCCGAGCAGCTGGTCTCCGCGCTCGACGGCATGAAGGCGAGTGCCGCCTCCGGCCCGGCAGAGCAGGCGGCTGCGGCAAGGGCTCTGGCGGAGGCGCTTCTGAACGCTCACACCAACGGCGCCAGGATCCCGCCGGAGATGCTCGATGCCGCAAGCAAGGCGGCTCAGGCAGCGTCCGAGGGGCTCAGGCTTGCCAACGCCATGGAGAGGGCGGCTACCGGCGCCAGCAACACGGCGACGGCGGCGGTGGCCGCGGCGGATAGGATCAGCAACGCGGCATCCGAGGCGGCCCGGCTCGCGGCCAATCTTGGATCTGCCGCCGTGGCGGCGAGTGAGCAGGCCGACAGGCAGCTTGCAGTGGTCAATGCTCAGATCGCCGCGATCAAGGCCGGGCAGAGTGAGATCGTGGCTGGGAAGCGGGCGGCTCTCGACCTGGACCGCGAGGCGTTCCGCCAGGCGCAGCTGGCCGCAGGCGTAGACGCCTCGATCGTCAATCAGATGGTCCGCCGCAACTTCGAGGGCCGGGAAGCCGTCATTGTGGCGGAGCAACAGCTTGCCATTGCCCAGAAGGCCCGCTCCGAGGCCGAGAAGGCCGCCAACGGAGGCGCCAAGGCCGCTGCGGCCGAGGCGAAGGCGCTGGACAAGAACGCCCGGAAATACCTCGAGATGATCGACCCGATGGAGAAGTATCGCCGGAAACAGGCCGAGCTGAAGAAGCTCCTCGATGCCGGCAGGATCTCAACCGACCAGTATCGGCAGGCTCTGGCAGAGATCGCGGCCGAGATGGGCGAGAACAACCCCGTGTTCGAGGAGTTCCGCAGCGCCGTGGGCTCCGCCGTCGACTGGATGCTCGACGGCTTCCGCGGCGGCTTCGACGGCCTCCTCGATATCGCGAAGAACACGCTGAAGCAGATCATCGGCATGTTCATGACGAACCGGATCACGCTGTCGCTCGGCCTCGGCGTCTCGGGCGCGGCCGCAGGCGCGGCCGGGGCTGCCGTCGCGGGCGCCGGCGGCATGGGCACGCTCAGTGCGCTCGGCGGCATCGCGAGCGGGATCAATACGGTGCTCGGCGGCATCGGCGGCGCACTTTCCGCCTTCGGCACCGGCGCCTGGGGCGCGCTCTCGAACTTTGCAACGGGCGGCCTGTCCGGCGGCCTGGCCTATATCGGCACCTCCCTGAACTTCGCCACCAGCGGCCTCGTCGGCTTCGCGCAGGCGGCGGGCGCGATCCTCGGCCCCATTGCCGCCGTGGCGGCGGCCTTCTCCTTCTTCGGCTCGAAGACGAAGCTCCTCGATGCAGGCCTCCGCGTCACCGTGCGCGAGCTGAATGCGATGGTGGAGAGCTACCGGAAGGTCGAGAAGTCCCGGTTCGGCGGGCTCTCGAAGTCGCGGAGCACGAGCTACGGCCTCGCGGACGGCGCGGTGGCGGGTCCCATCGTCAAGGCCGTGAGCCAGATGCAGGCCTCGGTCATGGATGTGGCGGACACGCTCGGCATCGGGGCCGAGGCCTTCAAGGGCTTCGCAGCCTCGGTCAGATTCTCGACCAAGGGCCTCTCCGACGAGGAGATCGGGGCGAAGCTGCAGGAGAAGCTCACCGAGCTCGGCGACAGTTTCGCCGCGCGCGCCTTCGGCTATGTGGGCCGGAACGACCAGGCGATCCGGGACCTCGAGAAGCGGATCGCGGAGGGCACCTCCGATGCGGTGGTGAGCGGGCTCAAGGGATCCCTCGGCGACAAGATTCTCTCCGCCTTCCTCGGCCGGAAGCGGCAGGGCGACCTGGCCGAGCTGATCGCGGGCAACACGCTCGTCTCGACCCGCCCCGAGCTGGCGGCTCTGGTGAAGGAGGGCGAGAGCTTCGTCGAGGCCCTGCAGCGCCTGAGCGCGGCCATGTCCGGCGTCAACGGCGTCATGGACACGCTCGGCCACAGCTTCCGGGCGGTGGACATGGTGACGGCCGGCATGGCCTCGGATCTGGCCGCGCTCTTCGGCGGGCTCGAGGGATTGGTCTCCGCCACCACCACTTACTATCAGGCCTTCCACAGCGAGGCCGAGCGGATGGAGACCGCGACCCGGCAGGCGACCGAGGCGCTGGCCAAGCTGGGTGTGGCTCTTCCGCAGACCCGGGCCGAATATCGCCGGCTGGTCGAGGCGCAGGATCTCACCACCGAGCGGGGGCGGGAGCTCTATGCCGCCCTCGTGAGCATGGCCGGCGTCATGGATCAGATCCTGCCGGGCGTCGCCAGCCTCTCGTCCGGGCTGGCGGGGCTGGTCGGCACCATCAGCACCGATCTCGACGGCATGATCTCCGGCGCGGCCGAGGCGCAGCGGGCGGCGGCCGCGGCAGCCAAGGGCTGGTATCAGGTCACGCTGTCTCTGCGCGATTACATCGGCGACCTGCGCTCCGCGGCCTCCGAGCTGATCGCCCCCGCGGTGGCGGCGGCCCAGTCGCAGGCGCGCTACCAGACGATGCTAGCGAGCGCGATGGCGGGCGATCAGGAAGCGGCCAAGGCCGTCTCCGGCGCGGCCTCGGCCTATATCGACGCCGTGCGCGGGCAGGCCCGGTCGGCGGTGGATGTGGCCCGCGCGCAGGCGCAGGTCCTCTCGGACCTCCAGCTCCTGCAGGGCGTGACCGGGCTCGAGGGAGCGAAGGAGGATGTGCTGGCCACGCTCTATCAGGAGCAGGTCGATCTCCTGACCGAGGTGCGGGACTATCTGGGGCAGGGCGGTATCCTCGACCCCGCCCGGCTCGACGCGCTGAACGGCCAGCTCGGATCGCTCGAGGGCGCCATCGCGGCGGCGAAGGAGATCTCCTACGCGGCGCTGCGCGAGCGGATCGATGTGACCGTGGGGCTGACGGCGAGGGCCCAGATTCCGGCCGACCTGCGTCGCATCCTCCGGAATGCCACGAGCGGCGTCGAGGTCTCGCTTGACATGGTGCTGCGGCGGATGGATCTCACGCCGGATCTGGTCTGGATCGCGGCGAAGGCCTCCTCCGACCACCTCGCGCGGATCCGCTATCTGGCGACAACCGACGCACTGCCCGAGGATCTGCGCGCGCTCGCCGCCGTCCGGGTAGCGCAGTCGGTGCGCCGGCTCGCGCTGGTGATGGACCGGCCCGCCTCCGATCTCGGCATGGTGGAGCTTCTGAAGGCCCTCGGCGCCCAAGGCGGCCGGATCACGCTTGGTGGGAGCTTCGCCTTCGACCCCTCGACGGGCTTCTCGAGCTGGTTCGAGACCACGACGCGGGGGGCGATCACGGCGCCGATGGGCGCCTTGCGCACCGCGCTCGACGATCTGAGGGACGCGATCCTGGCCGAAGCGCGCGCGGCCGGGCAGCGCGAGCGCGGAGCGGCGCTGTCGGCCTATGCCGGCGGCCTCGCGACCAACGCGGCGGGCGACATTCTGGCCACGGATGCGCAGATCGGCGCCATGGCCCGGAAGGCGGGCATCGACACGACCGGGAAGACCACGGCCCAGATCATGCGGGCCATCGAGGGCTTCTCGGCCACCGACAACATCGAGACGATCCGCCGGCTGCCGGGGAGCCTGAAGGACTACCTCTGGGGCATCTTCCAGCAGCGGCAGGGCCGGATCCCGCTCGATACCGCCGATTATCTGCGCCTCTACCCGGACGTGGCGGCCGATGAGTATGGCTACGATCCGACCATCCATTACCGCAACCACGGCCGCGAGGCGATCCTCGCGGGCCTGCGCCCCTTCCGGCCGGAAGTGTTCGACTGGTCCGCCCTCGGCCTCGACATTCCCGGCTTTGCCGCGGGCGGGCTCCATGCGGGCGGCCTGCGTCTCGTGGGCGAGCTCGGGCCCGAGCTGGAGGCCACCGGCCCGAGCCGCATCCACAGTGCGGGGCGGACCGCGGACATCCTCGGCGGCGCCGCCATGGGTGCCTCCGAGGTGGCCGGGGCCGTGCGTGACCTGCAGGCCGAGCTCGTGGCGCTGCGGGCCGAGCTCGCAGAGATGAAGGTCTGGGCCCGCAAGGGGGCCGAGGCCTCCACCGCCACCGCCAAGGACCTGCGCCGGATCGGAACGGTGGGGGTGCGGATCGACCCGACGGAGGCCGTCTGATGCGGATCATCCTGCCGACCCCGGTCACGCCGGCGGCACTCCTTGCGAGCAACATCCCCGAGGACGACCATCCCGCCTGGGCCGCCGGGGTGACCTACGCCCGGGGCGCCCGCGTGGTGGCCGAGCACGGCGTCTGGGAGAGCGTGGCCGACGGCAATCAGGGCCACGATCCGGCGGGGGATACGCTCGGCAGCTGGTGGCTCCGGATCGGGGCCACCAACCGCTGGCGCGCCTTCGACGAGCGGATCGGCGGCCAGACGGTGGGCGGCCCCACGATCACCTATTCCATCCGGCTGCCCCGCACGCTGAACCGCATCGCCTTCTTCAACCTCGATGCGGCCTCCGTCCGGGTGAAGGTCACCACGCCCGCGGGCGCCACGATCCACGACCGGACAGTGGATCTCGTCGCGCGCGACCCGGTGGGCACCTTCTGGGAATATGTCTTCACCGAGTTTGCCTTCACCCCGAACGTGATCGTGGCCGCCCCCCTGCCCGCAGGCGCCACGCTCGACATCACGGTCACGGGGGGCGCCGTCACCCGCGTGGGCGAGATCGTGATGGGCCGCGACACGCCGGTCGGCACCACGGTGGCGGGCACCGGCCTCGGCCTCGTCGACTATTCCGTGAAGCAGCGCGACGAATGGGGCGGGCTCTATATCGTGCCGCGCCCCGTCACCCGCACCGTCTCGCTGGCCTTCCAGGTCCCGCTCGAGGGCGCGGCGCGCGTCCAGTCGATCATGGAGCGGGTCTCGAGCCGGCTCGCCGTCTTCTACGCGGGCGAGGGGGCCGACCTCTGGGGCACCACCGTCGCCGGCATCCTCCGCGATTACGACCTGACCCTCGGCCATGCCATCTGCGACGGCCGCGCCGAGGTCGAGAGCCTCGCCTGACGCAAGGAACCTCCCATGGACTTCTTCACCTCCCCGCCGACGCCGCCGAACAGCGGCAACCCCGGCACCTTCAACGACGATGCCGATGCTTTCCTGGGCTGGTTCCCGGCCTTCGTGGCCGAGCTGAACGCGCTGCTGCCCTATCTCACCGGCGCGGGCTTCTCCGACGGCACCGCGGCCGCGCCCGGCCTCGTCTGGCGCGAGGATCCCGACACCGGGATCTTCCGGCCGGGCAGCAACGCGCTGGGGGTGACGGCCGGCGGCGTCCTCAGGCTCACGGTCTCGGCCCTCGCGCTCACTTCGACCGTGCCGCTCCGGGCGCCGCTCGGGACGGCCGCGGCGCCGGGGATCTCGTTCGAGGCCGATCCCAACACCGGGATCCGCAGCGACGGGGCGGACGTCCTGCACTTCGTCACCGGCGGCGCGACCCGCGGCTTCTTCTCCACCACCCACTTCCAGTCCACCCTGCCGGCGGTGCTGCCCGGCGGGGCGGCGGCCGCCCCGGGCCTCACCTTCGCGGGCGATCTCGACACCGGGATCTTCCGGGCTGCAGCCGACCTCCTCGGGATCGCGGCCGGGGGCGAGGAGCGGTTCCGGATCGGAAGCTCCCGGGTGGCGGCGCTGGTGCCGTTCAGCGTTCCGGACGGGACGCAGACCTTCCCGGGCCTCACCTTCAACGGCGAGGTGGGCTCGAACACCGGCTTCTTCCTCGCGGCCGAGAACGAGCTCGGCGTCTCCTGTCAGGGGACGGAGCGGGCGCGGTTCACTCCGTCGGGCATGCAGCTGCAGGGGCTCCTGTCCGGCACGGCCGTGACCCAGAGCGATCTCGACACCACGCCGGGGCGCCTCCTGAAGGTCGGGGACTACGGCCTCGGCGGCACGGCGCGCCCGATCCCCGGCAACGATGCGGACCAGATCTCCGTCACCGGCTTCTATCAGGTCACGGGCGCCACGCTGAACCGCCCCGCCGGAATGGGCGTCGGCACCCTGCAGCATATCCAGCACGGGGCGAACCGGGCGGTGCAGATCACCTATCCGCAGACGGCATCCGATACGGGGCGCTGGTGCCGGCAGAAGGACACGACGTGGGGCGACTGGTTCCTGACCTACGACCAGCGCAACATCGTGGGAGCGGTGAGCTGGGCCTCCGGCTTTCCGCGCGGCGGCATCATCGAGCAGGGGCAGGCGGCCAATTCCGAGTACGTCCGGTTCGCCGACGGAACCCAGATGTGCCGCCTCGTCCTCACCGGCGTTCCGGGTCCGGCCACGCCGCATGGGCCGCTCTATCGCACAGAATGGCAGACGGTGACGCTGCCCGTCGAGTTCGCGAGCGGAGCCCTGAACGGCCATTGCGTGACCGGCGGCTGCCGGGGCGGCTCGGTGATCTCGCTGCTCGGGCGGCCGGGGGCCTCGAACGTCGCCGCCTACATGCTGCTGGCTCCGACGTCCTACGCGTCGACGCAGGTCGTCGATCTTCTCGTCACCGGCCGCTGGAGGTAACCCGCTATGATGCGCATTCGCATGGTTCCGCTTCGGCGGATGTATGAGCTGACCCTGTTCCGCGTGCAGGGAGACACCCTGATCTGCAACGACATGGTCTATGACTTCAGCGGCGTCGAGGAGGGAGACGTGCTGCCCTGGGACGCGATGGACAACACCTGGGTCACGAGCAACGTCACCCGGGTCGACGGCGTCCTCGAGTTCGAGGTGGTCTTCCCGCACGGCTATTACGGGGACGTCCCGCTGCCGAACCCCGGCACCATTGAGGTCGAGGATCAGGACATTCCGGTCCCGCCCTATCTCCCGCCGTCCGCGGAGGGCTGATCCATGAGCAGGAAGAGAGCAGCAATGACGAACGCGACCATCGATTACAGCAGGCTCATCAAGGCCCGGGACATCAAGGCGCAGCGTGACCTGATCCCGGCCGAGATCAGCCTGCTGCAGGCCATGATCGTGGTCGGCGAGGAGAAGTGGGCCCGTGCGATGGAGATCGCAGAGGACGCCGCTTACCCCTGGGCGATGCGGGCCGCGCTCCGCGGGGCGACCATGCTCGTCCGGGATTCGGAGACGATGGACACGCTGGCCTTCCTGCTCGGCCTATCGCCGGAGGAGACCGACCGGCTGTTCCTCGAGGCCGCAGAGGTGAGGCTCTGAGCCTGCTCGAGCCCGATGCGTAGCCCGGGCCGCCGGCCGCCCGAGACACCCTCCCGATCATGATGACAGGACCCGGCCGCCCCCGGCCGGGCCGAGACCCGCGCATGGCGCGCACAACAGGAGCGGCGCGATGCCGGAAAAGGGACTGATCGACACCATCACGGCGCTCTGGGGCGGGGCCATCGCCACGCTGATCGCAGCCGCCATGGGCCGGCTCATGTATCACACGGGCGAGGTCCGCGCCCGTCGCCGCGCCTTCTTCGGTCGCGAGCTCCTCTGGGAGATTCCCGCCCTCGTCGCCATGGCCTTCATCGGCGAGGCATTGAGCTCGTACCTCAACCTCGACGGCCGGGCGGCGATGGGGCTCGTCGCGATGCTCGCCTATCTCGGCCCGCGCGGGACAACGGCGATGCTGGAGCGGCTCTGGCGGGGAAGGAGTGCGGGCTGATGACCTTAGCCTATTGATGCCGCTACGATGAATTGCCGCAGCAACAGGATCAGGGTGGCCTAACCCCGAGTCAGCCCGCAAGATCGCGGTCCATGACAACGCGACCGGACGCAAACCATGACTTACACAACACGGGATCTTGATGAACGCGGCGCCAAATATCTGCTCGCGTTCATTCTCGAAAAGATCGAAGACATCGATCAGCCGTTCGTGACCTACGGCCAAGTTGCAAGACTCCTTGAGCGCCAGCTTCAAATACCAAGGATCTTTCCCGTCCATATCGGTACCGTGGCGGGCGCAATGATGAAGTCGGTTCTGCAAGTGGATGAAAATGCTCCCCCAATAAATGCATTGGTCGCAAAGAGCAGCGGAGTACCGGGAGAGGGGTTCGCCAGTTTCTATGATGACCTCTGGCGCGAAAGAGGCGGGCGCAGATGGCTGCATCTCAGGGCAAGTGATCGAGTTGCTGTAATTCAGGAAATCCGTGAGGCCGTTAGGCAGTACCCTCACTGGGACGCTGTGTACCAAAGCGCTTTTGGAGAACGCCCTCAACACCTCCTACAGAAGATCTACACGGAACGTGATGGCAAGCCGCCGGAAGGGCAGGGTTGGGGCGGCGAAGCTGAGAGTGAAGAGCACCGCCGCTTGAAGGAATGGGCAAAAGAGAATCCAGCCTATTTAGGCTTGGACTCTACTTTCATCGGCATCGCGGAGAAGGGAATTCTGTCAGGGGATCGTTTGGACGTCTTCTTCAGCAACGGGCATCAGTTTGCAGTTGCAGAAGTCAAGTCCATTCTTTCAAGCGATGATGATCTTCGTCGGGGCTTATATCAATGCGTGAAATACCGGGCAGTTATAGAAGCCACCGAACTACCGGTAACGGCCGATGTGCGGGCCATTCTCTTGACTGAGCGCGACTTGCCGGCGGATCTAAAGGTGAGGGCTAAGATGTTTAACATCGAAACAAAAGTCTACCGCCTTAATAGCTGAGGTTTGGCGGGGTGAGCGAACCTTGTGAAGGCAGGCTTTCTCGCGATATGACACAAGCGCTAAACCTGCGCGTCGGGCACCGCAGGGGGAAGCAAGGCCGAGAAATTATTGGCAACTGCAAGCTTGCGCACATGCGCTGGATAGCAGTTGCCCATTCCTGCACTCACTCGATGAGTTTCGCGGGCCTGAGCGTTGTTGAGGAGGTAAAAGGTCGGCAAGAGCGTCCGAATATCCAACTCAACGAACAGGAAAAAGTCTGCGTCGCCCTTTGACGCAAGATCAACAGGCCATCTCGTGATCTCAGTCGGCTTACTGCGAAACTGGCGAGTCTTGACCTCAATCGATCTGGGTTGACCGTCGACCACAACCATTAGGTCGTGTCCCGGAGCTCCTTCAGGGCTCACATAGGCTGCAAGTCCGAGGGTGTTTAGCTTGGCGAGAGCGAGTAGTTCCCCAAGGCTTCCGGCTTGTTGATGTGAGAGCTTCCGCTCGATCATCTCGATCCTCAGTAAGTTTCGGTACCAGACCTTAAACAATAGTCTGCTCGAAGGATCAGCATTTCTAACGAGCTTCCAGATATCGCCCCTCGACTGCCTGCCACCCCTCGCGAGGGCAGGCGCCTTGTGAGGCAGAATCACCTTATGAAACAAGTACCTCCCGCCGCCCCGGTGGCCCCGTGGATCGGCGGCAAGAAACGGCTCCACCCGCTCATCCTCGAGCGGATCGAGGCCATCCCGCACCGCGCCTATGTCGAGCCCTTCGTCGGCATGGGCGGGATCTTCCTCCGCCGCCGCTTCCGGCCCCGCCTCGAGGTGATGAACGACCGCAATGGCGAGATCATCAACCTCTTCCGGATCCTGCAGCGGCACTACCCCCAGCTCCTGGAGATCATGCGCTTCCAGATCTGCAGCCGGCGCGAGTTCGATCGGCTGCGGCTCACCGATCCCGCCACGCTGACCGACCTCGAGCGGGCGGCGCGGTTCCTCTACCTCCAGCGGCTGAGCTTCGGCGGCAAGCTCGACGGGGTCTTCGGCGTCTCAGCCGGGCACGGGCCCCGCTTCTCGCTCGCGCGCCTCGAGCCGGTGCTCGACGCCGCCCACGAGCGGCTCGACGGCGTGGTCTTCGAGAGCCTCGATTGGGCCGACCTGATCCCGCGTTACGACACGGCCGAGACGCTCTTCTATCTCGACCCGCCCTACTTCGGCGGCGAGAACGACTACGGCCGCGGGATCTTCGACCGGGCGCAGTTCGCGCGGATCGCCGAGATCCTCGGCAGCCTCAAGGGCGCCTTCCTCCTGTCGATCAATGACACGCCGGAGATCCGGGCGCTCTTCGGCCGGTTCCATCTGGAGCCGGTGCGGCTGACCTACTCGGTCTCCGCCTCGGGCAGCACCGAGGCGCAGGAGCTCCTCGTCTCGAACCGCGAGCGGGTCGCGACCCTCCTCTGAAAAGCCCCACCAGTCCGACCACCCACGCCCCGCCCTCGCGCGGGGCTTTTGCATATGGAGAAAGACGTGACGACATACGACATCCAGCGGCTGCTCTCGGCCGCGGGGCTCTACCGCGGCGCCATCGACGGCGACGCGGGGCCGTTGACCCAGGCGGCCGCACAGGCGGCGCTCGAGGGAGAGGCGGTGCCCTGGCGCGCCTGGCCCTCCCGCCGGCAGCGGATCGC
>NZ_MABH01000117.1 GCF_001720585.1 Cereibacter johrii | reverse complement strand
CTCCTCGACCGGCTCCGCGCCGAGGAGGCGCCGGGGCTCGTCATCTTCACCTCCGGCACGACCGGGGCGCCCAAGGGCGCCGTCCATGACATGCGCCGCCTCCTCGGCAAGTTCGCCGCTCCCGGCAAGGATCTGGTGACGCTGGCCTTCCTGCTCTTCGACCATATCGCGGGGATCGACACGCTCCTCTATGCCCTGTCCAACGGCTCGACCCTCGTCTGCCTGCCCGACCGGTCGGTGCCCACGGTGATCGACCGCATCCGCCGCCATCGGGTCGAGGTGCTGCCCACGGCGCCCTCGTTCCTCAATCTCCTGCTCCTGAACGCCGGCGAGGGCCTCTCGCTGCCCAGCCTGCGCATCGTGACCTACGGCGCCGAGACGATGCCGCAGGCGCTGCTCGAGCGGCTGGCCGACGCGCTGCCCGGCGTGCAGCTGATCCAGAAATACGGCACCTCCGAGCTCGGCGCCCTGCGCTCGCGCTCCGAGGGCGGACGGTCGCTCTGGATCCGGCTCGAGGGGGCAGGGACCGCTTGGCGCGTGGTCGAGGGCCGGCTCGAGATCCGCACCGAAACCGCGATGCTCGGCTATCTGAACGCGCCCGATCCCTTCACCGCGGATGGCTGGTATCGGACCGGCGATCTGGTCGAGGTGGAGGCCGACCGGCTGCGGTTCCTCGGCCGGGCGGGCGACATGATCAACGTGGGCGGCCAGAAGGTGCTCCCCGCCGAGGTCGAGGGCGCGCTTCTGGCGCTGCCGGGCGTGGCCGAGGCGGCCGTCCATGGTGCGCCGCATCCGATCCTCGGCGCGGTCGTCGTGGCCCGGGTGCGGATGACCGAAGCGGGGCTCGCCCCGGCCGAGCAGCGCACGGCTCTGCGGCGCGGGCTTTCCGGGCGGCTCGAACCCTACAAGATCCCCCAGAAGATCGAGATCGTGACCGAGGCGCTGACGACCGAGCGGTTCAAGCAGAAGCGGGGCTGACCCCGCCGGACCCCGCCGCCGCCCCCCGGCGTTTCCCGATCCTCGGGCGACAGGCCTTTGACCGGCACCTGTCCGTCCCGGCGGACTTGTGCCGGGACGACAAGCTTTGTCTGGCGCTGCGCACTTCTGCATGATACTGCACGATCATGCACGTTTTACCGGATCTTCCCCGCGCCCGGCGCCCCCTCATTGCCGAGCGCCTGCGCGCGGGCCAGCCCGTCGTGGCCGCGGCGCTGGCCGAGGAGTTCGGCGTCTCGGAGGATTCGATCCGCCGGGATCTCCGCACCCTCGCGCAGGAGGGGCGCTGCCAGCGCGTCTATGGCGGCGCCCTGCCGCTCTCTCCGGCCTCGGCCCCCATCGAGGCGAGGCTGGGCGAGGAGGCCGCGCGCAAGCGCGCCCTGGCCCGCCGCGCGGTCGATCTCATCCGGCCGGACCAGACCCTGTTCCTCGATGCGGGCAGCACGCTCGTGCCTCTGGCGGAACTGCTGCCCGAGGGGCAGGGGCTGCGCGTCGTCACCAACTCGATCCCGGCCGCCGCCGCCCTGATCGGGCGGAGCGGCATCGCGCTGGTCCTGATCGGGGGCGGCGTCACCATGAGCGTCGGCGGAGCGGTCGATGCGCAGGCCCTGTCCGAGCTCGCACGCCTGCGCATCGACCTCTGCTTCCTCGGCGCCTGCGCGCTGTCTCCCGAAGAGGGGCTCGCGGGCTTCGAGATGGACGATGTGGCCTTCAAGCGCCAGCTCCTGCGGCAGAGCCGGACGAGCGTGCTGATGATGACGAACGGCAAGCTCGGCACGCAGGCGCCCTTCGCCATCGCCCGCGCCGATGAGATCGGCCACCACATCCTCGAGGCCGACGCGCCCGAGGAGATGGAGCTGCGTCTCCGCCAGACCGGCGCCACCGTGCTCCGCGCGGCCCCGCCCGCCTGAGCCGGCCCGGTCTCCCACCGCCCGTTCCCCTCAGCCCGATCTCTCTCTCTGCTCGTCTCCCTCGGCCCGATTCTCCCCGCCCGTCCATCCTCAGCCCGATCTCTCTCAGCCTGCCCCCCTTCAGCCGTTCCTCCGCACCCCTTCCCCGCAAGACTGTCCCCGCAAGCCTGTCCCCGCGAGTCCCTTCCGCTTCCGCCTGTCCCCATAAGCCTGTCCCCTCAAGTCCCCCCTTCCGCCCGTCCCCCCTCCCACGCACGAGACCTCCCATGCCGCCTACCGCCGACACGCCCGCCACCCGCCTTGCCACCCGGCTGGCCTTCTTCGCGGCGGGCTTCGCCATGTCCTGCTGGGCGCCGCTCGTCCCCTTCGCCAAGACGCGCACCGGCGTCGACGAGGCCCAGCTCGGGCTCCTCCTCCTCTGCCTCGGGATCGGTTCGCTCGTGGCCATGCCCGTGACCGGCTGGATCAGTGCGCGGACGGGCTCGCGCCCGATGATCCTGCTGGGCGGCGTGGGGATGGTGCTCTGCCTGCCCCTCCTCGCGGCCTCGGGCGAGGCCTGGCTGCTCGCGCTGGCGCTTCTTCTGTTCGGCGCCTCGCTCGGCACCCTCGATGTGGCGATGAACGTCCATGCGGTCGCGGTCGAGCGTGCCTCGGACCGGCCGCTGATGTCGGGCTTTCACGCGCTCTTCAGCGTGGGCGGCTTTGCGGGGGCGGGTCTGATGACGCTTCTCCTCTGGCAGGGCCTGTCGCCGTTCGGCGCCTCGCTCCTGGGCAGCGCCGTGGCGCTGGCCGCGGTGCTGGCGGCCGGGCCCCGTCTTCTGCGCGCGCAGGGGGGCGAGCCGCCGCAGCTCGCGGTGCCGCGGGCGGCGGTGCTGCTGCTCGCGGGTCTCGCCGCCGTGACCTTCCTCGTCGAGGGGGCGCTGCTCGACTGGGGCGCGCTCCTGCTCGTCGGGCGCGCGCTGGTCGAGCCCGCGCAGGGCGGCCTCGGCTACATGCTCTTCTCGGTCGCCATGACCGTGGGGCGGCTCACCGGCGACCGGATCGTGATGGCGCTCGGCGACCGGCGGGTGCTGCTCTACGGCGGGTTCCTCACGCTCGCGGGCTTCGCGCTGCTTCTTCTGTCCGACTGGCGGCCGGGCGCGCTTGCGGGCTTCGTGCTGATCGGCTGCGGCGCCTCGAACATCGTGCCCGTCCTCTTCAGCCTCGCCGGACGCCAGACGGTCATGCCGCCCGCGCTGGCCATCGCGGCGGTGACGACCACGGGCTATGCGGGCATCCTCGCCGGCCCGGCGCTCATGGGCTTCGTCTCTCATGCGACGAGCCTGCCGCTCGCCTTCTGGATGCTCGCGCTCCTCATGGCGCTGGTGCCCGCCACCGCGCGCATCGTGGCGAGGAACTGACGCCCTCGCAGGATCTTGATAGGGCGTGAGGGCCGCGCGCCTTCGCCGGGACGGACGGCATGTCCAGATAGACGGTGCGCGGACCGTTCCGGCACGCCGCCCCGTCCCGAATGCCGTCCTGCAGCGAAGGTCCAGCGCATGAACGAACCCAGCCCCGACATGCCGCAGGGCCTGCCTCCGCGCGAGGCGCCGCCGCTCCGGGCCGAGCCTGCCGAGCGGTCGGGCGCCCGCCACGCGCGCGAGCTCGAGCGGCATCTGGGCTGGCTCGACAGCTTCACCGGCGTGGCGCTCGGCGTGCTGGCGGCGGCCTCGGGCATCTATACCTACTTGGGTGTCCGCACCCTTCTCGACGATACCGGCGCCTGGACGACCTTTGCCGCGCTTTCCTATTCCATCGCCGTCTCGGTCGGGATCTTCGTCTTCTGGTCCTACATGATGCGGCTTCTGCCCGCGATGCGCAGCGCCGCCTCGCGGATCGGCCTCCTCTGCTCGATGGCGCTCGGCAGCCTCGCCATCATCGCCATGTCCTCGTGGCTCAATGCCGCGGCGCTGGCGGGGGCGGCGGCGGTCGAGCAGCATCTGGCCGAGACGGTGCAGGATTATCAGGCCTCGCTCGAGCGCGCCCATGCCAATGCCATCGCGGGCCAGAGCCTTGCGCGCGACGTGGCGCGGGTGCGCCAGAGCTTCGGGGATCTCTCCGAGCAGGAGGCCACGGGCGATCTCTCGGGCTTTGCCGGGCGCGGCGCCGTGTTCCGCGTCCTCACGCAGAAGGCGGCCGAGCTCGGCGCGCTCGAAGAGCAGATCGCCGCGCAGGATGCGCCGCTGACGGCCGCCTTCGCCGAGGGCAATGCGATCCTCAGCCGGATGCGGGCCCTCACGGTCGAGGCGGGGCCGGTCGAGCAGCGCTCGGTGCGCTTCTCGGAAGAGGCGGTGCGGCTCGCCGGCATCGTGGCGCAGCTCCGGCAGCTCAATGTGGCGCCGCTCGTGGCGCGCGCGGCGCAGGATCTGGCCGAGTCCGTGGTGCTGCCCGAGCTCGACGGCAGGTCCGATCTCGCGCGCTCGAGCCAGGCCAGCACCATCGGTTCGGTCCTGTCGCTCCTGCGCCAGCGGGCCGAGACCCTGCGCGGGGCCGCGGCCGAGGTCGAGGCGCTGCCCGCCGCCGAGGAGACGGTCTATACCCCCATCTCGGCCGCGGATGCCGTCATCCGCTATGCCGGAAACTTCGTGCCGAGCTGGGCGGGCGCCATCGCGATCGACCTTCTGCCCGCCGTCCTCGTCTTCATCGTCATGGTCACGCAGGCCGCCATCCGTGCGGGCCGGGGCGAGGGGGCGGCCGAGGAGACGATGACGGTGGCCGAGCTGCGCGCCGCGCTCGCTGCCGCGCGGCTTCTGCAGGAGGTCGAGCCGCAGAGGGATCCGAGGTCGCCATGAGTGCCGAGGCCGCGCCCCGGCGGGCGATCTGGGCCATGCTGATCCTGCAGGTGGGCATCGGCGCCGCGCTGATCGGCATGGATCTGGCGCGCCCCGCGCCGCCCTCGCCGGCCGATCTCTTCGCGCCGGCGAGCGTCCCGCAGATGCGGCCCTACCGTCCCGATCTGCGCCCCGCGCCGGGCACCGACGGGCCGCAGATGCGCCCCATGCCGGCCCGGCTGGAATTCGGCGGCGAGGGCGCGCGCGTCACCCTCACGGGCCAGATCGCGGCCGGGGATGCGGCCCGCTTCGCCGCCCTCCTCGAAGAGCGGGGCGAGCGGCCCGAGGTGGTGGCGCTCGACAGTTCGGGCGGCGTCGTGTCCGAGGCCCTGCTGATCGGCCGCCGGATCCGCGCGCTCGGGGCCGCGACGGAGGTCGGGGCCGGCGCCGTCTGCCTCTCGGCCTGCCCCTATCTCCTCGCGGGTGGGGGCGAGCGGCGGGGTGCCGAGGGCGGGCTCGTGGGAGGGCATCAGCATTATTTCGGCGAGAACAGCCTCTTGCCCGCCTTTCTTGCCGTCGAGGATGTGCAGCGCGGACAGGCCGAGGTCATGCGCTATCTCGACGAGATGGGCGTGGACCCGCGCCTGATGATGCACGGGATGGAGACGCCCGCGCGCGAGATCTACATGCTCGACGCCGCCCGTCTGGCCGAGTTGCGGCTGTCAACCGAGGGCGGGTGATCGGGCCGTTCCCGCCGGGCTGGATCCGGCGGTTCCCCGGAACTCAGACCGACCGTCTGGCAAAGTTGCGGCTGTCAACCGGCAGCGGGTGATCCGCCGTTGCCTGATGGGATCGATCCCGAGGTTGCCCGGATCTCAGACCGCCCGTCTGGCAAAGTTGCGGCTGTCAACCGGCAGCGGGTGATCCGCCGTTGCCTGATGGGATCGATCCCGAGGTTGCCCGGATCTCAGACCGCCCGTCTGGCAAAGTTGCGGCTGTCAACCGGCAGCGGGTGATCCGCCGTTGCCTGATGGGATCGATCCCGAGGTTGCCCGGATCTCAGACCGCCCGTCTGGCAAAGTTGCGGCTGTCAACCGGCAGCGGGTGATCCGCCGTTGCCTGATGGGATCGATCCCGAGGTTGCCCGGATCTCAGACCGCCCGTCTGGCAAAGTTGCGGCTGTCAACCGGCAGCGGGTGATCCGCCGTTGCCTGATGGGATCGATCCCGAGGTTGCCCGGATCTCAGACCGCCCGTCTGGCAAAGTTGCGGCTGTCAACCGGCGGCGGGTGATCCGGCCGCTTCCCGAAGGGTTGGATCCGGCGGTTGCCCGATCCACGGGCCCGACACCGTGCGACGGTGCGGCTGTCGCCTGTCCGATGCGACCGGCCGCTCTGCCCGGGGCCCTTCCAGCGCCGGGCCGATGCTCTCCGGGGTGTCGGGGCGCGCGAGCCTTCAGGGCCCGGCCTGTCAGTCGCGCGGACGGCGGAGGAAGCGCGCGAAGCCTGCGAGGAACTCGGCCAGCCGGGCGCGCGTGGCCTCGTCGGTAAGGGTGCCGCAGCCGTCGAACAGCTCGCCCGCGCGCGAGACCATGAGGCGGCCCTCGAACCAGGGCTCCATCCCGAGCGTGCGGATCACCGGCAGCCAGTGGGTCTGGGCGAGCGTCGTGCCGAAATTGCCCGGCGAGGCGCCGATGATCGCCACCGGCTTGCCGCGGAAGAGGGTGCGGCCGGCGGGCGGGCGGCTCATCCAGTCGATCGTGTTCTTGAAGGCGCCCGGAATGCCGTTGTTGTATTCCGGCGTCACGAGGAGGAGCGCATTCGCGGCGGCGAGCCCCTCCTGCAGGCGCACGACCGCCTCGGGCAGGCCGGTCTCGGCCTCCAGATCGCCGTCGTAGATCGGCACGCCCGCGATGGAATGCACCTCCACCTCGACACCCGCAGGAGCGAGTTCGGCCGCGGCCCGGAGGAGGCCCGCGTTGAACGAGGCCTGCCGGAGGCTGCCTGCCAGTCCGAAGATGCGTGTCATCCCTGCCCTTCCTCTCGCTGTCCGGATGCGCCTGACCCGCTCCGGCAGCCCCACTCTGACCGGAGCGACGGGGATTGGCGAGAGGCTGAATGCCGGGATCGCGCGGCGGTGCGAGCGCGGGAAGGCGCAGGCCTTCGGGTTCTCCCGGCGGACGGCTTCCCCAAGGGCGCGGCCTTTCGGGGGCGGGGCGCGCGCAAAGCTCTGTGCCGGCGGCCACGAACCATTGCCTCCCGCCGGGGAAGCTGGAAAGGTCGGGACGATGGCAGGACGGCGCTTCCGCCGGGATCCGGGCGCGGTGGCGCGCCGCACGATCCTGCCCGACCTGCGGCGACGGAGAGGGAGACCGGGATGACGGACTGGACGGACGCCTCGGCTGCGGAATTCCTGCGCCATCTCTTCACGCAGGCGGTGGAGGCGTCGAAGCCCGAGGCACGGATCGCCCCCCTGCTGCCGCCGCCGCCCGAAGGCCGGATCCTCGTCCTCGGTGCGGGCAAGGCCGCCGTGGGCATGGCCCGCGCGGTCGAGGCCCATTATGCCGATGCGCCGCGCCTCTCGGGCCTCGTCATCACCCGCCACGGGCAGGGGGAGGAGCCCGCTTTGGGCCGGATCGCCGTGCGCGAGGCCGCCCATCCGGTGCCCGATGCGGCCGGCCTCGCCGCCACGGAGGAGCTTCTGGCCCTGACCCGAGGGCTCGGGCCCGAGGATCTGGTGATCGCCCTGATCTCGGGCGGCGCCTCGGCGCTGATGGTGGCGCCGCTCGCGGGCCTCACGCTTGCCGACAAGGTGGAGCTCAACCGGGCGCTCCTCGCCTCGGGCGCCACGATCTCGGAGATGAACTGCCTGCGGCGGCACCTGAGCCGGGTGAAGGGCGGCCGCCTCGCCGCCGCCTGTGCCCCGGCACGGGTGCTGGCGCTGCTCGTCTCGGACGTGCCGGGCGACGATCCGGCGGTGATCGCCTCGGGGCCCTGCCACGGCGATGCCACCACCGTCGCCGATGCGCAGGCGGTGCTGGGGCGCCTCGGCCTCGATCTGCCCCGGATCGCCGCCGCGCTGGCAAGCCCCGAGGCCGAGAGCGTGAAGCCCGGCGATCCGCGGCTCGCGCGGGTCGAGAGCCACATCGTCTGCTCGCCGCAGATGGCGCTGGAGGCGGCGGCCGAGGCGGCGCGGGCGGCGGGGGTTACCGCCCATATCCTCGGCGATGCGCTCGAGGGCGAGGCGCGCGAGGCGGGGCGGCTGATGGCGGGGATCGCGCGGCAGGTGGTGCTCCGCGACCAGCCCTTCGCGCGGCCCTGCCTGCTTCTGTCGGGGGGCGAGACCACCGTCTCGATCCGCGGCCCGGCGGGCGTGGGCGGGCGCAATGTCGAGTTCCTGCTGGCCTATCTGCTGGCCGCGCGCGATCTGCCGGGCTGGGCGCTCGCCGCGGACACCGACGGGGTGGATGGCGGCGCCGAGGTGGCGGGCGCGGTGGGCGGGGCGGCCCTGCTCCATGCCGCGGGCCGCGACCCGGCCGAGGCGCTGGCCGGGCACGATGCCCACAGCTTCTTCGCCGCCGCCGGCGCGCAGCTGGTGACCGGCCCGACCGGCACCAATGTCAACGATTTCCGGGCGATCCTTCTGCCCTGACGGTCCGCTCGCGGAACACCGCATGCTCGCCCAGATCGACCGTGGCCTCGCCCGCGAGGAGCTGCCGGTAGAAGTCCTCGAGCGTCTCGGTGCCGAAGGAGGGCGTGGCCTCCGCGTCGTAGCGCCCCGTGGCGGGATCGAGGACCAGCATCGACTCGGTCGCGTAATAGCGCCCGATCCGGGCGAGCTCGGCCTTGTCGCGCAGAGCGGGGACAATCCGGCCGCCGAGGGACAGGCCCACGATGATCGCATCGAGCAGCGCCACCGGCACCTGCCGGATCTTCGGCGGACGGCCCATGAGCCGGAACAGCATCTCGGCCTGCGCCCGCGGGGTCAGCGCCGGCCCCGGCCCGCCGATGGGCAGGATGCGGTTGCGCAGCACGGGATCCTCGAGGCAGAGCGCCATGTAACACCCGAGGTCGTCGTCGCTGATCGGCTTGCAGGCGGTAAGGGGGCCGTCGCCGAAGACGAGGAAGGGCCGGCCCTCCTGCACCCGTTTCACCTGACCCGAGAGCGACTTGAAGAAGGCGGTGGGCCGCACGATGGACCAGTCGAGCCCCGAACGCATGAGCTCTTCCTCGAAGGCGAGCTTGGCCTGCTGGAAGGCGAGAAGCGGCTTCTGCACGCAGATCGCCGAGAGGAGCACGACCTGCGTCCCCCCCGCCGCGCGGGCCGCGGCCAGCGCATGGGAATGGGCCGCATGGTCGATGGCCCAGGCGTCCCGCGGCACGCCCGTGCGCGAGGCGAGGCAGGAGACGAGCGCATCGAACCGCTCGCCGCAGAAGCCGTCGCGGGCGAGCGACTGCGGGTCGGTCACGTCGCCGTAGCGCAGGATGGCGCCGTCCGGCAGGCGCGCCTGCCTCTGGGCGCCGCGGGGGCGGAGAAAGCAGATGACCTCGTGACCGCGCGCGAGCAGGGCCCTCGCCGTCGCCTGCCCGATGGTGCCGGTGGCGCCCAGCATCAGGATCCGGCGCGGGGCAGGCAGGGGGGCGGTCTCGGACATGGCGGAACTCCTCGGGCAGGCGGGACCGCTCGACCCTAGCAGGCGCGGGCCGCCCGGGAAGGAGACGTAGGGTCGCGCGCGGGACCCTGCGGCATCAGCCCGTCGCTTGCCTCTGCGGGAGGCTGTGCCCGCGCGCCCTGCGCGCCCGGGCGCTCAGGCGCCGGTCACGCGCCAGATCACGTCGCCCACATCGTCGGCGAGCAGGAGCGAGCGGCGGTCGGGGCCCACCGCCACGCCGACCGGGCGACCGTAGGCCAGCTTCTCGTCGTCGGAAAGGAAGCCGGTCAGGATGTCCCGCGGCGGACCGGAGGGCCGGCCGTTCGCGAAGGGCACGAAGATCAGCCGGTAACCGCTGAGTTTCGAACGGTTCCACGAGCCGTGCTGGCCGATGGCCATCCCGTCGCCGAAGCCCGGCAGCGTGCCCGCGGGCACCCAGCAGAGGCCGAGCGAGGCCGTATGTCCGCCGAGCGCATAGTCGGGCGTGATCGCGCGGGCGACCATCGCCGGATCCTGCGGCACGCGGTCGTCGACGATCCGGTTCCAGTAGCAATAGGGCCAGCCGTAGAAACCGTCCTTCTCGACCGAGGTGAGATAGTCGGGCGGGGTCTCGTCGCCCAGGCCGTCGCGCTCGTTGACCACGGTCCAGAGCACGCGCGTCGTGGGCTCCCAGGCGAGGCCCACCGGGTTGCGCAGGCCCGAGGCATAGATCCGGGCCTGACCGCTGGCGAGGTCCAGCTCCCAGATCGCAGCGCGGCCTTCCTCGGCCTCCATCCCGTCGTCGCCGATGTTGCTGAGCGAGCCCACGCCGGCATAGATCCGGCGCCCGTCGGGCGAGACGATCAGGCTGCGCGTCCAGTGTCCGCCCGGCTTGAAGGTGGTCAGGCGCCGTCCCGGCCCCTCCAGCCGCGTGGCGCCCGGGCGGTAGGGGAAGGCCACGATGCCGTCGGTATTGCCGACATAGAAGGTCTCGCCCACCAGCGCCATGCCGAAGGGCTGGTTCTGGTTCTCGAGGAAGGTCTCGCGCTCTTGCGCCTCGCCCCGGCCGTCCGGGTCGCGCAGGAGCGTGATGCGGTTCGGGCTGTCGCCGAGCGCGCGGATGCGGCGCATGGTGGCCTGCGCCGCACGGTCGAGCAGGGTCTTCGGCGGGGTGGGAAGCTGGCGCGCCTCGGCCACCAGCACGTCGCCCGAGGGCAGCACCTCGATCCAGCGCGGATGTTCCAGATCGCGGGCGAAGGCATTGACCTTCAGACCCGGCGCGGGGGTGGGAAGATGGCCCGGTGCCCAGCCACGGGCCGCGGGCATCTTGAGGGTCATGATGCCCTGCTTTCTGGCCTCCGGGATGGCCGGGCTCTGCCCGATCGCCTGGGTGCCCGGCGATCCGAAACGCCGCATCAGAACCATCGTATTGCCGACGATGGCGGTGGCCCGCGCCAGGAGATCCATTCTTTGTCCTCTTGCTTTCTCCCGAAGGCTAGCGCCACCGGCGGGACGGTCAATCCCGGAAGAGGTATGGGTGCGGCTTCAGGCAAGCCGCGCCATCCCCGCTTTCGATAGGCCACGGAGCGCCGGGGCGTCGGGCCGAGGAGCCGGAGCCGTGCCGGGCGGGCATTGGATCTTCAGGTGCCTGTGCCTCCGCTTATGGTAGCAGCATGAACAGGATGGCGGCCTGTCTTCATCCTCTGTCTCAGCAGGCCTTCCACCGCCTCGACCGGTCCGTCCGTTCAAGTTCCGGTGAGGCGGGCATCCCCTGCGCCTGCGGCGGGCGTGCCTTAAGCTCGGCTTAAGCTCCGGCCCCGAAGCGGGCGCAAAGGCAACATCAGGAGCAGAGACATGAGAACCATCAGCCGACGCAACGCGCTGGGATTGGGCATCGCCGCCGCGGGAGGGCTCCTCCTGCCGGCGCAGGCACAGGCGCAGGTGCATCGGGCCAACGTCTCGTCCTTCCGGATGCAGAGCTGGGAGGAGCATTTCGACAGTCTCGGCAAGGGCGCCATCGTGGCCGACACCACATCGCGCGCGCTGCATTTCTGGAGCGGCGACGGGCGGGACTACCGGATCTATCCGACCTCGGTGCCGATCTCGGAAGAGCTGACGAAACGGGGCTACACCGAGATCGTGCGCAAGAAGGTCGGGCCCTCCTGGACGCCCACGCCCTCGCAGATGGAGCGCTATCCCGACTGGAAGCCCATCGGCCCGGGACCCGAGAACCCGCTCGGCACCCATGCGATGTATCTGGGCTGGCCCGCCTACATCATCCACGGCACCCACGACACGCGGAAGATCGGCCGCCCCTCGTCGGACGGCTGCATCGGGCTCTACAACGAGAAGATCGCGGAACTGTTCGAGCTCTGCCCGATCGGCACGCAGGTCCGGGTGATCTGAGGCGTCGGGCCCCGCGCCGCCCGGCCGCGGCCCGTCCGCGCGCGGCCGAAGCGTGGGGCGGTGAGACGAGGGCGACCCGTTCGGCCGCAGGTCCGGGTGATCTGAGGCAACCGCCCTACGCCGACCGGCAGAGGCCCGTCCGCGCGGGGCCGAAGCGTGGGGCGGTGAGGCCCGGGCCGGTCAGGGTCTGCCCGGCCCGGCGGCTTGGCGGAAATCTTTTCCGAGCATCACGGAACGGGCGCCCGCCGGACGACACCGCCCACCACATGGGCGATGCGTTCCTGCTGCCGGACCGGATCCCGCCGGCGCAGGGCCCTCGGGCGCGGCTCACTCCGGCAGGACGCGCACGGCTCCCTTGTCGGCGGAGGAGGCGAACTGCGCATAGACCTTCAGCGCCTGCGAGACCTTGCGCTTGCGCGGGCCTGCGGGCTTCCAGCCCTTCGCATCCTGCTCGGCGCGGCGGGCGGCCAGCTCGGCCTCCGGCACGGCCAGCGTGATGGTGCGGTTCGGGATGTCGATCTCGATCCGGTCGCCCTCGCGCACGAGGCCGATGGGGCCGCCCGACGCAGCCTCGGGCGAGGCATGGCCGATGGAAAGCCCCGAGGTTCCACCCGAGAAGCGCCCGTCGGTGATGAGCGCGCAGGCTTTGCCCAGCCCCTTCGACTTCAGGTAGGAGGTCGGGTAGAGCATCTCCTGCATGCCGGGGCCGCCCTTCGGGCCCTCGTAGCGGATCACCACCACGTCGCCCGCCTGCACGCCGCCGTTCAGGATGCCGTAGACGGCCGCGTCCTGGCTCTCGAACACCTTGGCGGGCCCCGCGAAGACGAGGATCGACTCGTCCACGCCCGCCGTCTTCACGATGCAGCCGTCGGGCGCGAGGTTGCCCTTGAGCACCGCGAGGCCGCCGTCCTTCGAGAAGGGGGTCGCCACCGAGCGGATCACGCCGGTCTCGCGGTCGGTGTCGAGCGAGTCCCAGGTCGAGGACTGGCTGAAGGCCACCTGCGTGGGCACGCCGCCCGGCGCCGCAAGGAAGAGCTCGCGCGCCTCGGGCGCGTTGGAGCGGCCGATGTCCCACTGGTCGATGGCGGCGCCGAGGGTGGGCGCATGGACGGTCTTTGTGTCGCGGTGCAGAAGCCCGCCGCGGTCGAGCTCGCCCAGGATCGACATGATGCCGCCCGCGCGGTGGACGTCCTCGATATGCACGTCCGCCTTGTTCGGCGCGACCTTGCAGAGGCAGGGCACCCGGCGCGAGAGCGCGTCGATGTCGTCCATGGTGAAATCGACGCCGCCTTCCTGGGCCGCGGCGAGGATATGGAGCACCGTGTTGGTCGAGCCGCCCATCGCGATGTCGAGCGCCATGGCATTCTCGAACGCTTCCTTGGTGGCGATGGCGCGGGGCAGGACGCTCTCGTCCTCCTGCTCGTAGTAGCGGCGGCAGAGATCGACCGCGCGGCGCCCGGCCTCGAGGAAGAGCTCCTTGCGGTAGGCGTGGGTGGCCAGCGTCGAGCCGTTGCCGGGCAGCGAGAGGCCGAGCGCCTCGGTCAGGCAGTTCATCGAGTTGGCGGTGAACATGCCCGAGCAGGAGCCGCAGGTGGGGCAGGCGGCCTGCTCGATGCGGGTCAGGTCGTCGTCGGACACTTTCTCGTCGGCGGCGGCCACCATCGCGTCGATCAGGTCCATCTTCACGGTGCGACCGTCGCCGAGCGTGACCTTGCCCGCCTCCATCGGCCCGCCCGAGACGAAGACCGCGGGGATGTTCAGCCGCATCGCGGCCATCAGCATGCCGGGGGTGATCTTGTCGCAGTTCGAGATGCAGACCATCGCGTCGGCGCAATGGGCGTTCACCATATATTCGACCGAATCCGCGATGAGCTCGCGCGAGGGCAGCGAGTAGAGCATCCCGTCATGGCCCATGGCGATCCCGTCATCGACGGCTATGGTGTTGAATTCCTTGGCGATGCCGCCCGCCGCCTCGACCTCGCGCGCCACGAGCTGGCCCAGATCCTTGAGGTGGACGTGGCCCGGCACGAATTGGGTGAAGCTGTTCACGATGGCGATGATCGGCTTGCCGAAGTCGCTGTCCTTCACGCCGGTCGCGCGCCAGAGGCCACGGGCTCCGGCCATGTTGCGGCCATGCGTGCTGGTGCGGGAACGAAATGCGGGCATGTCTGGACCTTCCGGCTGGCAACTCTCGGGCCAGACGACTGCGCTTTCGTTGCTGAAAAATCAACCCTTCTTTGCGGAAAGCTGCGCAAAGACCGGCCTCGGTGACGTTCGTGTGAAGGCGGGCGCCCGGTTCAGGGGCAGCGGCAGGAGGGCGCCGGACGTCGCGAAAAGAGCAAATCGGCGGTGGACCCGCCCTGCCGCCGCTCTAGCTGGAGGCTCCCGGAGCAGGAGGAAACCGATGCCCCAGCAGACCACCGCCGCGCCGCTCTCGCGGTCCCATGCGCAGGATCTCTTTGCGCGGACCCGCGCCATGACGGCCCGCCTGGCCCAGCCGCTCGCGCCCGAGGACATGATGCTCCAGTCGATGGAGGATGCGAGCCCGGCCAAGTGGCACCTCGCCCACACGACCTGGTTCTTCGAGGAATTCATCCTGAAGCCGCATGCGCCGGGCTACCGTTCGCCCGACGACCGCTTCGCCTTCCTGTTCAATTCCTATTATGTGCAGGCCGGTCCGCGCCATGCCCGCGCCAAGCGCGGGCTCGTCTCGCGGCCCGGGGTGCAGGCGGTGCTCGACTACCGCGCCCATGTGGACGAGGCGCTCGGCACGCTTCTGGAGCGGAGCGACGACCCGGAGGTGGCGACGCTTGCCGAGCTCGGCTGCCATCACGAGATGCAGCATCAGGAGCTTCTGGTCACCGATCTCCTCCATGCCTTCTCCTACAACCCGCTGCTGCCCGCCTACCGCGACCCCGAACCCATGGCCGTGACCGCCGAGGAGCCGCTCCGCTTCACGCGCCACGAGGGCGGGCTGGTGGAGATCGGCCATGCCGGCGGCGGCTTCGCCTACGATTGCGAGGGGCCGCGCCACCGCGTCTGGCTCGACCCCTACGAGATCGCCGAGCGGCCCGTCACCAACCGCGACTGGATCGCCTTCATGGAGGCGGGGGGCTACGCCACCCAGACGCTCTGGCTGATGGAGGGCTGGGCCGTGCGCGAGCGCGAGCGCTGGGATGCGCCGCTCTACTGGTGGCAGCAGGACGGCGTCTGGTGGACCTACACGCTGCGCGGGCCGCAGCCGGTCAATCTCGACGCGCCCGTGTGCCATGTGAGCTATTACGAGGCCGAGGCCTTCGCCCGCTGGGCGGGCGCGCGGCTGCCCACGGAAGCCGAATGGGAGGTGGCCTTCCGCGACCTTCCGCTCGCGGGCAACTTCCTCGACCACGGGGCGCTCAGGCCGCTCTCCGGGGGCAGCCCCTGGGGCGATGTCTGGGAATGGACGCAGAGCTCCTTCAGCCCCTATCCCGGCTTTCGCCCGCCCGAGGGCGCGCTCGGCGAATATAACGGGAAGTTCATGGTCAACCAGTATGTGCTGCGCGGCGGCTCCTGCGCGACGCCCGCGGCCCAGATGCGGCCGACCTACCGGACCTTCTTCTATCCGCACCAGAGGTGGCAGATGATGGGTCTCAGGCTCGCGAGGGACGTGTGATGGACGCGCTTGTCATCCGCAATCCCGAGCTTCTGGCCGATGCGCTGCGCGGCCTGTCGCAGAGCCCGAAGCGCATGGAGCCGAAATGGTTCTACGATGCCGAGGGCAGCGCGCTCTTCGAGCGCATCACTGAACTTCCGGAATATTACCCGACCCGCACCGAGACCGCGATCCTGACCGCGGGCGCGGACCGTCTGGCGGCCCATGTGCCCGAGGGGGCGGAGCTGGTCGAGCTCGGCAGCGGCGCGAGCGTCAAGACGCGGCTGCTGCTCGACCGGCTGACGGGCCTGTCGGCCTATGTGCCAGTCGACATTTCGGCGAGCTTCCTGAAGGAGACGGCGCGCGCCCTGGCCCGCGACTATCCCGACCTGCCGATCCACCCGGTCGTGGCCGATTTCACGAAGCCCCTGCGGCTTGCGGATGAGGGGCACCCGCGGGTGGGCTTCTTCCCCGGCTCGACCCTGGGCAACCTCGACCCCGAGGGCGCGCGGGCGCTGATGCGCGGCGTGCGCGACTGGCCGGGCATCCGGGGCTTCATCGTGGGGATCGATCTCATCAAGGACGAGGATACGCTCGTGCGCGCCTATGACGATGCGGCGGGGGTGACGGCGGCCTTCAACCTCAACCTCCTGCACCGGATGAACCGCGAGATCGGCGCGGATTTCGACCCCGACCGCTTCGCCCATCGCGCGATCTGGAATGCCGGGAAGGCGCGGATCGAGATGCATCTGGAGAGCCTAAAGGACCAGAAGGTGCAGATCGGCCCGCGCACGATCCGGTTCGAGGCGGGCGAGACGATCCATACCGAGAACAGCCACAAGTTCTCGGCCACGAGCTTTGCCGAGCGCGCGGCCGAGGCGGGATGGCGGCTTGCCGACTTCCTCACGGACGCCCGGCAGAGGTTCGGCGTGGCGGTGCTCGAGCCCGCCTGAGCAGGGTCGGCGGCAGGGCCCCTCCGCGAGGCGGGCCCTCGGACCGGCTCGTCCGCGCGCAGGCGGCCGAGGAAGGCCTCTCGGTCAGAACGCGCGCTGGTGGGCCTCCTCCATGCGAAAGGCCCCTTATCGCGGTCCCTCGGACCGGCTCGCCCGCGTGCAGGCGGTTGAGGAAGGCCTCTCGGCCAGAACCCGCGTTGGTGGGTCTCCTCCATGCGAAAGGCCCCCTCGCGAAGGCGGGCGCTCAGACCGGCTCGCCTGCGTGAAGCCGGCCGAGGAAGGCCTCTGCCTCGGTCAGAACCCGCGTGCGGTGGGTCTCCTCCATCCGGTCCCAGGTGCGATACATCTGGACCATGCGGGGGTTGCGCTCGAACCGCGCGCGGTGCCGGTTCAGGAAGTGCCAGTAGAGGAGGTTGAAGGGGCAGGCGCGGGGCCCCGTCCGGTCCTTCACCGCATAGGCGCAGCCGCGGCAGTAATCCGACATCCGGTCGATATAGGCGCCCGACGAGACATAGGGTTTCGAGCCGAGCAGCCCATGATCGGCGAACTGGCTCATCCCGATCGTGTTCGGCGCCTCCACCCATTCCAGCGCGTCGATATAGACCGAGAGATACCATTCATGCACCTCGGCGGGATCGACGCCCGCCAGCAGCGCGAAATTGCCCGTCACCATCAGCCGCTGGATGTGATGGGCGTAGGCGAGGTCGCGGGTCTGGGCGACCGCGGTGGAGAGGCAGGCCATCTGCGTGGGCCGGCCCCAGTAGAGCGGCGGCAGGGCGGCGCTGTGGCCCAGCCCGTTCGAGCGCATGTAATCCGGCCCCGAGAGCGCCCAGATCCCCCGCACATATTCCCGCCAGCCGAGGATCTGCCGGATGAAGCCCTCGACCGCGTTCAGCGGTGCGCGGCCCTCGCGCCATTCGGTCTCGGCGCGGCGGCAGACCTCCATCGGCCCGAGGAGCCCGAGGTTCATCGACGAGGACAGGAGCGCATGGCTCAGGAACGGATCGTCGGCCAGCATCGCATCCTGCTCGTCGCCGAAGCGCGGCAGGCTCTCGCGGATGAAGTGATCGAGCGCCAGCAGCGCCTCGGCCCGGTCCGTGGGCCAGTGGAACGGGCGCAGCCGGCCGAAATGGCGCGGAAAGCGCGCCTCGACGAGATCGAGCACCGCGCGCACCTCGGCGTCGGGCTCGAAGCGCAGCGGCCGCGGACGCAGCAGGTCGGGCGCCGCGGGCTTGCGGTTTTCGGCGTCGAAGTTCCACTTCCCGCCCGCGGGCTCGCCGCCTTCCATCAGGAGGCCGGTCCTGCGGCGCATCTCGCGGTAGAACCATTCCATGCGCAGCTGCTTGCGCCCCTCGGCCCAGCGGGCGAACTCCTCTGCCGGGCAGAGGAAGCGGTCGTCGGGCAGGAAGCGGACGGGCAGGGGCAGGGCCTCGAGCGCCGCGATCAGCCGCCAGTCGCCGGGCCGGGTCGCGATCACCTCGCGGGCGCCGGTCTCTTCCGCGCGGCGGAGAAGCTCGGCACCGATCGAGGGCCCGGTCTCGGGATCGTCCAGCCGGGAATAGGCCACGCGGAAGCCGCGTTCCTGCAGGCGGCGGGCGAACTTGCGCATCGCGGCCAAGATCAGGGCGATCTTCTGCGGATGGTGCGGGACATAGGTGCCCTCCTCCATCACCTCGGCCATGACCACGAGATCCGCAGCCGGATCCGCCGCCCGGAGCGCCGGAAGATCGTCGCTGAGCTGGTCGCCCAGCACGAGGATGAGCCGTGTCACGTCCTGTCCGCCCTCCGAGGGCGGATGCGCGCGCCCCAAGGCCGATAGGCTAGGGGGCGCGGGGGCCGGGTCAAGACCGTCTGCGGTCAGGGACGGGCGCGGTGGCTCAGGGTCGGCTCCAGTCGAGCCCGGTGAAGCCCTCGCGGAAGGCGAAGGTCACGAGGTGGGAATCGATCACGAAGCGCGCGTGGATCAGGCCCTTGGCATCCTCGGCCTCGACCTGCACCGTCAGCCCGTCCGCGTCCGCCCGAAGAAGCGCGGGCCCCGGAGGCAGGGCGCAGTGGCCCTCGGTCTCGTCGAACCGGACCTCGACCTTGTGGGCGAAATGCTTGCAGAGCTGCTGGAGATATTTCGAGGCGTTGGGTGTCGCGAGGCGCGCGGTCGAGATCATGGGCAATCCTGAGTTTTTCTCTCTGGTAAGGGCTGGACCGGCCGGGCGCAAGCGCCTATGCGGTGCGGGAGAGCGTGAAGCCATCCGCCGAGCCACACGCCGGACCCCGAAACAGGAGATCGACCCAGTGATCCGCTTCGCCTCCGGCCTGCTTGCGGGCCTCTTCCTCGCCCTGCCCGCCACGGCCGAAACCACCATCGACACGGCCCGCGGGCCGGTCTCTGTCGCAGCCGTTCCCGAGACCGTGGCCGTCTATGACGTGGCCGCTCTCGACACGCTGGTGGCTCTGGGCATCACGCCCGCCGGCACGCCCGAGCGCGTGCTCGTGCCCTATCTTCAGGAAACGGCGAAGAAGGCGGCGCCGGTCGGCACGCTCTTCGAGCCCGATCTCGAGGCGCTGTCGATGCTCGCCCCGGATCTCGTGATCGCGGGCGGACGGTCGGCCCCGCAGATCGCCCAGCTCGAGCGGGTGGCGCCCACGCTCGACATGACCATCGGGCCGGATCTGCTGACCGACGCCCGCGCGCGCCTTCTGGCCTATGGCAAGCTCTTCGGGCGCGAGGCCAGGGCGGCCGAGCTCGAGGCGGCGCTCGAGGCGCGACTCGCGGAGGTGCGGGCCGCGGCGGAGGGGAAGGGGACGGCGCTGGTCCTGCTCACCAACGGGCCGAAGCTCTCGGCCTACGGGCGCGGCTCTCGCTTCGGCTGGATCCACGAGGCGACGGGGCTGCCGGAGGCCGTGGAGGGCCTGGCCGCGGCGACGCATGGCGATGCGGTCTCGTTCGAATTCATCGCCGAGGCCGATCCGGACTGGCTTCTGGTGGTGGACCGCGGGGCGGCCATCGGCGCCGAGGGCGCTTCCGCGCAGGCGGTGCTCGACAATGCGCTGGTTGCCGACACGACGGCCTGGAAGAAGGGTCAGGTGGTCTATCTCGATCCGGCCGAGGTCTATGTCGCGGGCGGAGGCTACCGGGCCATGACCGCGGTGCTCGATCAGCTCATCGGGGCGCTGGGGAAGGGCTGAGCGCCGGGCGACCGGAAGAGCATCCGGCGCGCCCCCAAAGGCGCGCCGGTTTCTGTCATCGCGGTTCGGCTGCGAGGCCCCGGATCAGCGCGTAGCAGGCGCCGAGCAGCACGATGGTGAAGGGGAAGCCGGTCGAGACCGCCATCGCCTGCAGCGCGGCCAGTCCTCCGCCGAGCAGGAGCGCGATGGCCACCAGCCCTTCGAAGGTGGCCCAGAATACCCGCTGCGGCACCGGCGCATTGACCTTGCCTCCGGCCGCGATCGTGTCGATCACGAGCGAGCCCGAGTCCGACGAGGTCACGAAGAAGACGATCACCAGCACGATCCCGATCAGCGAGGTGATCTGCGTGAGCGGCAGGTGCGCCAGCATCTCGAAGAGCTGGATCTCGAGCGCCGCATCCTGCACCGAGCTCAGCCCCTCGTTCACCACCTGGCTGATGGCCGTGCCGCCCAGCGCGGTCATCCAGATCGTCGAGACGATGGACGGGATCAGCAGCACCGCGATCAGGAACTCGCGCACCGAGCGGCCGCGGCTCACGCGGGCGATGAACATGCCCACGAACGGCGACCAGCTGATCCACCAGGCCCAGTAGAAGGCGGTCCAGCCGTGGCGGAAGTTGTCGTCGGTGCGCCCGAACGGGTTCGACAGCGCCGGCAGATATTCCACATAGGCGAGGAGGTTCAGGAAGAAGCCGCGCACGATCTGCAGCGTGGGCCCGACGAGGATCACGAACATCAGCAGCAGGAAGGCCAGCGCCATGTTCACCTCGGAGAGGCGCTTGACGCCCTTGTCCATCCCCGCGATGACCGAAGCCGTCGCGATGGCGGTGATGACGATCACGAGGAAGACGGTCACGCCGACGGTCGAAGGGACGCCGAAGAGGAAGTCGAGCCCGGCCCCCGCCTGCTGCGCGCCGATCCCGAGCGAGGTCGAGAGGCCGAAGATCGTGGCGAAGACGGCGAGGATGTCGATGACATGGCCCGGCCAGCCCCAGACGCGCTCGCCGAAGATCGGATAGAAGACCGAGCGCAGCGTCAGCGGCAGGCCCTTGTTGTAGGCAAAGAGCGCGAGCGAGAGCGCGACGACCGCATAGATCGCCCACGGGTGCAGCGCCCAGTGGAAGATGGTGGCCGCCATGGCGAGCCGCCGGGCGGCCTCGGTATCGCCGGCCGCTCCGTTGAGCGGCGACCAGTCGGTGCGCACGCCGTTCTCGAACACGGGGCCGTTGAAGGCGGCCGTATAGTTCCCCAGCGGCTCGGACACGCCGTAGAACATGAGGCCGATGCCCATGCCGGCCGCGAACAGCATCGAGAACCACGAGAGGCGGCTATAGTCGGGCGTGGCGTCGGGCCCGCCCAGCCGGATGCGGCCCAGCGGCAGGAAGATCAGCGCGACGCAGAGCAGCACGAAGACGTTGCCCGCCAGCAGGAAGAACCACGCGAGGTTCGAGGTCAGCGCGTCCCGGACGGCGGCGAAGACCGGACCCAGCGTGGTCTGGAACATCAGCGTGAGGAAGGTGAAGGCCACGATGGTCAGGGCCGACACGCTGAAGACGACGTTGTGGATGTCGAGTTCGAAGACGAAGCGTCGTCGGTAGCTGATATTGTCCTGACCGATCTCGTAGTCGGTGTCGATGATCTGGGTGGGGCCTTCGGGGGCGGGTATCGCCTCCTCGGGCAGCGGCTCGGTTCTTATCGTGGCATCGGCCATCGGTCCGTCCCTCCGGTCATGTCGATCGTGCGAAGGGACGGAGGCACATGCCCGCTGAGGTCCCTCCGGTGGCGCGCAATTCTCCCCTTCACGCGGAATGTCGTCGCGAGAGTTCTGGGAACATCAGCCGCAGCTTCGCGGTTCCCACGCGGGCGAATTGCAGGGCGCGGCAGGCAAGGAGCGCGCCGCAAGGCGGCTCTTCTGGCGGAACCGGGGGCGAATGTCTACCGCCTGACCGAATTTTTCTGGCGCAACCGGCCTTTCCTTCCACGATTGCGGCTTTTGGGAGACGATTTGCCTGCTTGGGCGGCCTTTGCCACGGGCAGGAGGAATTCCCTCCCGCGGGTCGTCAGCCGTGCGAGGCTGCCATGATGTCGGAGGCCGGGCGACCCTGGCGGATCAGGCTCACGATGGCCGCGAGCCGCGGGGCGGCGTGATCCAGAAACATCCGGTAGCCCGCGCAGAAATGGCTTACGCGGCCGGGGCCGCCGTCGGGCTCGGGTGCGATCCGGTGCTTGGGACAGCCGCCGTGACAGGCGGCGCGCCAGCGGCAGCTCCGGCAGCTGGCGGGAAGGCGCGCGGCCTTGTCCTTGCCGAACCGGCGCTGGCGCGGCAGGGCCGCAAGCTCCGCCAGCGGACGCGCCCGGATGTTGCCCAGCCGGTGCTCGGGATAGACGTAGTGGTCGCAGGCATAGAGGTCGCCGTTGTGCTCGAGCGCCAGCGCATCGCCGCAGGTCTCGGCGAAGAGGCAGAGGCCAGCCGGCGCGCCGGCGAAGATCCCGAGCATCACCTCGAAATGCTGGACGAAGATCCGGCCCACGTCCTGGGCCACCCAAGCGTCGAAGATGGCGCAGAGGAAGCGGCCATAGTCCTCGCCCGTGACGCAGAAGGGGGCGAGCGAGGCGCCGCGGTCGTTCCGGCCGGGCGGGCCTGCGGGGCGCCCGTCCGGCATCTGCCGCTCGAGCGCCGGGATGAACTGGATCACCTCGACGCCGAGGCCGCGGAGAAAGCGGTAGACCTCGAGCGGTCGGTCCCCGTTCGCGCGGCTCACCACGGTCAGGACATTGACCTCGACCCCGGCCGCCTGAAGAAGGCCGAGTCCCCTCAGCACCCGCTCTGCCGTGGGCCGGCCCCGGCGGTCGAGGCGTGCCGCGTCGTGGATCCCGGGCGGGCCGTCGAGGCTCACGCCCACGAGAAAGCCGTGCTCCCGGAAGAAAGCGGCCCAGGCTTCGGTCACGAGGGTGCCGTTGGTCTGGAGCGCGTTCGAGATCCGGTGACCGGGCGGACAGTAGCGCGCCTGCAAGGCGAGCGCCCGGCGGAAGAAGTCGATCCCCATCAGCAGGGGCTCTCCTCCCTGCCAGCTGAAGGGGATCTCGCGCACGCCTGCCGCGGCCTGCGCCGCGATATGGTCGCGGATGTAGCGGACGAGGAGATCGTCCTCCATGCGGAACCGCGAGCGGGCGGGGTAGAGCGCTTCCTTCTCGAGATAGTAGCAATAGCCGCAGGCGAGGTTGCAGCGCGGCCCGATGGGCTTCGCCATCACATGGAACGGACGGGGAGCGGCGGCGGGCATGGTCCCTCTCTCGCGGACGGGTGCTCTGCGCATCGCACCGCAGCCGCCGCCGATCAAGGGGGTGAGCCGGAGCGTCGCAGGCGGCCCTGAGGAGGCTCTTCCGGCCGCGGGGAGGGGATCTGCCACCTGCGGAGGATGCACCGGCCTCCCGCTGTGGGTAGGCCACCGGCCCGCGCGGGGCCGTCACGCCGCGCGGGGCCGTCACGCCGCCGCCGCCGCA
>NZ_MABH01000116.1 GCF_001720585.1 Cereibacter johrii | reverse complement strand
AGGGATTGGGCGTGACGGCCGCGGGCATTCGCGATATTGGTCCGTTATCTTGACCAATTCCGGGGTTTGCCCATGATCTCCCATCTGACGCTCCTTTTGCTGCTGCAACTCGCGGGCGAGGCTCTGGCCCGGGGGGCGGGGCTTCCCGTGCCGGGGCCGATCCTCGGGCTTCTGATGCTGCTCGCGCTCTTTGCGGCGCGTCCGGCGCTGGCCGAGCGGCTTCGTCCGACCAATGCCGCGATCCTGTCCTACATGTCGCTCCTGTTCGTGCCGGCCGGGGTGGGGATCGTGGGCCATCTCGGGCTGCTCGCCGACGAGGCGGTGCCGCTTCTGGTGACGCTGGTTGCAAGCACCACCCTCGCGCTTCTGGCCGCGGCCGTGGCCTTCGCAGCCGTGGCCCGGCTGACGGGTCTGCGCGATGCGTGACGTCACCGAGATCTGGAGCTATCTCGCCCATGGCCCCCTCCTCTGGCTCGCCCTGACCCTCGCGGCCTTCGTCGCGGGCAGTTTCGTCTTCGAGCGGGCGGGCCGTCGGGCCTGGGCCAATCCGGTGCTGATCGCGGTGGGGCTGGTGGCGGCGGCGCTGGAGCTGACCGGCACGAGCTACGCCACCTATTTCGAGGGCGCGCAATTCGTCCATTTCATGCTCGGTCCGGTGACGGTGGCGCTGGCCACGCCGCTCTGGGACAACCGGGCCGCGGTGCGCCGGTCGCTCCTTCCGATGGCGGCGGCACTGGCGGCGGGTCTCGTCGCGGCGCTCGGCAGCGTCGTGCTGATCGGCCGGGCGATGGGCCTGCCTGCGGGCACGATCCTGTCGATGCTGCCCAAGTCGGCCACCGCGCCGGTAGCCATCGGCGTCTCGGAAGGGATCGGCGGCTCGCCCACCCTGACGGCGGTGCTCGTGATCCTGACCGGCATCGTGGGCGCCGTGCTCGCGCCGCCGCTGCTGGCGCTCCTGCGTATCCGCGACCCGCGCGCCCGCGGCTTCGCGGTGGGGCTTGCCGCCCACGGGATCGGCACGGCGCAGATGATGCTGACGGACGCGCGGGCGGGGGCCTTCGCCGGGATCGGGCTCGGCGTCGGGGCGGTGACGACCGCCCTCGTGGCGCCCCTCGTGGCCCACTGGCTCTTCTGAGCGGAGCCTTCCGCGCGTCCCGCGCGTTGTCTCGGGACGCAATCAGACGGAGACGCCCATGCACCGCGAGACCCTGAGGCTCCTCATGCCGGGATGGAGTCACCCGACGCTGCCCGTGATCCTGCACCGCGGGCTCCTGCCGCCCGACCCGGACAGCGCCGAGGCGCATGTCGCCCGTCAAGGCTGGCGGGCGCTCTGGCGCGACGGCGTGTTCGATTACGACCATTTCCACAGCAACGCCTTCGAGGCTCTGGGCGTGCTCTCGGGGCGGGCGCGCCTTCGCCTCGGCGGGCCCGAGGGCCAGCCGGTCGATGTGGCGCCGGGCGACCTCCTGATCCTGCCGCCCGGAACGGGGCACGCGCGGATGGAGGCGTCGGAGGACTTCCTCCTGTTCGGGGCCTATCCCGAGGGGCAGGAGGAATGGGACATCTGCCGCGCTCCGGCCGATCCGGTCACGGCCGAGCGCATCGCCGCCGTGCCGCGCCCGGCGACCGATGCGGCAGGCGCCCCCTGGGAGGCCTGAGGATCCGGCGCCGTCGCCGGACGGATCGGGACCTGAGGCGGACTGGAGGAGAGCGGCGGGCCGCCTTGAGGCGGGCTCGCCATTGCCCTTCCGGGTTCCCCGCGGACCGGACCCGCCGATCGCGGGAGCAGGCAGACCCCGTCAGAGGCCGTAGACCAGCGGGATCACGATGGCCGCGGCCACGCCCATCAGGAAGTTCAGCGGCACGCCGATGCGGAGGAAATCGCCGAAGGTGTAGCCGCCCGGCCCGTAGACCAGCAGGTTGCACTGATATCCGATGGGGGTGGCGAAGCCGAACGAGGCCCCCATCATCACGGCCACCAGCAGGGGCCGCGGATCGACGCCGAGCCGCTGGGCGAGCTCGATGGCCACGGGTGTCACCACCACCGCCACCGCATTGTTGGACAGAAGCTCGGTCAGGAGCGAGGTGAGCGCGAAGACGCAGAAGATCAGGAGCCACGCCGGCAGATCCTGAAGCCACGGCTCGGCCCCGCCCACGATCAGCTCGACCGCGCCGGAATGGCCGAGCCCCGCACCCACCGCGATCATCCCGAACAGCATCGCCATCAGCCGCCCGTCGATCGAGGCGAAGGCCTCCTCGCTGTCGATGCAGCGCGTGACGAGCACCACGGTCACGCCCATGAAGGCGAGGATCTCGATCGGCGCCACATCGAAGGAGGACAGCAGGATGATCGCCGCCAGCACCGCCACCGCGATGGGCGCGCGGCGGCGCCGGAAGGGGCGCTCCTGCGGGTGGGAGAGGTCGGCCAGATCCATCTCCTGCGCGAGGCGGCGGATGTCGTCCATCGCGCCTTCGAGCAGCAGCGTGTCGCCCACCGCCACCACCACATCGTCCATCTGCCGCCCGAGGTTGCGGTTGCGGCGATGGACGGCCAGCGGATAGACCCCGTAGCGCCGCCTGAGCCGAAGATCGCCCAGCGACCGGCCGATCAGGCGGCAGCCGGGGGTGATGAGCACCTCGACGGTCTGGGTCTGGACGGACGCCAGCCGGCTCACGAGTTGGAGGTGGCGATGATCCTGAAGGGTCAGGATCTCTCCCATGGGCGAGCGCAGCACCACACGGTCGCCTGCGGCCAGTTCCACCGTCGCCAGCGCACGGCGGAGCGAGCTGTCGCCGCGCAGCACGTCGATCACCTGCACGTCGCTGCGCCGGAAGATCTCGACCTGCTCCAGCGTCTTGCCGATCAGGGGCGAGTCCTCGGGCACCGCGACCTCGGTGAAGAACTTCATCCGCCGCTTGCCCGTCAGCATCCCGGCCATAGAACTGCGCGCGGGCAGGAGCTTCGGTCCGAGGAAGGCCAGATAGAGCATCCCCACGATGGCGAGCGGCACGCCCACGGGCGTGATCTCGAAGATCCCGAAAGGGTCGAGGCCGCTCGAGCGCGCCACGCCGTCGACGACGAGGTTCGTCGAGGTCCCGATCAGCGTGACGGTGCCCCCCATGATCGAGAGATAGGACAGCGGAATGAGGAGCTTCGACGGCGCGATCCGCATCTCGGCGGCCAGCTGGATGAAGACGGGCAGGAAGACCACGACGATGGGCGTGTTGTTGACGACGGCCGACATGGCGACGATGCCCACGCAGAGCACCGCGACCGTGGTCTTCGGGCGCAGGCCCACATGCTGCGTGGCCAGCCGCGTGATCCAGTCGAGCGCGCCCGTCCGCACGAGGGCGCCCACGATGACGAACATGGCGGCGATGGTCCAGGGTGCCGCATTGGACAGGACGTCGAGCACCTCCTCCTGCGGCAGAAGCCCCAGAAGCACCATCACCGTCGCGCCGACGATGGCCGTGACCTCCACGGGCAGGATCTCGAGCACGAAAAACACGAGCATCGCGAGGATGACGGCGATCGCCACCCAGGGCGCCTGCACGGGATCGAGAGGGAGTGAGAGCATGAAGGCCTCGGCTAGGGTCGCGCGCCCGTTCCCGACCCACCGGCGACCGGGGGTGCCTCCCGGATCTTGCGAAGCCGAAGGCCAGGGGACGGCGTCAGCGCAGAGAAATCTCCCGCCGCGCGGCTTTAGGCAACAGGATTCTTCGCGCCTCGCCAGGGACAACAGCCCTGTGGCGCGATGTCGGGCAGATCGGCGCAGGAAGCGGCCTTCTCACGCGCGGCGGGGGGTGAGCGCGGCCGATCTTCTCCAGACCCGCGGGAGCCGGCGCAGGATCTCGAAGAGCAGGAGATAGGGCAGGTAGAAGGCGAAGACCTGCACGCGGTCGAAGGTGCCGCTGAAATCCTCGGCCGTGGCGAGGCCACCGGTCGTCGCATGCCAGAGCCCGTAGTGCATCCGGTAGATCCAGGAGCCGAGGGCGAGGATCACAAGCCGGCCGGCCCAGGCGGGGTGCGCGGGATCGCGCCTGCGCGCGAGGCTGACCGTCCGTACCGCCGCCAGCATGAGGAGGAGACCGTAGAGGCCGAAGCCCATGCTCATCCATGGCCCGCCGACCGTGCCCTGCCCGAGGATGTAGAGGAGCCCGCCCGTCCCCGTGGCGAGCGCGAGGCCGGTCACGGCATAGCCCAGCCCCCGGTGGATCGGGGGCCATCTCCGGCGCAGGACGCCCAGAAGCTGAAGGGGCGCGAGCAGGGTGAGCAGCCCGCCCAGCACCATGTGGCCGTAGATGGCAAGGGTCGCGACCCGGGCCTCGGGGTGAAAGAGCCAAGAGCTCGCCTGCTCGGCGGCCTGGCCCAGCCGGAGGCCGCGGCTCACCGAATGGTCGACGAACCACCAGACGCCCAGCAGGAGGAGGGACACGAAGAGCAGGGAAAGGAGAGACTGCAGGACTCGCACAGGCACCTCGCACGCGGGCCCCGGCACGGGGCTCTGCCCGGACATCTAGGCGCCTGCCGCGAGCCGGCCAGAGGGAAGCGGCACATCGGCCGTCCGGGCCGACTGCCGGTCGCGCGGCGGTCTCGCCGCTCGCCTCGGCGTGAGCGGCCGGAGGGAGCGCAATGGCCGCCTGCCATCGGCCGCGAAGGCGGCCTCCGGCCGAGGACGCCACCGGCATCCGGCACGAGGTCGCATCCGCCCTCGAAGCCCAGGGGCCCGTCTTCATCCATGGAGGCCTGCCATGACGAAGCCTGAGCGCTTCCGACGCGCCGCGGGAGGGGGGCGCTCGCGAGGGTCCCGGGTCCGATCTTGCGGAACCTGCGGGCGCTCCTGGCAGCCCCCCGGGCTTGAGGCGTCGGATGCCGGGGATGCGGGGAGGGGGCTCGCCCGGCCGCGCGGGTCCGGGGGCAGGGACGGCGGCCGTCCGCGCCTGCGGCAAAAGAAACCGTCGAACCCCCTTGCGGCATGTCGAAAAGTGCCCACGTCAGAAGAAAGGCCCGGTTCAAGGAGGAGCCAGAATGACCGTCGAAACACATATCTCCACGCTGCAACGCCGGCATGACGAGCTCGATGCGGCCATCGAAGCTGCTGCGCGCGATCACGGCGTCGACGATCTCGAGATTCAGGCGATGAAGAAGGAAAAGCTCTATCTCAAGGACGAGATCGCGCGGCTTCAGGCAACGGTCGAATAAATTCCCGCTTCGACGCAAAGGGCCCCGGGCGCATCCGTCGCACCGGGGCTTTTTCATGCCGCCAGGATCCCTTGCGCGCAAGGCGATCGTGGGCCGCGCCCGCGTCGCTTCGGCCTTCGGCGGGAGCCGCATGGTGTGATTGTCGCGCAACATCAGAGGGATGGAGTGGAGGGGCCGGAATTGCGCCTCGTGGGTGCCCGCCGCTACTGAGGCAGGACCTTCACCAACGGACTCACGGCCAATGACCCCTCGTTATCTTGTAATTTCGACCATCCTTGCCAGTGCACTGCCTCTGCCGCTCCTCGCGCAGACCTTCGACGGAGCGGTGACCCTGGGCTACGGTCAGACGAACGTTTCGGACACCGACAGCGACGTGACGACGCTGAGCCTCGACGGCCGCTTCGGCCTCGACGTGGGCAACGGCCTGCGCTTCGGTCTCGACCTCGCGACCGCCTCGCTGGACGATGGCGACGACGACATGACCCGCAGCTTCGCGGGCGTGACCGGCAGCTATGGCTTCCAGAACGGCGCCTCGCTCGGCGTTTACGGCGAACAGGCCCGCCTCGACCTCGACGGGTTCGGCGACGCCACCATGAAGTCCTACGGTCTGACCGCGGGCTATGAGGCCGAGGGCGCGCTCGTGACCGGCTTCTACGGCGAGAGCGACATCGACGATCTGCCCTCGGGCATCGATCTCACGGACTTCGGCGCGAGCTTCCGCTACAGCGGCTTCGCGAACGGGCTCGTGGGCCTGAACCTCCAGCGCACGACCCTGTCGGCCGACGGGCTCGAGGATGTGGATCTGGACGTGCTGGGCGTCGCCGGTTCCTACGACCTGCAGGCGGGCTGGACCCTGTTCGGCGGTCTGGCCGGCGCCTCGCTCGACGTGATCGACGCGGACCTCACCACCCTCGGGGTGGGCGTCTCCTACGATCTGTCGCAGGCGACGCAGGCCAATGCCGCCGTGTCGCTCGAGCTGGTCCGGTCGGAACTCGACGTGATGGGGCTCGACGCCGACGCGACGACCGTCCGTCTGGGCCTGAGCATCCCGCTCGGCGGCCGCAGCGCCTCGGTGCCGCTCGGCAGCGTGTCCGACACGGTCCTGAACCCGCGCCACAGCGCGCTCAGCTCGACCCTCTTCTCGGCCTTCTGAGAGGTTCCCGCGGCCGCGCTGCCACGCGGCCGCGGACTTGCCGCGGGGTCCGTCCGTTCAGGGGCGGGCCCCAGAGGCTCAAGACCAAAGGCCTGAGGCCCCGCGTCTGCCGCACCCCCTTGGCCCGAGTGCCGCGCCGGCCTATCTGCTCTGCATGTCGCATTCCCAGAACCGCCGCACGGGCCCGCTTTCCTCTTCCACCGCCGGAGCCCCCGGCTACATCTGGGCTCTGGTGGGCGGTCTCGCCCTCATCGAGTTGGTGCTGACGGCTGCGGATGCGGGCTGGCTGGGCGATCCGCGCTGGCGGACGATGGCGCTGCTGCTCGGCGCCTTCTGGCCCCCGTTGCTGGCGCCCGGGGCGGGCGAGCTCTATCCGCTGCAGCGCGAGGCGATGTTTCTCACGCACGCCTTCCTCCATGCGAACTTCCTGCACATGGTGATGAACGGGGTGATCCTCCTGTCGCTCGGCAAGGTGATCGGCGAGAAGGTGGGCGCCCTGCGCACCTTCCTGCTCTTCGGCGTTTCGGCCATCGCGGGCGGCGCGGCCTTCGGGCTGATCTCGATGTCGAGCGGGCCGATGATCGGCGCCTCGGGCGCGGCCTTCGGATTCCTCGGCATCTGGAACGCGTGGGATTTCCAGCGCCGGAAGGTGCTGGGGCTGCCGCTGCGGCCCATCCTCAACATGGTCCTGGGCCTGGCCCTGGCCAACCTCGCGCTCTTCGTCTTCCTGCAGGGCGGCCTCGCCTGGGAGGCGCATCTGGGCGGCTACCTCATGGGGTGGGTCGCGGCCTTCACCTTCGCCCGCCTGCGCTGATGTCGCAGGACGGCCGGCGTTCGCCTTCGGAGCCGTTCCGCGCAAGGCTCGGGCGGCTTCCGCGCCTCGGCGCGCCCATGGCGCAACCTCTTGAGGCCGTTCAGGGATCCGCCTAGGCTCGCCCCGTTCTGTTCGGAGTAACCATGAGTCTGCTTCCCTCCGTCCTCTTCGTCTGCCTCGGCAACATCTGCCGCTCGCCGCTCGCCGAGGCCGCCTTCCGCGCCGCCGCGGACGAGCGCGGCCTCCGCCTCACCATCGACAGCGCGGGCCTCGGCGGCTGGCATGCGGGCGAGGCACCCGATCCGCGCGCGCAGGAGGTGGCGCGCGCGAACGGCATCGACATCAGCCATTACCGCGCCCGTCAGGTGGTCCGGAAGGATTTCAGCCTGTTCGATCATGTCGTGGCGCTCGACCTCGACAATCTCGTGGCCCTGCGCGAGCTGCGCCCGCAGAGCGCCCGGGCGCGACTGTCGCTCCTGCTCGACCATGTGCCGGGCCGGGAGGGACAGGCCGTGTCGGATCCCTATTACAGCGGGCCCGAAGGGTTTCTCACCACCTGGTCGGATGTGACCGCCGGGGCGGACGGGCTGCTCACGAAGATCCTCGCCCCGGCCTGAGCCGCGGCGCCGCTCAGGCGTCGGCGGGCAGGCGGCGGCGTAGGGGCAGCCGCTCGCCCGCAAGGCGCCAGCCCTCGCGCAGGGTCTCGCGGCCCGAGGCCGTGAGCGAGATCAGCAGGGCGGTCAGCACATAGGCGAGGATGCCGCCCTGAACCAGCGCGACGAAGCCCGGCCCCGGCACATAGGGCTTGATGACCCACAGCAGCCCCATCACGATATGGACGGCCGCCACCAGCGGCCCCACGCCGCGCAGCATGTCACCGAGGCGGATCGGCCCGCTGCGGCAGGTGAGCGCCCAGATCGCGGGCAGCTTGAGATATTCGGCGATCGCCACCGCCACCACCACGCCGATCAGGCCGAAGGGCAGGCCTGCCAGCACCGCGAGGCCCGCGAAGGCCGCATGGATGAGGCCGGAATGGAAGAAGTCGCGCGAGCGGCCCTGGCTGAGGAAGAGCCAGCCCGCGACATTGTTCAGCGGCTGCACCAGCCCTGCGATGCCGAGAGCGGTGAAGATGGCCACGCTGCCGTCCCAGTTCTGGCCGAAGGCCAGCGGGATCACCACGTCGGCGAAGGCCGCGGCACAGGCCATCATCGGCAGCAAGAGGAAGAGCAGAAGCCCCGCAACCCGGATATAGGCACTGCGGTAGCGGTCGGGCTCGTCCTGAAGCCGCGAGAGGGCGGGCACCATCACCCGCGCCAGGGGATTGAAGATCGAGTTCGAGGGCATCAGCACCAGCTTGAAGGCGCGGTCGTAGTAGCCCAGCGCCTCGCCCCCGAAGGCGCGGCCGATCGCGATCTTGTCCACGTTCATCGAGAAGAAGTTGGCGAAGTTGAAGCCCGTGACGCCCGCGCCGAAATTCAGGAGCGGCCGCCAGCCCTCGATCCGCCGCGGCAGGCCCGGCCGCCAGCGCGAGCCGATCCACATGCCGAGCGTGGGCACCACCGTGCCCACCAGCGCCCCGCCGAAGAGCGCCCAGGGGCTCGGGTGGATCCAGCCCCAGAGGGCTGCGGCCGCAAGCGAGGTCACGGCGCCCGAGACCTGGATGAAGCCCAGCCGCACATACTGCATCCGCCGGATCAGAAGCGCCCCGTGCTGCGCGCCGAGGCCGTTCAGGGCGATGGTGACCGAGAGCGCGGCGATCAGCGGCCCCACCCGCGGCTCCTGATAGAAGAGCGCGATGAGGGGCGAGGCGGCCAGAAGCAGGATCGTGAGCGAGAAGCTCAGCGCCACGTTGATCCAGAAGAGGAAATTGACCTCTTCCGCCTTCAGCCCCTTCTTCTGGACGGTGGCCGCCAGCAGGCCGAAATCCTGCAGCATCATCAGGAGCGCGATCACCGGCGTGCACATGGCGACGAGGCCGAAATCCTCGGGCGACAGAAGCCGCGAGAGGATGACGACCGACCCGATCTGCGTGAGCATCAGCGCGCCCTGCGAGATCACGGTGGCCACGGCCCCCCGGCTGGCCGTGGCGCGCAGGACGCCTTCCGGCGGATCGAAGGGGCTCGGATCGGCAGTCACGTCGGGGTCTCCGTCGAGGGGCGCAGGCGTCGGGCAGCGCCCTCAGGAGAGCGTCGCGCGGCCCGGGCGGCAAGTGCTATCAGAGGTGACGGCGGAACGGTTTGCAAGACAGGAACCGGAAGGGGGCTCTCGGGCCGTCCGATGCCGGATGATCGGGCACCGGGCGGCCGTGGCTGTCCTGCTCAGAGCTGGCGCATGCCGGCCCTGGGTTCCGGATCGCCCGCCTCGTGCAGACGGAACACGAGTTCGGCCAGAGCCGAGGTGCCGGTCTTGGAATAGATGCTGCGCAGATGCGAGCGCACCGTGGACCGCGCGAGGCGCAGCTCGGTCGCGACGCCCTCGACCGAGAGGCCGCGGCTGAGCAGCAGGCAGACCCGGAATTCCGCGCGGCTGAGCTGGGCCGGATTGGCCTCGCTCAGGATCGGGCGGCCGGCCGTGGCGTTGGCGCGGGTGCGGTGGGTCGAGATGGCGCGGCTCACGATGCCCGCCTGACGCCGCGCCCAGGCCTGCGCCAGCGCGGGCAGCACGGCCTCGACCGCAGCCAGAAGGTCCGCCGACAGCGCGCGCCGGAAATGCAGCTCGACATGGTCGCGCCCCGAGGAGCTCGCCGCGAGCATGAGGACCGCGAATTCGCGCATCCGCCGCGCGCCCTGCCAGTCGGCCAGCGCCCCGTCGCCCGCGGCCGACGAGCCGAGCCAGAGGCTGCCGGGCCTGGCCCGGTCCAGGGCCGCCCCGAACTGGCCGGCGGCATAGGCCGACACCAGCGGCCGCACCGGCTCGCCCCGACGTTCGTCATGGACGGCCACACGTTGGTGTGTCCCGTCGGGCCGCGACCGCACGATCATGCCGCATTCCGCCCCGACGCTCCGCACCAGACTGGACAGAGCCTCGGCCAGTGTCTGGCGTCCCTGCAGCGCCTCGCCGACCTCTGAAATCGCGTCGGCAGCGGCCAGATGCACCATCGCCGGACGGCCGTCGGACGGGGTGCTCAGTTCCCAATGTTTCGTCATGAAATAACCCTTCTGAACCATATCGGCGTAAAAATGCCCACCGACCGGAGACCCATACCAAAGGCTGTACGATTAATCCGAATAGCCTCTTGCCCCACCTGATAGTGAGATTTCATGCCAACATGATGGTGTCAACAATCCGCCCTCCCGACCTGTCTAAAAAGACCCGGATTGCGCGCGCCGGTTGTGCGCTCTCGGGCTGTCCTGCAACCTGCGGTCGGGCCGCGACGGGGCGCGGCGCCTGAGCCTCGGCGATCGGCGAGCGGGCAGGGGCTCTCCGGGCCCGGCTTAGAGGGGCAGAGGCCCTGCGCACCGCGGGCAAGTTTCGGACGTCAGATGCGGAACCGGACACATGCCGATGGCAGGGCAAGGACCGGCGCGGGCAGGCGGCGGGGCGGTTCGGGGACGGGGATCAGCGCCTCGGGCGGACGCCCTGCGCCTCGGATCGTCAAGGCCGGAGCGCCGCCCGCGCGGACAGGCGCGG
>NZ_MABH01000115.1 GCF_001720585.1 Cereibacter johrii | reverse complement strand
CCGGGACGGCGCGCCTGCGCCGCCCCGGCCGCGGTCAGCCCGCCACGCTCGTGGGCGCCACCAGCTGCTCCATCAGGTCGTTGTTCCACGCGCCCTCGACCAGCACATGCGCCGTCGCGCCCTTGTGGACCGCCTCGATCAGGTTGTGGTTCACATAGGCATAGACGCCCGGCTGGAGGAATTCGTAGAGCGCCGCCCCGGCCGAGCCGCCGCGGATGAACCAGGTCTCGAGGTCGCGCTGCGGCGGGTTGTGGAACTTGCCCGTCTCCCAGACGAGATCGCCGTGGCCGCCGATCAGGTGCGGGCGCGAGTCCCGGTTGGGCTGGCTGTGGATGAAGAGCACGCGCTCGCCTACGTTGGCCTTCATCGCCTTGTCGCCGGTGAGCGCCCCCACCGCGCCGTTGAAGACGATGTGGCTCGGGGTGAGCGTGTCCATCACCGCTACCATGTCCTCGTAGCCTTCCGACGGGTCGGCATAGCGGCGGTAGGTGCCGTCCGCGTCCTTGGGCACATAATGGTCGCTCTCGCCGATGTAATAGAGCCGGTCGTAGCGCACGGGCTTGCCCTGGGCGTCGGTCAGCCCCTCGCGCGGCAGCACCATGATGCAGCCCGCCATGCCCGAGACGACGTGCCAGGGGATCATCGGGCCGCCGGGGGCGCAGTGATAGACGAAGGTGCCGGCGCGGGTGGCCTTGAAGCGCAGCACCACCTGCTCGCCCGGGTTGATGAGCGTGAGCCCGCCGCCGCCGAGCGCGCCGGTCGCGGCATGGAAGTCGATGTTGTGCGGCATCGTGTTCTCGGCCGGGTTCACGAGCGTGAGCTCGACGTAATCGCCCTCGTGCACGATCATGAGCGGGCCGGGGATCGAGCCGTCGAAGGTCATGGCCTGCATCCAGGCATCCTCGTCGAGCTGGACCTCCTTCTCGACGATGCGCATCTCGAACTCGTTGATGACCGGGCTGCCGGTGGCGACCTGCTCGTGGGCATGGGCGAAGGGCGGGACCACGAGCTTGTGCTTGACGCGGGGCAGGCTCGACAGGTCGGCGGGCGCGGCCGCCGCGGCTTGGGCGGGCGCCTCTTCTGCGCCTGCCGCCCGGATCACGAGCGGCGCGGACGCCAGGGCAGCGGCTCCGACAAGGGCGGCTCGGCGGGGAAACATCGGGTCTCTCCTTCGGTGGATGATGTTTCTGACCCGATGGGTAGATCCGGGAGGAGCCCTGAAGTTTGCGATTGCGCAACATGTGCCGGCCGCGGTCGGGCCGCGGTCTCATATGTCGCACCCGCCCTTTGAAGTCCGGGAAGAGCCCGCCGAGGGCCGGGTGCGGCGGCGGGCCTGCGCGCAATCCTGCGGCCCGCTCCGGAAGCCCCGAGGGCTTGTCCTGTCTGCTCGAAGGGCGCTGGCGGAGCCACGTCCGACCGGAATGTCCCGGCGGGCGTACCGCCGGGGGCCGGGTCAGTCGGCGGTGGAGGCCTCGGCAGGGGGCGCGGCATCCTCTGCGGGGGGTGTGGCATCCTCGGCCGGGGCGGGGGCCTCCGCTGCGGGCGCCTCGGCGGCAGGCTCGGCGAGGATGCCGTCCTTCCATTCGCCTGCGCTCTCCTGCCCCGTGGCATAGCGCATCACGCCCTGTCCCTGCCGCTTGCCGGCCTTGAAGGTGCCCTCGTAGACGTCGCCGTTGGCGTAGGTGGCGATGCCCTGGCCGTCGATCTCGCCCGCCTTCCAGCCGCCCTTGTAGCGGAAGCCGTCGGCCATCACGATCTCGCCCTCTCCCTCGCGCTGGCCGCGCACGAACTGGCCGGTATAGACCGTGCCGTCGGCATAGGTGGCCTTGCCCTGGCCGTGGCGCTGGCCCTCGACCCAGTCGCCCTCGTAGCGGTAGCCGTCGGGATAGGTCATGACGCCCTGGCCGTGGTTCCTGGCGGCATGGAACTGGCCTTCGTAGACGAGGCCGTTGGCATAGGTGGCGGTGCCACGCCCCTCGATCACGCCGTCCTTCCAGTCGCCCTCGTAGGTCGAGCCGTCGGGATAGGTGATCTTGCCGCGCCCTTCGGGCTGGTCCTCGTGGAACCGGCCCACATAGACCGAGCCGTCGGGATAGGTGACGCGGCCCTGACCCTCGATCCGCCCCTCGACCCAGGCGCCTTCGTAGACATAGCCGTCGGTGCCGCGGAAGGTGCCCTGCCCGTGGCGCCGGTCGGCGTGGAACTCGCCTTCGTAGATGTCGCCGTTCCGGTGGGTGACCTTGCCGCGGCCCTCGCGCTGGCCGTCCTTGAGCGGGCCCTCGTAGATGTCGCCGTTGGGCTGGGTGAGCTTGCCCGTGCCGTTGATCTGGCCATTGTCCCAGGCGCCCACATAGACGAGCCCGTCGGGCATGGTGAGCGTGCCCTGGCCTTGGCGCTGGCCCTTGACCAGATCGCCCTCGTAGATCGCGCCGTCGGGATAGACGATCTTGCCGCGGCCCTCCTTGACGCCCTCGACCCAGTCGCCCTCGTAGCGGTAGCCGCCGGGGTTCTCGAGCACGCCCTTGCCGTGGTGGACGGCGTTGCGGAACTGGCCGGTATAGACCGAGCCGTTGGCATAGCGCGCCACGCCCTCGCCGGTCATCTGCCCGCCGGTCCAGTCGCCCTCGTAGGTGCCGCCGTCCGAGAAGCTGATCTTGCCGCGCCCCTCGGGCTTGCCCGCGACGAAGGCGCCCTCGTAGACCGAGCCGTTGGGAAAGCGCGCGCGGCCCTGGCCGCGGATCTCGCCATCGGTCCAGTCGCCCGAATATTCGTAGCCGTTGGGCAGCCGGTAGGTGCCCGTCCCGTGCTGGAGGCCGTTGCGGAACGTGCCCTCGTAGACCGAGCCGTCGTCATACTGCTTGGTCGTCACGGCACCCGGATCCTGCGCGAGGACCGCCGGGGCCCCCAGTGCCGCTCCAAGTGCCACGGCGGCCAGACCGTGTCTTCTGGCCCGTCCGATCCGTTCCTTCGTCTTCCGCATCCGTTCCTGCCCCGTTCGCCGACTGCTCCGCCCTGCTGGCATGATGCTGGCCGGGCGAGAGCCTAGAGGCTGGCCCTCCGGCTGACAAGCGCATCGGCCGCTATCGTCTTTCCCTTGCCCGGCAGTCTGGTAGAAGACAAGCCAAACCCGCGTGAGCCGGGACCCCGACGGATCGGAGACCATGACAGAACGCTTCCGCCTGACCCTCGCGCAGCTCGATCCGACGGTGGGCGATCTTGCCGGAAACGCAGCGCTGGCCCGCCGGGCGTGGGACGAGGCGCGCGCGGCCGGATCGGACATGCTGGCCCTGACCGAGATGTTCGTGACGGGATATCAGACGCAGGATCTGGTGATGCGGCGGGCCTTCGCCGAGGAGGCGATGGCCACGATCGAGCGGCTGGCCGCCGACTGCGCCGAGGGGCCGGCCATCGGCATCGGCGGGCCCTGCCTCGAGGACGGGCGGCTGATGAATGCCTATTGGGTGCTGGAAGGCGGCCGGGTCAGCGCCCGGGTGTTCAAGCACCATCTGCCCAATTCCGAAGTGTTCGACGAGAAGCGCGTCTTTGCCTCGGGCGAGGTGCACGGGCCCTGCCGGGTGGGGCCGCTGCGCATCGGCATTCCGATCTGCGAGGACAGCTGGCATCCCGATGTCTGCGAGACGCTGGCCGAGACCGGGGCCGAGATCCTGCTGGTGCCGAACGGCTCGCCCTATCACCGCGAGAAGCTCGATGTGCGGGTGAACCTGATGGTCACGCGGGTGGTCGAGACCGGCCTGCCGCTCGTCTATCTCAACATGGTGGGCGGGCAGGACGATCAGGTGTTCGACGGCGCCTCCTTCGTGCTCAATCCGCACGGGCGGCTGATGGCCCAGCTTCCGGCCTTCGAGGAGGCGCTCGTCCATGTCGATTTCGAGGCGACGGACGAGGGCTGGCGGGCGCTGCCCGGGCCCATCGTGGCCCAGCCCGACCTGTGGGAGGCCGACTATCACGCGATGGTGCTGTCGCTGCGCGATTATCTCGGCAAGAGCGGCTTTTCGCGCGTGCTTCTGGGGCTGTCGGGCGGGATCGACTCGGCCTTGGTCGCGGCCATCGCGGCCGATGCGCTGGGCCCCGAGGCCGTGCGCTGCGTGATGCTGCCCTCGCGCTTCACCTCGCAGGCCTCGCTGGAGGATGCGGCGGCGGTGGCGCGCGCCCTCGGCTGCCGTCTGGACGAGGTGGGGATCGGCGGGCCGCAGGAGGCGGTGGGGGCGGCGCTCGGGCCGCTCTTTGCCGGCTCCGAGCCCGGCATCACCGAGGAGAACATCCAGAGCCGCCTGCGGGGCCTTCTGCTGATGGCGCTGTCGAACAAGTTCGGCGAGATGCTCCTGACTACCGGCAACAAGTCCGAGGTGGCGGTGGGCTACTGCACGATCTACGGCGACATGAACGGCGGCTACAATCCGATCAAGGATCTCTACAAGACCCGGGTGTTCCAGATGTGCCGCTGGCGGAACGGCCACCATCGCCCCTGGATGAAGGGGCCCGCGGGCGAGGTGATCCCGCCGCGGGTGATCGACAAGCCGCCCTCGGCCGAGCTGCGCGAGGACCAGAAGGACGAGGACAGCCTGCCGCCCTATGCGACGCTCGACGCGATCCTCGAGGGGCTCGTGGACCGCGAGGAGAGTGTGGCGGAGCTGGTGGCGCGCGGCTTCGAGCGCAAGACGGTGGCGCGGATCGAGCGGCTGATCCTCGGCAGCGAATGGAAGCGCTTCCAGTCGGCGCCGGGCACGCGGCTCACGCGGCGGGCCTTCTGGCTCGACCGGCGCTATCCGATGGTGAACCGCTGGCGGGACGCGGGCGGCGCCTGAGGCCGCTCTGGAGCGGGGGCTGCGCGCCCCCGCCGCCCGGCCGGGGGCCGGGCTCCCCCGCGGGATATTTGGACCAGACTGAAAGGGGAGGGCGCTGCGCGGGCTCAGAGGGCTTTCGCGGCACAGGAGGGCAGGAGGCGCGCCACATCCTCGGGATGGCAGAGTTCGGTCGCCTCGGTGAGGACGGCCGCCGCGGCACCGGCCACGCCATGGGCCAGGGCCTCCTCCGGAGGGGCGCCCCGCGAGAGGGCGAGGACGAAGGCCCCGACGAACGTGTCGCCTGCGCCGACCGCGCTCACCACCTCGACCGGTTCGGAGCGGGCGTGCCAGCGGCCTCGGGCATCGGCGAGGACCGAGCCGTCGGCGCCGCGGGCGATGATCACGCAATCGGCCACGCCGCGGGCCACGAGGCTTGAGGCGAAATCGGCCGTTTCGGAGGCGCATGCGAGGGGGCGGCCCGCGAGGCCCGCGGCCTCGCCATCGTCCATCCGCAGGATGTCGAGGTCGGGCACCCCGCCCGCCGCCAGATGGGCGAGCGGTGCGCCGGACGTATCGACCAGAAGCCGGGCGCGCTTGCCCAGCACCCGGGAGACCATGGCCGGGAAGTCGGCGGGCACGCCGGGCGGCAGCGAGCCCGAGAGGACCACCATGCCGCCCTCGGGCACGGCGCTGTCGATCCGGGCCAGAGCGGCCTCGACCCGCGGCGTGTCCCAGACGGCGCCCGGCAGCATGAAGCGGAACTGCCGGCCCGTGGCCGTTTCGGTCACGGTGAGGCTTTCCCGCGTCTCGCCGGGGCCCGAGAAGGCCACGATCTCGATGCCCGCCGCCGCGACGAGGGCGGAAAGCCGGGCCCCGAGGGTGCCGCCGAGCGCCACGAAGGCGGTGCTCCGGCCGCCGAGGATGCGGATCGCACGGCTGACATTCAGCCCGCCGCCGCCTGGATCGACCCTGGGCTCGGTGCAGCGCAGCTTGATCCCCGGCAGGACCTGCGGCACGTCGGCAGCGAGGTCGATCGCCGGGTTCAGCGTCAACGTGAGAATGGGGATCATGGCTCGGTTCCCGTTTTGGGGCAGAGTGCCAGACCCGTCCGCCGGGCACAATGCCGCGATGCAGCGGCGGGAGAGGCGGCCCGGCACGCCGCCTTGGAACCGAAGGCCGCCCGTCTCCGTTCGGCCGGGGCTGCAAGGAGGATCCCATGCCCGTGAAACTCGCCATCCTGTTCTACACCACCTACGGCACCAACCATCGCATGGCCGAGATCGCCGATGAGGCTGCCCGCGCGACCGGCGCCGAGGTGCGGCTGCGCAAGATCGCCGAGACGGCGCCCGCCTCGGTCGTCAACGGGCAGGAGGCCTGGAAGGCGCAGGTGGAGCGGATGGCCGACATTGCCGAGGCCCGTCCCGAGGATCTCGACTGGGCCGATGCCTATCTCTTCTCCGCCCCCACCCGCTTCGGCGCGGGCCCGAGCCAGCTGCGCGCCTTCATCGACACGCTGGGCCCGCTCTGGTCGCAGGGCAAGCTCGCCGACAAGGCCGTGAGCGCGATGAGCTCGGCGCAGAACGTGCACGGCGGGCAGGAGGCGACGATCCTCGGCCTCTACACCACCTTCCTCCATTGGGGATCGATCATCGTGGCGCCGGGCTATACCGACCCCGTGCTCTTCAAGTCGGGCGGCAACCCCTATGGCTACAGCCACACGCAGGGTGCCGAGTTCGACGAGGCGGCCCGGGGCGCCATCGCCCATCAGGTGCGCCGGCTGGTGAAGATGGCGGAGAAGCTCGCGGCCTGATCCGCGGCGCGCCCGTCCTGCGGCTCAGCCCTCGGGGCGGGCGAGGCGATAGCTGCCCTCGGGCAGGTTCAAGGCGGCGGCGAGGTCGCGGATCTGCGCCATGGAGAGGGTGATGCGGATCACCTCGTCCCGGCGCGGATCCACCTGCTCGAGCGTGACCACATCCTCGAAGGCCGAGATCGTGGCATCCTCCTGCAGATGGGGGCCGCCCTCGTCGATGAGGGTGATGACGGTCGCGTCGAAATCGTGCTCGATGGTGAACATGGGCCGATGGTAGGGCAGGGGCCGGGGAAGCTCAACCCGTGCGACGGCGGGTGCCCGCACCTTCGCGTGACGGGCCCTTTCGCCCGCCCCGGCTTCTGGTAAGGTTCGCCGAAAACGAGATGGGGTGACGGATGCTGCGGTTCGGGTTTGCCGCCGTTCTACTGGTGCTGGCGGGCTGTTCCGCACCGATGGGTCCAGTGGCGCTGGGGCCGGGAAGCTATCAGGCCGCTCCCGATCCGGGGCCGTTCCTGACGCCGGGGGATGCGCAGCGGGCCTTTCCGGCCGTGGTCGCACGCGTCGAGCCGGTGGCCGAGGCCATCTGCCTCGAGCGCACCCGCGGCGTGCCCTGCGATTTCCAGATCGCGGTGGATGCGCGCCCCGGCCTCGACCCGAATGCCTTCCAGACGCTGGACGATTACGGACGGCCGGTGATCGGCCTCACCCTCTCGCTCATCAGCGACGCCCGCAACGTGGACGAGCTGGCTTTCGTGGTGGGGCACGAGACGGCGCACCATATCCTCGGCCACATTCCCCGCCAGCGCGAGACGGCGCTGACCGGCGCGGTGCTGGCGGGCGTGCTGGCCCAGATGGGCGGGGCCGATGCGCAGACGATCCGCTCGGTGCAGGAATTCGGCGCCAATGTGGGCGCGCGGAGCTATTCGAAGAATTTCGAGCTCGAGGCCGACGGGCTCGGGACCGAAATCGCGATCCGGGCCGGCTACGATCCGGTGCATGGCGCGGAATTCTTCCCCCGCCTGCCCGATCCGGGCGACACGTTCCTCGGCAGCCACCCGCCCAATGCGCAGCGCATCGCCGCGGTGCGCCGGGCGGCCGAGAGCATCGGATATGTCAGCGCCTGGTGAGGCTTGATCTGCGTCATGGAAGCGCGCGCGGCGACCGGCGAAGGTCGGCGCGCAACCGTTCCCAGGAGGATCGCATGATCGGTTATGTCGAAGCCCCCCGCGCCTGGTCGCTCACCCGGGGCATGGCGCGCGTCGCGGGCGTGAACCTCCCCGACGCCGTGCTCGAAGGCTGGCTCAGCCGGGCCGAACTGGCCGAGATGGTGGACCGCTGCCAGACCTGCACCGCGTCGGACGCCTGCACGGGCTGGCTGTCGCATTCCGGCCGCTCCACCGTGCTGCCGGCCTTCTGCCGCAACAAGACCGAGATCGAGGCGCTGGCCTCCTGAGCCTCGGGCGGGGTTCGGAACATCCGCCCTCTCCGGGCCGTTTCCCTCCGACGCCGCGAGCCCGCGCGGCCTTGAAGGAGGAGCGTCCATGACCCCGCACACCGCCACCAGCGCAAGCCACATGGTCTCGAGCGCCGACGTGAACGGCACGGCCGTCTACAGCCCCAAGGGCGAGCATCTCGGCCATGTCGACCATCTGATGATCGACAAGGAGTCCGGCGTGATCGCCTATGCCGTCATGGCCTTCGGCGGCTTTCTGGGCCTCGCCGAAGACCATCACCCGATCCCGTGGAAGAAGCTGAGCTACGACCAGACGCTCGGGGGCTTCGTCACCGACATCACCCGCGAACAGCTGGAAGGCGCCCCCCAGCGGGGCGAGAACTGGCGCGAGGACCGCACCTGGGGGGCGGCCACCTACAACTACTACGGCGTCCCGCCCTACTGGATCTGATCCGGGCGAGACGGAGGGGCCTGCCCTGTGACGGCGGCGAGCCCCTCCGCGGCCAGGGCTTTTCTCACATCCCTGACAAGGTCATCTTCTACGGCAGACGGTGAAAGGGCCGGAGGGTCGCCACGACAAGGGCGATCCCGGCCGGGACACCCGTGAAGACCGAACTTCGCACCTGCGAGTGCTGAAAGAAGAGGCCGGGGAGGACCCTCGCTGATGCCTCAGACCGGACGGCCCCAGAGATCGTAATCCCCGGCTTCCTCCACCTCGACCGTCAGGATATCGCCGGGCGCCAGCCTCTCGAACCCCTCGTCGATGAAGAGATTGCCGTCGATCTCCGGCGCGTCCGCTTTGGTGCGGCAGGTGGCGCCGTCCTCGTCCACCTCGTCCACGATCACCTCGATCCGCCGGCCCACCTTCGCCGCGAGCTTGGCCTCCGAGATGGCCTGAGCCTTCTCCATGAACCGGTCCCAGCGCTCCTGCTTCAGCTCGGGCGCCACATGGTCGGGCAGGGCGTTCGAGCGCGCGCCGGCCACATTCTCATACTGGAAGCATCCCACCCGATCGAGCTGTGCCTCGTCGAGCCAGTCGAGCAGGGTCTGGAACTCCGCCTCGGTCTCGCCGGGATAGCCCACGATGAAGGTCGAGCGCAGCGCGATCTCGGGACAGTCGCGCCGCCAGGCCGCAATCTCGTCGAGCGTGCGGGCCGCCGCCGCCGGCCGCGCCATCCGCCTGAGCACCTCGGGATGGGCATGCTGGAACGGAATGTCGAGATAGGGCAGCACCAGCCCCTCCGCCATCAGCGGGATCAGCTCGCGCACATGCGGGTAAGGATAGACATAGTGGAGCCGCACCCAGGCCCCGAGCTGGCCCAGCTCCCGCGCGAGCGGCAGGATCGGGAACTTCACCGCGCCCTTCCAGTCGGTGCCGTAGGCGCTGGTGTCCTGACTGATGACCAGAAGCTCGCGCACCCCGGCCTCGACCAGCTTCTCGGCCTCGCGCAGCACCGCCCGCTCGGGACGGCTCGCAAGCCTGCCGCGCATGTCGGGGATGATGCAGAAGCGGCAAGTGTGGTTGCAGCCTTCCGAGATCTTCAGATAGCTGAAATGGCGTGGCGTGAGCCGCACGCCCGTCGCGGGCAGAAGATCCACGAACGGATCGGGCGCGGGCGGCACCGCCCCATGCACCGCATCGAGCACCTGCTCATATTGATGCGGGCCGGTCACCGCGAGCACCTTCGGATGCGCCCCCGTGATATAATCGGGCTCGGCGCCGAGACAGCCGGTGACGATCACCCGCCCGTTCTCGCGCAGCGCCTCGCCGATCGCCTCGAGGCTCTCGGCCTTGGCGCTGTCGAGAAAGCCGCAGGTGTTCACGATCACCGCATCCGCCCCGGCATAATCGGGCGAGATCGCATAGCCCTCGGCGCGCAGCCGCGTCAGGATCCGCTCGCTGTCCACGAGCGCCTTCGGGCAGCCGAGCGAGACCATGCCGATGGTCGGCTGTCCCTCGCGGCGGGGGCTGTCGATCACCAGGCGCGGCGCGAGGTCGGGGCGGAGGTTGGGCGGGTTCTGGGCCATCGCGCCCATATAGCGTGGGCCCTGCGCGCGCGGAAGGCCCCGCCTCCTTCATTCTGGCGCAAATATCCTCGGGGGGTGCGGGGGGCAGACAGCCCCCCGTGGCGCGGGCCCCTCAGTCCGTGACCTGCGCCAGCCGCGAGAACAGATCGGCGATCCCGGCCTGATCCACATTGGCGAAGGCCATGCGGAACTGACGCTTGCCTGCCTCCGACCCTTCGGGCTGGAACATGGTGCCGGGCAGCAGGAGCACGCCCGCCTCCCGCACCAGCCGCGGGGCAAGCCGGTCGGAGGGCGTGTCGAACGGATGTTCGACATAGGCGAAATAGGCGCCGCAGCCGAGAAGCGTCCAGCCCTCGAGCGCCGAGAAGCCGCCCACCATCGCGGTGCGCCGGGCGAGGATCTCGCCGCGCTCGCCCGCCACCCACTGCGCGAGGTTCCGCATCCCCCAGAGCGCGCCGATCTGGCCGAGCTGGCTCGGGCAGATCGCCACCGTATCGAGGAACTTCTCGATCTGCGCCAGACGCGCGGCCGAGGCCACCACGGCGCCCACCCGGTGGCCGGTCAGCCGGTAGGCCTTGGAGAAGGAATAGAGATGCACCAGCACCCCCTCCCAGTCCGGATCGGTAAAGAGCGCGTGCGGCGCGCCGGTCCGGCTGTCGAAATCGCGGTAGGTCTCGTCCACGATGAGCGCGAGGCCGCGCGCGCGGGCGAGATCGCGGAAGGCGTCGAGCGTCGCCGCCGGATATTCCACCCCGCCCGGATTGTTGGGGCTCACCAGAACGATGGCGCGGGTCCGGGGGCCGACGAGCGCCGCCGCCTCGTCCGCATCGGGTAGAAGGCCCGGGCCCGTGGGCAGCGGCACCGCCGTCACGCCCTGCATGTCGAGCCACATCTTGTGGTTGAAATACCACGGCGTGGGCAGGATCACCTCGTCTCCCGCCCCGGCAAGGGTCGCCATGATCGCGCAGAAGGCCTGGTTGCAGCCCTGGGTGATCGCGACCTGCGCGGGCTCGATCCGTCCGCCATAGGCGGCCGACCATTGCGCCGCGATCTCGGCGCGCAGCGCGGGCAGGCCCAGCACCGGCCCGTAGAGATGGGCCTGCGGATCGTTGAGGGCGGCCTCGGCCAGGGCGGCCCGAAGATCCGCCGGCGGCGGTTCGACCGGCGCGGCCTGGCTCAGATTGAGAAGCGGCCGGTCGGCGGGGAAGCTCAGCCCCTGGATCCAGCGCCGCGCCTCCATCACCGGGGGCGGGAAGGTCGCGGCCATCGCGGGGTTGAGCGGCAGGGTCATCGGAAGCTCCGGAGGCAGGGGCGGCGGCTCAGTCGCGGCCGCGGTAGGGCTCCACATATTGCAGGGCCATGTCCCAGGGGAAGAAGATCCAGGTGTCCTGGCTCACCTCGGTGATATAGGTGTCGACCATCGGTCGGCCCGAGGGCTTGGCATAGACGGTGGCGAAATGGGCGCGCGGATAGAGCGTGCGCACCAGCTCCAGCGTCTTGCCCGAATCGACGAGGTCATCGACGATCAGGATGCCGTGGCCGTCGCCCATCAGCTCGGCCTGCGGGGCCTTGATGACGGTGGGCGCCTGCTGCTCCTGCCAGTTGTAACTTTTCACGCTGATCGTATCCACGGTGCGGATATCCAGCTCGCGGCTCACGATCATGGCGGGCACGAGACCGCCCCGGGTGATGCCCACGACGGCGCGCCACGAGCCATTGTCCGGCCCCTGGCCGTCCAGCCGCCAGGCCAGTGCGCGGCCGTCGCGGTGGATCTGGTCCCAGCTGACGTGGAATCCCTTCTCGTGGGGAAGGCGCTCTTTCATAACGGTCTCCTAGAACGCGGCGAGCTTCACGCCGAGCAGCGCCAGCAGGCCGCCAAAGCTGCGGTCGATGACGGATTTGAGGCTGATATATCCGCTGCGCGCCCGTTCAAAGGAGAAAACGCGGGCGACGAACGTGTTCCAGAGGAACTCGTTGAGAAAGACCGCGAGAAGCAGGAGGCCCACGGCCCAGGGAGCCGCATCCTGCGGGACCGTGCCGATGAAGATCGCCGAGAAGAAGACGGCCGGCTTCGGATTGGACAGCTGGGTGAAGAGCCCGAGCCGGAAGGCCGAGGCGGCGCTCCTCGGCAGGCGTCCCGCCTGCCCGGTGTCGAACGGCCGGTCGGCCTCGCGCCACATGACATAGGCCATGCGCAGCAGATAGAGGGCGCCTGCGATCTTCATGCCCCAGAGGAGCGAGGGCGCCACCTTGAACAGGAGCGCCAGTCCGAAGAGCGCGGCCGAGGCCCAGACGAGCGCCCCGGCAGCAAGCCCGAGGGCCAGAATCGCGCCGGTGCGCAGCCCCTCGCTCATGCCGGTGCGGGCCGACATGAGGACGGCCGGGCCCGGGCTGATCGCCGCCATCAGATGCAGCAGCCAGGCTGCGGCGAAGGCGGCGAGGCTCATGTCAGTGGTCCTTGCGGCCGGTCACGGCGTCGATGTCGGGCGCATCCACGGCCTTCATGCCGACGACATGGTAGCCCGCATCCACATGCAGCACCTCGCCCGTCGTGCCCGAGCCCAGATCGGACAGCAGATAGAGCGCGGCCTTGCCCACCTCCTCCTGCGTGACGTTCCGACGCAGCGGCGAGTTCAGCTCGTTCCACTTCATGATGTAGCGGAAGTCGCCGATGCCGCTGGCGGCCAGCGTCTTGATCGGGCCGGCCGAGATCGCGTTGACGCGGATGCCGTCCTTGCCCAGATCCTCGGCGATATATTGCACCGAGGTCTCGAGCGCGGCCTTGGCGATTCCCATCACGTTGTAGTGCGGCATCACCTTCTCGGCGCCGTAGTAGGTCAGCGTGAGAAGGCTGCCGCCCGCCGGCATCATGGCGCAGGCGCGCTGGCAGACGGCGGTGAAGGAATAGACCGAAATGTCCATCGTCATGCGGAAGTTCGCGGGCGTCGTGTCGACATAGCGGCCGCGCAGCTCGGACTTGTCCGAGAAGCCGATGGCATGGACGACGAAGTCGAGCGTGCCCCAGACTTCCTTCAGATGGGCGAAGAGCCGATCCAGCGAGGCCTCGTCGGCCACGTCGCACTCCACCATCTCGGTCGCCCCGATCGAGGCGGCCAGCGGCTCGACACGCTTTTTCAGCGCATCGCCCTGATAGGAGAAGGCCAGCTCGGCTCCCTGGTCGGCGCAGCATTTCGCGATGCCCCAGGCGATGGACTTGTCGTTCGCCAGCCCCATGATGAGCCCACGCTTGCCAGCCAGCAGTCCGTTCGCCATCGGGTTTCCCTCGTCATGTTCTTGAGTGGTTTTCGCGAGGTGTAGGCCATCCCTCGGGTTGCATCAAGTGCGGCAGGATGCGGCGGTATTGTGGGGGGCGGCGCGTGGCTCTAGGGTCGCTTCGCGCAGGAAAGGAAGCATCATGGACAGGACGGGCATCTTCGCCGGGGACGATCCCTTCGCCATCGCCGCAGGCTGGCTGGCCGAGGCCGAGCCGCAGGAGCCGAACGATCCGAACGCCATCGCGCTCGCGACCGTCGATGCCGCGGGCCTGCCCAACGTGCGGATGGTGCTTCTCAAGGAGATCGAGGCCGAGGCCTTCGTCTTCTATACCAACTACGGCTCGCAGAAGGCCGTCGAGATCGAGACCTCGGGCAAGGCCGCCTTCGTGCTCCACTGGAAGTCGCTGCGCCGCCAGATCCGCGTCCGCGGCCTCGTCGAGCGCGAGGAGGGGCCGCAGGCCGACGCCTATTACGCGTCGCGCTCGCTCAAGAGCCGGCTGGGCGCCTGGGCCTCGGAGCAGAGCCGCCCGCTCGCCTCGCGCACCAGCCTTCTGGCCGAGGTGGCCCGCGTCACGGCGCGCTTCGGAACCAACCCTCCGCGCCCCGCGTTCTGGGGTGGTTTCAGGATCAAGCCGCTTGAGATCGAGTTCTGGGCCGACGGCGCCTTCCGCCTGCACGACCGGTTCCGCTGGCGCAGGAACAGTCTGTCGGACGGCTGGTCCATCGAGCGGCTGAACCCGTGATATTCGCGCTTCGCGAATGAAAAGGTTCGTATACGAGTGATGATTTGCTCTTGAATCCGCCGGAGGATTGACGGCACTAGTTTCAATCTACGGGCTCATCTGGGGACAGCTCTGGAATGGTGGAAGACGAAAAGGCCCTGCAGCTTGTGCATGGCCGCGTGAAATGGTTCGATCCGGCCAAGGGCTTCGGGTTCATTGTGACCGAGGAGAATGGTGCCGACATCCTCCTCCACGCCAATGTCCTGCGGAACTACGGCCAGAGCTCGGTGGCGGACGGCGCCGGCATCACCGTCAAGGTCCAGAGCACCCAGCGGGGCGTTCAGGCTGTCGAAGTGATCGAGATCGAGCCTCCGGAAGGAACGACCTTCCACCTCAGCGAGGACAGCGAAGCGACGACGCCCGAGGAGATCGCCGCGCGTCCGCTGGAGCCCGGCCGGGTGAAATGGTTCGACAAGGGCAAGGGCTTCGGCTTCGCCAATGTCTTCGGCCGGCCCGAGGATGTCTTCATTCACGTCGAGGTCCTGCGCATGTCGGGCTTTGCCGATCTCGCGGCGGGCGAGGCGGTGGCGCTGCGCATCATCGAGGGGCGGCGCGGACGCATGGCGGTGCAGGTGGTCTCATGGGAAGTCGCAGCGCGTCAGCATCAGCAGCCGGTCTGAGCGCTCTCGCGCTCGTGCTGGCCCTTCTGCCGGGTGCGGCCCGGGCGGATTGTCGCCCGGATGCGGTCGAGTTGCGCACGGCAGCCGGCTCCACGGTGCGATTCTCGGTGGAGATTGCCGACACGCCGGCCGAACGGTCGCGCGGGCTGATGCACCGCGAGAGCCTGCCGCGGTCCTCGGGGATGCTGTTCCTGTTCGACGCGCCGCACCGGGCGAGCTTCTGGATGCGCAACACCCTCATTCCGCTCGACATGATCTTCGCCGGGCCCGACGGCACGGTGAAGGTGGTCCATTCCAACGCGGTGCCCGAGGATCTCACGCCCATCTCGGGCGGCGACGGGATCCAGAGCGTGCTCGAGATCAACGGCGGCCTCGCCCGCGCGCTCGGCATCGGCCCCGGCACCGTCCTGCAGCATCCGGGCCTCGACCAGTCCCTCGCCGCTTGGCCCTGCGAAGAAGCGCCGCCCAAGCCCTGAGCGGGGTCCCCCGCCGTCGTCCGCAGAGGCCGGGGCTTGCCGGGCTGCGTCGGGCATCTGGCGAGGCTCTTGCCCGGGATCGCACATGGGCGACCGAGGCCGCGCCCCCGCGTCTCCTTCCACCGGCACAAGCGGTTCGCTCGGGAAGGTGCCGGGGAGGGGGCAGAGACCTGCCGCGCCGACCTCTCGGACAGGGGCGGCAGAAGGGTAGAGACCTGCCTCGTCGAGCCTCTCCAGTGCTCGCCCGCCGAAAGCCGCAGATGGCGACCGCCCCTTTCCAAGCGGCCGGCGAGGCTGTAGGAAGACCCCCGACGGAGTGTAGCGCAGCCTGGTAGCGCGCCTGCTTTGGGAGCAGGATGTCGGGGGTTCGAATCCCTCCACTCCGACCATCCCCGATGCTTCAGGCCGACATTGACCCGCGCCCGGCGGAGGTTTGCTGGCGCCTCCGAGGGTTGACATACTGGTCATAACCAATAATCGTGCCGGATCATCCTGATCGGCCGCGGGACGGGCCTGCGGCCAGAGGCGAGGGGGCGAAATCCGGCGATTGACTCAAGGCCAGCACAGTACCGTTCAGCGCCGCGGGCGTCCGAGCTATGACATGGAGGACGGCGACAGCGCCGAGGCCTTTCGCGCCTTCGCTGCGGGCGTCGCGCTTCAGCGCGAGGATCCGAGCCCGCTCTGGGTGCAGCTGAAGAACCGGATCGAGCGCGCCATCCTCGACGGAACCCTTCCCGAGAACGCACGCCTGCCCTCCGAGCAGGCCATGTGCAGCATGTTCGACCTCTCGCGTCCGGTGATCCGCAACGCGCTGCAGGCGCTCGCGGGCGAGGGGCGGGGCATCAAGCAGCCGAGAAAGGGCATGTTCGTGGCTCCGCGGGCGCCCGAACTTGCCTTCATGACCTCGGCGCTCGGCGTCTTCGACGATCTCTCGGCCAAGGGTTACAAGGTCACGGTCAAGACCTACGAATTCGGCCTGCATCCGGCCAATGAGGACGAGCGGCGGGTCTTCAAGCTGCCCGAGGGATTTCAGGTGATCCGCGCGCTGCGCGTTTACCATGCGAACGAGACGCCGCTGACCCATACGCTGATCTCGCTGCCCGCGCACCGGCTGCCGGGCTTCGAGAAGCTCGACATGGAAGGACGCTCGATCTTCGGCACGATCCGCGAGCTTTACGGGCTGACGGTGGCGCGGGCGGATCGCTGGCTGAAGGGCGCCATCGTTCCGCCGGAGGTGGCGGCGCGGATGGGCGTGGCGCCGGGAGGCGCCATGATCGCCATCGAGTCGGTCGCCTACGACCATGACGGCAATGCGCTGGAATATTACCGCGCTTACTACAACAGCGAGATCGCCCCGATCCACGTGGCAACCGACGCCCGTTAAGCGACTGTCTTCGCGGCAGAAAATCTCCTGCGGCCGAGATCTGCGAATTCTGATTATTACCACATTGACAGAAGCGGATTTGCCTCTTACCTTTTTCTGGTAACGACCAGAAACCGCGTCGCGGGGCTGGGAAGGACGCGGCCGATCCTCGGGAGGAACCTTCGGGTCTGGGCTCCGCGTCAGGGAGGAAGAATGGACTACAGGACGGTTTTTCGTCTCGATGGCGCCTGCGCGGCCGTCACCGGAGCGGGCAGCGGCATCGGCCTCGAAATCTGCCGGGCCTTCGCGGCCTCGGGCGCGCGGCTCATCCTGATCGATCGGGAGGCTGCGGCCCTCGACCGGGCGGCCCAGGAGCTTGGCGCGGCGGTTGCGGCGCGGATTGTGGCCGATGTGACGGATGCGGAGGCGATGACCGCCGCGGCCGCCGAGGCGGAAGCCGTGGCTCCGGTCTCGATCCTCGTCAATTCCGCGGGCATCGCCCGCCTCCACGATGCGCTCGAGACCGACGACGCCACCTGGCGGCAGGTGATGGCGGTCAATGTGGACGGCATGTTCTGGGCCAGCCGCGCCTTCGGCCGCGCCATGGTCGAGCGCGGGGCAGGGGCCATCGTGAACCTCGGCTCCATGTCGGGCACCATCGTCAACCGCCCGCAGTTCGCCTCGAGCTACATGGCCTCGAAGGGGGCGGTGCATCAGCTGACGCGGGCGCTCGCCGCCGAATGGGCGGGCCGGGGCGTGCGGGTGAATGCGCTGGCGCCGGGCTATGTGGCGACCGAGATGACGCTGAAGATGCGCGAGCGGCCCGAGCTCTTCGACACCTGGCTCGACATGACGCCGATGGGCCGCTGCGGCGAGCCCTCGGAGATTGCGGCGGCGGCGCTGTTCCTTGCCTCGCCGGCGGCGAGCTATGTCACGGGCGCAATCCTCGCGGTCGATGGCGGTTACACGGTCTGGTGAGGCGATGAACGAGATGAGCGATCTGTCCGACCTCGCCAAGCGCGAGGAGATCATCCGCCAGTGTCTCGAGATGAACCGCTCGGGCCTCAATCAGGGCACCTCGGGCAACATCTCGGTGCGCCACGGCGAGGGGATGCTGATCACGCCCACGTCGCTGCCCTACGACACGCTGGTGCCCGAGGACATCGTCTTCGTCTCGATGGAGGGCGAGGTACGGGGCCGGCACAAGCCGTCGAGCGAATGGCGCTTTCACCGCGACATCCTGCGCGAGCGGGCGGACGTGAATGCGGTCGTGCATGCGCATCCGACCTACTGCACCACGCTCGCCATCATGAACCGCGAGATCCCCTCGATCCACTACATGCTGGCGGTGGTGGGAGGCCCGAACATCCGCTGCGCGCCCTACGCGATCTACGGTTCGGAGGAGCTGTCGCGGAATGCGGTCGAGGCGCTGCGCGACCGCAAGGCCTGCCTTCTCGAACATCACGGCATGATCGCGGTGGGCAAGAGCCTCGCGCAGGCCATGTGGCTCGCCGTCGAGGTCGAGACGCTGGCCCGGCAGTATCACGGCTGCCTGCAGATCGGCGAGCCGCGGCTGCTGAGCGAGCGGCAGATCCAGGACGTGATCGACAAGATCGCCGGCTACGGCCACCAGGGCTGAGCGGCAGGAGGACCCCGCAAGGGACAAGGCCGGCGGAGGAGCCGGTTGCATAGGGAGGAAGAGACATGACGACCAAGACCGCGAAGGGACTGACGACTGCGCTTCTGCTGCTCGCGACCCTGTCGCCCGCGCTGGCCGAGGAGCTGACGCTGGAAGGCAAGACGATCGGCATCACCGCGATCGGCACCGATCACGACTGGGACCTCAAGGCCTATCAGGCGCAGATCGCCGAGATCGAGCGGCTGGGCGGCACGGCAATCGCGCTCGATGCGGGCCGCAACGACCAGACGCAGGTGAGCCAGATCCAGACGCTGATCGCGCAAAAGCCCGATGCGATCATCGAGCAGCTGGGCAACCTCGACGTGCTGAACCCGTGGCTGCAGAAGATCAACGACGCGGGCATCCCGCTCTTCACCGTCGATACGGCGACCCCGCACGCGATCAACAACACCACCTCGAACAACTATTCCATCGGGGCAGAGCTGGCGCTGCAGATGGTGGCGGATCTGGGCGGCAAGGGCAATGTGCTGGTCTTCAACGGCTTCTATTCGGTGCCGGTCTGCAAGATCCGCTACGACCAGATGAAATACGTTCTCGAGGCCTTCCCGGACGTGAAGATCATCGAGCCCGAGCTGCGCGACGTGATCCCGAACACGATCCAGTCGGCCTATTCCAACGTCACCGACATGCTGACCAAATATCCCAATGAAGGCGACATCGGCGCCATCTGGGCCTGCTGGGACGTGCCGATGATCGGCGCCACGCAGGCGCTGCAGGCGGCCGGGCGCACCGACATCCGCACCTATGGCGTGGACGGCAGCCCCGAGTTCGTCGAGATGGTGGCCGATCCCGAGAGCCCGGCGGGCGCGGTGGCGGCGCAGCAGCCCTCCGAGATCGGCAAGCTCGCGGTGCAGAACGTGGCGCGCCACCTCGCGGGGCAGGAGGTGAAGCCCTTCACCTTCGCGCCGGCGGTGCTCATCACCAAGGAGAATGCGGCCGAGACCGCCGCGGACTTCCTGCCGAAGTAAGCCGGTCGCGCGCGGGCCCGCCCGGACCCCGAGCGGGACCGGGCCTCTGCCCGCGCGCCATGGCCCGGTCGGGCCGCCTCACCGGCTGCGGAGCCCCCATCGGGGCTTCCTCGGGCGGGGGCCGTCCTCCTCCCTTCTCCGGCCCCGCCCGTTCCTGCCATCATTCCTCGGGAGCACGTCCATGAGCGGTCTCGCCATCGACATGACCGGCATCTCAAAGGCCTTCGGGCCGGTGAAGGCGCTGGTCGACGCCGACCTCCGCGTGGCGCGCGGCACGATCCACGGGCTCGTGGGCCAGAACGGCGCCGGCAAATCGACGATCATCAAGGTGCTGGCTGGGATCCTGAAGCCTGACAGCGGCCGCATCACCATCAACGGCACCCGGGTGGAGAGCCTGACGCCCGCCTCGGTCGAGCGTCTGGGCGTCCATTTCATCCATCAGGAGCGGCTTCTCGTGCCGACGGCCACCGTGGCCGAGGCGGTATTCCTGAACTACGAGCTGCGCTTCGGCCCCTTCCTGCGCCCCGGTGCGATGAAGCGGCGCGCCGAAGAGCTGATCCGCACCCATTTCGGGCTCGAGCTGCCGGGCGACACGCTGGTGCGCGACCTGACGACCGCGCAGCAGAAGATCGTGCAGATCACCCGGGCGCTGGCGCAGGAGGCGAAGGTGCTCGTGCTGGACGAGCCGACCGCGGCGCTCGTGAAGCGCGAGGTGGACAGCCTCTTTGCGGTGCTGCGCAACCTGCGGGCGCAGGGCATCGCCGTGATCTTCATCTCGCATTACATGCAGGAGATCGAGGATCTCTGCGACGAGGTGACCGTGATGCGCAACGGCACCGATGTCGGCGTCGTGCGCCCCGGCGAGACCTCGATCGACGAGATCGTCTCGATGATGATCGCCCGCGACGTGGGCGAGATGTTCCCCCGCCGCAGCCATGCGCTGGGCGCGCCCGTGCTGCGGGTCGAGGGGCTGTCGCAGGCGGGCCACTTCCGCAATGTGAGCTTCGAGGTCCGCGCGGGCGAGGTGCTGGGCATCACCGGCCTCCTCGGCTCGGGCGTGAAGGAGCTGGTCGAGTGCCTCTTCGGCCTCGAGCAGCCCGATGCGGGCAGCGTCACCATCGACGGCGAGGTGCGCCGCTTCGCCAATCCGGGCCGGGCGGTGCAGGGCCGGATGGCCCTCGTCCCCGAGGACCGGCGGGCGCATGGCGTGGCCACCGACATGTCGGTGCGCGACAATATCACCATCGCCAGCCTCGATCGCTACATGACCCGCGGCTTCGTCTCCCGCGCGCGGGAGAATGAGGCGGTGGACGGCTTCATCCGCGAGCTTTCGATCAAGACGCCGCACCGCGACCAGCTGGTGCGCAACCTCTCGGGCGGCAACCAGCAGAAGGTGGCCCTGGCCAAGTGGCTCTCCTGCCAGAGCCGGGTCTATGTGCTCGACGAGCCCACGGTCGCCGTCGACGTGGGCGCCAAGGTCGAGATCTACACGCTGCTCAATCGGCTGGCGGCAGAGGGGGCGGCGATCCTCTTCCTCTCGTCCGACCTGCTCGAGATCGCGGGCTTCTGCGACCGCGCCCTCGTCGTCTACCGCGGCACGCTGAACGGCGAGTTCGCGGGCGAGACGCTCGACAGCGACCTGCTCCTGGCCGCCGCCTCGGGCGCGCGGGCCCAACGAAAGGAGGCCTGAATGACCATGGCCCTGTCCCCGTCCTCCCCCGAGAGCCCCGCGGGCGCAAGCCGCGGCAAGGCACTGGCCGCTGCCGCCATCCGGCTCGGCGCGCTCGCCACCTTCGCGGCCATCATGGCCTATTTCGCCCTGACCGCGCGCGGCTTCGCCACGCCCTTCAACATCGTCAACGTGATCGAGCAATCGGCGATCCTCGGCATCCTCGCCTTCGGCATGTCGGTCGTCATCATCGGCGGCGGCTCGGAGGTGCAGACCGGCGGCATCGACCTGTCGCTTGCCGCCAATGCGGGCCTCTGCGCCGCGGTCTTCGCCACCGCGACCAACGCAGGCCTTCCCGCGCCGATGGCCATCGCCGCCACGCTCGGCACCGGGATGCTCGTGGGCGCGGTCAATGGCTTTGCCGTGGTGGGCCTCGGCATCCTGCCGCTTCTGGCGACCCTCGCCTCGATGAACATCGTGGCCGGCATCGAGCTCACGCTGACCGAGAACACGGTGCTCTCGACCAGCTCGCCCCTGCTGAGCGTCCTCTCCTCGGGCCGCTTCCTCGGGATCTCGGCGCTGGCCTGGGTGCTGATCGCGGCCTCGGTGATCGTGGGCCTCGTGATCCACCGCACGCCGGTGGGCCTCCGGCTCTATGCGGTGGGCGGCCATCCCGAGGCCGCGCGCGCGGCGGGCCTCAACGTGGGTCTCCATGTCTGGGGCACCTATGTCTTCGCCGGCCTCTGCGCGGGTCTTGCGGCCATCCTCATCGTCTCGCGCCTCTCGGCCTCGACGCCGGGGACGGGCGAGCTTCTGCTCTCGATCCTCGCCGCGGCGCTCCTTGGCACGGTCTTCTCGCGCCGCTTCGTGCCGACCGTGGGCGGCACCGTCCTGTCGGTGATCTTCATCGGCTTTCTCGCCAACGGCTTCCAGCTTCTGCATCTGTCGAGCTACTGGGTCTCGGGCGTTCAGGGCGCGCTGATCCTGCTGGTCGTCGCCGTCACCTCCTATGCCCGTCCGCAGGAGCACTGAGCCATGAGCCTCTCCCTCTCCCGCCATCTGCCGAAGGACCGCGAGAGCTTCTCGACGCTGGCCGTGCTGGTGGCCTTCGTTGGCCTGTTCCTCGTCTTCGCCACGCAGGCCGATGCGTTCCTGACGCTCGGCAACCTGCGCAACGTGCTGGTCAACAACGTGGTCCTCCTCGCCATCGTGGCGCTCGGCGTGACCTTCGTCGTCTCCTCGGGCGGCATCGATCTCTCGGTGGGCGTGTCGGTGGACATGGCGAGCCTCGTCTTCGTCTCGGCGCTGGCCGCGGGCGTGGCGGCGCCCCTGGGGCTCGCGGCCGGTCTCGGCGCGGCGCTCCTCGTGGGGCTTCTGAACGCCATCCTGATCGCGCGGCTGAAGATCAGCCCGTTCCTTGCCACGCTGGGCGTGCTCTTCATCGGCCAGTCGGTGCAGCGTCTGGCCACCGGCGGCGGCCAGCCGATCTATCTCGTGACCAAGGACTATGCCGAGATCTTCAACGCCATCTCGCGCTCGAGCCTTCTGGGCGTGCCGACGCCCGTCTGGGTGCTGATCCTGTGCGTCCTCGCGACCTGGCTCGCGCTGCACCGCATGGGCTTCGGCCGGCAGGTGCAGGCCATCGGCGCGCGCCCGGGCGTGGCCTGGTATTCCGGCATCCGCGTGCCCTCGCGGCTGACGCAGGTCTATATCCTCGCAGCCGTCCTCGCCGGGATCACCGGGATCCTGCTCTCGGCCACGGTGCGCTCCTATGTGCCGATGTCGGGCAATGCCTTCCTGCTCGACGCCATCGGCGCCACCTTCATCGGCACCACCATCAGCCGCGAGCGCCGGCCCTCGATCCTCGGCACGCTGCTCGGTGTGGCGCTCCTCGCCATGGTCAAGAACGGCCTCCTGCTCATCGGCTGGAACTTCTACTGGCAGCAGGTGGGGATCGGGGTCCTCGTCTTCGCCGTGCTCGCCCTCAGCTTCGGCCTCCAGCGCCGCCACTAACGGAAAACAGAGATCATGCCGACCTATGACGTGAGTTCCATCGGGTTCTATGTCTGCGACATCCTCGGTCGCCCCGTGACCCGCATCCCCGACGGCGGCCGCGCCGACTACATCCAGGAGATCCGGATGACGGTCGCGGGCACCGCCGGAGCCACCGCCGCCGACTGCGCCATCCTGGGCCTGAAGACGCTTGCCGTCACCACGGTGGGCGAGGACGAGATGGGCGACTTCATGGTGGCCAAGCTCACCCGCTTCGGCGTCGATTGCGCCATGGTGGCGCGCGACGGATCGGTCCAGACCTCGGCCACGATCCTGCCGGTGCGCCCGAACGGCGAGCGGCCCGCGCTCCATGTGCCGGGCACCGCCGCCACCTTCCGCATCCCCGAGGGCCGGCTCGAGGCCGCGCTCGATGCGCGCATCGTCCATGTGGGGGGCACGGGCCTTCTGAAGAGCTTCGACGGCGCCCCCACGGTCGAGGCGCTGCGCCGCGCGAAGGAGCTCGGGCGCATCACCACCTTCGATCTGATCCAGGCCACGCCCGAGACCTTCGAACTGGTCCGCCCCTGCCTGCCCTACATCGACTATTTCGTGCCCTCGATCGAGGAGGCCTCGGAGATGGCGGGCACGACCGATCCGGCCGAGGTGGCGCGCTTCTTCAAGGGACTGGGCGTGAAGAACGCGATCCTGACCATGGGCGGGGAGGGGGTCTATGTCTCGCCCGAAGCGGGCGAGGATTTCCGCCTGCCCGCCCATGCGATCGAGGTGGTCGATACCACGGGCTGCGGCGACAGCTTCACGGCGGGCGTGATCGTGGGCCTCGCCCGCGGCTGGGACCTGCGCGAGTGCTGCCGCTTCGCCTCGGCGGTGGCGGCGCGTGTGGCCATGGGGCTCGGCTCCGACGGCAAGCTCGTCTCGTTCGAGGACACGATCGAGGCCATGAACACCTTGCCCCTGCGGGCGAACTGAGGACGGACGGATGACGAAGACGGCGGTTGTGACGGGGGCTGCGCGCGGGATCGGGCGCGCGCTCGCGGTGGGGCTCGCAGAGGCGGGCTACGATGTGGCGGTGACGGATCTGGCCTCGCAGGCCGAAGGTCTGGCCGAGACGCGCGCGCTGATCGAGGGCGCGGGCCGGAGGGCCTTCGTCGAGACGGTGGATGTCTCGGACCGGGCCGCGGTCTTCGCCGCGATGGCGCGGATCGAAAAGGCCGCGGGCGGGATCGACGTGCTGGTGAACAATGCGGGCATCCTGAAGCCCTCGCTGCTCGAGGATCTCTCGGAGGCCGACTGGGACGCCCACATGGATGTGAACGTGAAGGGCGTCCTGTCCTGCTGTCAGGCGGTGCTTCCGGGGATGCGCGCGCGCAAGGCCGGGCGGATCGTCAACATCGCCTCCATCGCGGGCCGTCAGGGCGTGCCGACCCAAGGCCACTATGCGGCGACCAAGGCCGCCGTCATCACCCTGACGCGGGTGCTGGCGCAGGAAGCGGGCATGGACGGGATCACCGTCAATGCCATCTGCCCCGGCATCATCCTGACCGAGATGGGCAAGAACAACCTCGGCTCGGACGAGGCCATCCGCCACTGGGAAGAGGTGGCGGCGCTGAAGCGTCTGGGCGCGCCCGAAGATATCGTGGGGCCGGTCCTGTTCTTCGCGGGCGAGCAGTCGGCCTTCGTCACCGGGCAGGCGCTGAACGTCTGCGGCGGGATCTACTTCCACTAGGATCCATCCCGGTCCGCGGCGCATCTCCCGTCGCGGGCTCCCCCTTCTGTCTTCCGCCGCGGGCCGGCGGTGACGCCAGTCCGCGGACGCACCGTTGGCGGCCTTGGGATCCGCACGGGCGCTTCCGCCCTGCCTCCCGCCCGTCCCGCACGGGACATGCTCCAAGACAATCCCCTCGCGGCGCCTTTTCGGGCCGTGACACCTTTCCCCTTCGCCGCCACAGGAGGCCTCTCATGCGCAACATCGACCGTTTCTTCATTGGCGGCGCCTGGACGGCCCCCCTCGGCACGGACCGGCATCGGCTGGTGAACCCCGCGACGGAGGAGGAGATCGCCGCGATCCCGATGGCCTCGGCCGAAGATGTCGACCGGGCCGTGGCGGCTGCCCGCGCCGCCTTCGAGGGGTGGCAGGCCAGCTCGAAGGAGGAGCGCCTCGTCCTCCTCCGCCGTCTCCTCGATCTCTACAACGCGGCCTATGACGAGCTGGCCGAACTCATGACCCGCGAGATGGGCACGGTGGCCCGCTTCAGCCGCGAGGCGCAGGCCTGGGTCGGGCGCGCGCATCTGGAGGCCGCCATCGAGGCCCTCGAGGCCGAGAGCTTCGAGGAGATGCGCGGCTCCACCCTGATCTCGAAGGAGCCCATCGGCGTCTGCGCCCTCATCACGCCCTGGAACTGGCCGATGAACCAGCTGGTCGTGAAGGTGGCCCCCGCCCTTGCCGCGGGCTGCACGGTGGTGGCGAAACCCTCGGAATTCTCGCCGCTCTCCTCGATCCGCTTCGCCGAGCTGGTCGAGGCCGCGGGCTTCCCGCCGGGCGTCTACAACCACATCACCGGCGCGGGCCCCGTCGCGGGCGAGGCGCTCGCGCGGCACCCGGACGTGGACATGATCTCGATCACCGGCTCGACCCGGGCGGGGATCGCCGTGGCGCGCGCGGCCGCCGACACGGTCAAGCGCGTGACGCAGGAGCTCGGCGGCAAGTCGGCCAACATCATCCTGCGCGACGCGGATCTCGCCACCGCCGTCCGGCAGGGGGTGCTCGACTGTTTCGGCAATGCGGGGCAGGCCTGCAAGGCGCCCGCGCGGATGCTGGTGCCGGCCGAGCGGATGGAGGAGGCCGCGGCCCTCGCGGCCGCGGCGGCCGAGGCCCTGACGGTGGGGGCGCCCGAGGGCGAGGTCGATCTCGGCCCCGTCGTGAACGAGAGCCAGTGGCGCCGCATCCAGTCGCTGATCGAGGCGGGCATCGCCGAGGGCGCGCGCCTCGTCACGGGGGGGCCGGGGCGCCCCGATCACCTGCCGCGTGGCTGGTATGTGCGCCCGACCGTCTTTGCCGATGTGGCCCATGGCTCGACCATCGCCACCGAGGAGATCTTCGGCCCCGTCGTGGCCCTCATTCCCTACGGGGACGAGGAAGATGCGATCCGCATTGCCAACGACTCGATCTACGGGCTTGCGGGCTATATCCAGACCGGCGACCCCGAGAAGGCGCGGCGCATCGCGCGCAGGCTGCGCGTGGGCATGGTCTATATCAATGGCGCGGGCTGGGATGCGCGCGCCCCCTTCGGCGGCTACAAGCAATCGGGCAACGGGCGCGAACATGGCGCCTGGGGCCTCGCCGACTACCTCGAGACGAAAGCCACGGCCGGATTGTGACCAGCGCCTACCGCAATGCCCTTCTCCTGAGCCTCGGGCCCGCCGCCGGGATCGGGCTCGGCCGCTTCGCCTATGCGCTGCTTCTGCCGGCGATGCAGGCCGATCTCGGCTGGAGCTATGCGGCGGCGGGCTGGATCAACGCGGCCAATGCCGCGGGCTATCTCGGGGGCGCCATGCTCGCCCCCGCGCTGGCGCAGAGGGTCGGCGCGGCGCGCGCCTTCGCCGCCGGGCTGGCGATGCTGCTGC